>JAITVD010000011.1 GCA_031285965.1 Azoarcus sp.
CCCTGCCCAAACTGTGGGTGGAGTAAAACCGCACAAAGGGCGCTAGCCCGACTGCGGTTTTGCGGAACCCTGGAGCCGCCGAACGGCGGCGGAACGCATACAGTCCTGTTATACGAAGTGCGGGCGTACTCCATTATTTCTTCAATTCTTTTATAATATTCCATCATCCGCCTGCTCAATTATTAATGACCACCAATTATTTTCATTTGATAATGCCGTTTCATCTATTTTTTGTATTCCCTTTTGAATTTCTTTTATTTGTTTATGCCGTTCATCTTCTATATAATCCTCTTCAAGATTTAAATTTTCCATAAAATACTTTACACATTTTATAAATTTATCAAATGAATTATTCAAATAGAACGTTTTATTTGACAAAGTATATAATTCGAGTGTTTCTATATTTATTCCTATTTCATCTTCATAATCATTTCCAATAATATAATAATTTTTATTTCCAAATGCTCTTATGGAAATATTTTTATTCAATTTTATACCTAAAAACTCTATGTTGTCGTTTTCATTTAATATGTTTCTGATGTTTTTTAATTCAATTTCATTATCCATGAATTCTCTCCCACAACATGATTTAGAAAATCATATCCCTTTTCTATTCTTTTGTCAATCATGTTTTATTCCATTATTCTAAAATCAATTTTAGCCCGCATTTCGTATAACTTGTGTATACCCCTACCAAAGGTGCGTCTATGCACCCAAAACCGG
Organism: Azoarcus sp.; assembly: GCA_031285965.1. GTDB lineage: Bacteria > Pseudomonadota > Gammaproteobacteria > Burkholderiales > Rhodocyclaceae > WRNU01. The sequence continues at coordinate 724 of JAITVD010000011.1, forward strand.
ATGTATACCCGCACCTTTGGTAGGTTTTATTTTTTTCTCCGGCTACCTCATGGCGTACTGACATTTTTGATGCTCCCTGCGCTGACGTGCGCGTAGATTTTAGTCGTTTTGCCGTTTCCGGCAGTCTCCGAATGTACCGCAAATCCGTGTCGTTTTCGACGGGCGCGAGGCGTGACTGTGTGAACTGTGCAGCAGCCCGCAAGCGCAAGTTTGACGCCATACGCTTGCTTGAGCGCCACATCGCCCCTTCCTCCGCAAGCAGGACGGCATCATCCTCACTCTGGGACGGGGCTAGCTTGAAAGTCAGACATTTTTTGCTGAAGCACGATAAACGACTCATTCCGGGAGGCAGCCGCCCACTGCTTCGGCATCATTCTTGACGAGTGCGGTAACATCACCATTTTTCTGGAGAAGCGTTCATGCGCGTACTGATTGCTGCCGCGACGGCGTGTGCTTTGCTGTTGTCGGGCTGTGGCGTTAAGGGGGACCTTTATCTGCCGCCTTCCGATACGGCTCCGGTTTCTGCTGGCGCGATGCCTGCCGAGGCGTCCCCTGCCGTTCCGCCTCCCGCCAATAGCCCTGAGTGAGAAGCATGAGCCGCCATTTTTCTTTTCCCTTGCCCACGCTTTCCCGCAGCCCGCGCGGGCTGTTGATTGAAGGGGTTGCGCTGGCCGATATTGCCGAGCGTTTCGGTACGCCTGTGTATGTCTATTCGCGGGCGGCGCTCACGGATGCTTTTGAGGCATACCGCCATGCGCTCACGGCGCGGCGCTCGCTGGTGTGCTGTTCGGTCAAGGCGAATTCCAATCTGGGCGTGCTCTCGGTGTTTGCGCGGCTTGGGGCGGGGTTCGATATTGTGTCCGGCGGGGAACTGGCGCGGGTGCTGGCTGCCGGAGGGCGGGCGGATCGGGTGGTGTTCTCGGGCGTGGGCAAGAGCCACGCGGAAATGCGTCAGGCGTTGGAGGCGGGGATACGCTGCTTCAATGTGGAATCTGATGCCGAAATCGGACGGCTGAACGAGGTGGCGGGGCAGATGGGCAAGCTCGCTCCGGTGGCGCTCCGGGTGAACCCGGATGTCGACCCGAAAACGCATCCTTATATCTCGACGGGGCTGAAGAGCAACAAGTTCGGGGTGGCGTTCTCCGACGCGCTGGCGCTTTACCGCCACGCGGCCTCTTTGCCCCATCTCAAGGTTTGCGGCATCGGTTGCCACATCGGCTCGCAATTGCTCGATTCCGCGCCAATCACGGAAGCGGCTCGCCGCTTGCTCGTCCTCGTCGATCAGCTCGCTCAAGAGGGCATTCGGCTGGAACATGTCGATTTGGGCGGCGGGCTGGGCGTTCGCTACCGAGATGAAACGGCTCCTTCGGTGGACGCTTATCTTGCGCCGGTGCTGGAACTCTTCGAGGGGCGGGCGGAAGAATTGTTTTTCGAGCCGGGACGCTCCCTTGTCGGGAATGCCGGACTGCTGCTCACGAGGGTGGAGTATCTGAAGCCGGGCGAGGAGAAGAATTTTGCCATCGTCGATGCCGCGATGAATGATCTGCTCCGCCCGTCGCTTTACGGCGGCTGGCATTCGGCAGTGGAGGTGGTCGAGCGCGACGTGCCGAGGCGCACCGTCGATGTTGTGGGGCCGATTTGCGAGAGCGGGGATTTTCTTGCGCGTGACCGCGATTTGGCCGTGGAAGAAGGGGATTTGATTGCCTTGCTGTCGGCGGGCGCTTATGGGATGAGCATGAGTTCCAACTACAATTCCCGCCCGCGCGCCGCCGAAGTGCTGGTTGACGGGCAAGCAGTCCATCATGTGCGGGCGCGGGAGACGATGGAATCGCTTTATGCGCTGGAGTCTCCGCTGCCGTTGGGTTCAATGTAGGCTTTTGCCGGAGTTGATGATGTTGTTGCCGGGATTTTGCGTGGCGCGTTCAAGGTCTGCGTTTTTATCGCTCTTTTCGCTTTCCATGTCCGGTTTTGTTCTGGTTGCGCTGGTTTTCGCGCTCTTCTTGCCGATGCCCGTGCAGGCTGCCCCTATGGGGAACTTGCCGCCGACGGTGAGCGCGGAATTGATGCGCGGCAATATTCCGGCGGACGCGGTGTCGGTATGGGTTCAGCCGGTGGATGCCGACCAGCCCGCGCTGGCGTTCAATGCGGAACGCCCGATGAATCCCGCCTCGGTGATGAAGCTGGTAACGACTTTTGCCGCGCTGGAAGTGCTGGGGCCAGAGCGGACATGGATGACCCGCATAGCGATTGCCGCATCCCCGCGTGAGAGCGGTGCGCCGCTTGGCTCTTTTTATCTGGTGGGCGATGGCGACCCGATGCTCACCTATGAGCGGCTCTGGCGGATATTGCGGCGGCTGCGCAGCATGGGCTATTCCACGATTGAAGGGGATATTGTTCTCGACCATTCTGCGCTGGTGATGCCCCCGCACGACCCCAACGCTTTCGACGGAAAGGGGCTGCGTCCCTACAACGGCAGCGGGGATGGGCTGCTGATTCATTTCAATACGCAGCAATTGGCGCTTTTCCCTGGCCGCAATGAGCGGGATCCCGTTCGGCTGGTGGCGGAGCCGCCCTTGTGGGGAGTGGAAATCGACAACCAGCTTGTCACCTCCACCAGAAGTTGCGAGCCTTGGCATCGTGACCTCGAAGCGCATTTTGGAAAAAATGGCCGCCTGACGCTTACGGGCAGTCTGCCTGCCGGTTGCGGGCCGCGCATGTGGGCGAACTCGCCGCTCGACCCGTCCGAATACGGCGTGGCGATGGTGCGCTCATTGTGGTGGGAACTGGGCGGAACGGTGCGCGGGCGAGTGCGCAACGGCGTCGTGCCTGCTGAGGCGCAAGTCCTGATTTTTGACGAGTCCGAGTCGCTGGGCGTGGTTGTGCGCACCATGAACAAATGGTCGAGCAACGTCCTTGCCAGGCAATTGCTGGCGCTGGTGGGACGCGCCAGCCTTGAGATGGGCGGCGGCGGCTTTGCGCCGCGCTCGCCCGCTGCCGACATGGTGTCAGCCGGAGCCGATGCCGCGCGGCGGAGTTTGGCTGCGGCGGGCATCAACGTTTCCGGCCTTGTGATCGAAAACGGCTCGGGCTTATCCCGTAACGAGCGCATCCGCGCAGATAGCCTTGGCGCGCTCTTGATTCGCGCGTGGCAGCGCCCGTGGATGCCGGATTTCGTGGCGTCGCTTCCGGTCGCGGGGCTTGACGGCACGGTTCGCCGCCGCCTGAAAGACAGCCCCGTCCGCGGTCACGCGCACCTCAAAACGGGGACGATCAACGACGTGAAGTCGATTGCGGGCTACGTGCTCGACAGGAACGGTCGTCGCCATGCCGTTGTGATGATGATTAACCACCCCGAGGCCGTCGGCTCGCAAAACGCGCAGGATGCGCTAATCGAATGGGTCTGGTCAGGGGCTTCGTCAGGCGCTTCAAAACCTGCCTCGCGGCGGAGCGGGCGATAATGGGAGTAGGGTAGCCGTAGAACCCGGATAGGTTCAGGCAGTAAAAACCGGGCTGAAACCCGCATGGTTACAATGGAGACCGGCTTTTTGCAGAAATCTTGGTTTCCGGATGGGTTAGAGGGGTTTTTGGTAGTTTTTCCGTAGAAAAATGGTAGAAGCTCGGGGTTCGGCCGATAGTTTTTTGCTGATTAAATACCGGTTGAAACCATTTCGAGTCGAGTTTCGGGCGCGGGTCAGAAACTTGCCTCTGCGAATATGTTCCCGGTCGACATCCTCACGTTCCCGCTGATCGCCGCCATGTTCTGGCTATGGAGGACAAGTTCAGGCGCAAGGCCGATGCTCAGGCTCGCGTTGACCTCGACGGGGCGCTGATCCTGCGGGAGCGGCGTAATGTCCGGCGCGTCGGCGCTACCGAGCCAGTCGGACAGCCCCTGTGCGCCTTTGCCGATGCCGGCGACTGCGATCCCAGCCGAGGCGCGGCTGATGCCGCTGAACGGACAGGAATAGGACAGCATAAACGAAACGAACGAATAGCAGGTAAACGAGGCCACCGTCCGCGATGACCAAACGGATCGACAACATCCGCGCCGACATGCGCTCGCTGGAGGCGAGCCATCGGGGGGGTATGGAGAGAACATCAAGCCGCAGCTCACGCACCACATCGACGGATTGGAGGGCTGTGTGGGCAGGCAGGAGGAGGATAAGAACTTCCTGAAATCCAGCAGCAAGGCGGGCGGCGTGTCCGGCGGCGTCGATCTGGGCAAGGCCATCGCTGCGAAGGGCTTCTGATGCCTATCCGGTTGCATGCCCTCTATACTGAGGGCATACTGCTCACTGGCGCTGCTGCCGTTCCCGTCAAGAGTCCGAGCAGCTTGCGCGGCTGAGCGCGGAAATTCGGCGCACGATTAAACTGGAATGCGAAGCCTTCCCGTCCGCTCCTGTCGCCTCTAAGGCGAGGCGGGAGCAGACATGGCACGACTAACGGCTACTTCTGCCGCACTTATTTCTCGTAATTACGTCCTCACGTCGCATTTTTCGACGTTCCACGAATTCATCTTCGCCCACCTGCTGGAAGTGATTGATAGGGCATCGGACGAGCGCGAAGTCCACCAGGATCCGCTCGGCGAGGCCAAATCCATCTACGAGACGCAGCTCGGCACCCTCTGGTGCGCCGTGACAGGTCGCAAGCGCATGGTCGGTATCTTCATGAACACCGATCTAGTTAAGTGGGTGGTGCGGGCGTGCAGCACCTTTCCCGGCGTGGGCATGCCGGAGACGGTAGAGAAAGATCTGTGCATTGTTAGCCTCCAGCCGCACGTTTCAAATGGAAAAATTCGCCTCGCGTGCGATCAGTGCGTGCTGCTTGAGCAGTTGAAATTCTGGCCGGAGGCCGACTACGACGACGGTCCCGACGCGCTGGAGAAGCTCTGGCGGCTGGCCAATCAATTCGACAGCTAGCCTGCCACCATCGCCATGCCCTTGATGCCGCGTAGCAGCGTGAGCAGTTCAACATGCTGTTCGTCGGTCATCTCGTGCCGGTATTTGCTGCCTTTGTCGCGGGTGCTGGCCACATACGGCGGGTCAACAAAGAAGAGCGCGTCGGGCGCGTCCTGCACCCGGATCGCGCGCAGTGCGCCGCCGTGCTCGATGAGGACGCCGCGCAGGCGCCGGCAGGCGGCGGCGAGGGTGCGCGGGTAGCTCGCCCA
>JAITVD010000074.1 GCA_031285965.1 Azoarcus sp.
CGGATTTCATCGGGGCCAGCAGCGGCAAAACACGCTGCATCAAGGCCGGATATAGAGCTGCAATCCATCCTGTCAGTCAGAACAAGAAAAACTTGCGCAAACGGGAGGCGCTCATATAGTGATTGTCAGTGAAACTACCGTTGCGTGGCGGTTTCTGGCGATGCCTGATTAGGGCGATACTGATTCTAGTGTTGATATTCTGGGTCTGGCAAGTGCCTGTAACCGCCTCATGCAGTACCCCGCCCTCTCCGCAAGGAAGGGCGGGCCTCTCGCCGCCCGCAGAGGTGTTGCAATGCGGGCGCAGCATGCGGTCGTCCGCTCCGCTTACGATTCAGGGTTCTGAGCTGGCGCTTCATGATGTGGCAAAAAGGTGTGCTTTTTGACCATCCCGGAAAACTAGCACAACCCCCCCGTAACTTCCAGCAATAAACCCTGCCAGAACCGCCCTGGCGGAAAAGCACACCTTTCCGCCAGCCCCGGCAGCGGCATTGATGCCAGCGGGCAGGCAAATCAAGTCGAAGAAGCGCGTGGCTGACCACGGCGAGGTGTTCACCGCCGAGCGGGAAGTCAACGCCATGCTGGATTTAGTCAAGGGCGAGACGGAGCGCATCGAGAGCAGCTTTCTGGAGCCTGCCTGCGGGGACGGCAACTTTCTGGCGGAAATCCTGCGGCGCAAGCTGGCGGCAGTGAAGAAAAAATACGGCGGCTCGTTATTGCTGCCCGACTATGAAATGTGGTCGGTCGTCGCCGTGATGAATGTCTACGGCGTGGAACTGCTTGCCGACAACGCTGCCGCCTGCCGGGAAAGGCTTTTCAGAATATGGAAGGATGCCTACCGCGCCAACTGCAAATTTGACGCGGACGACGAATGCCAAAGTGCTATTCGCTACATCCTTGAGCGAAACATCCTCTGCGGCGACGCCCTCACGCTGAAACAGGCGGGCGGTGCGCCCATCATCTTTGCCGAATGGTCTTTCGTTAGCGGAACAAAAGTTAAGCGCCGTGATTTTCGCTTGGATGAAATGCTTTCCGAGCATCCTGTGAATAGAGATTTCTTCTGGGAATACGACGAAGAAATCCGCGCCTATCTTCCTAAGCCCATCAAGGAATACCCTCTGATTGATTATAGGAGGGTGCAAGAGCATGGCTGATGCCTCCTATAACCCCGATGTGCTTTCCTGCCTTGCCAATTTGTCCAATGACGAGGTTTTCACGCCGCCCGCCATCGTCAATGCAATGCTGGACATGCTGCCGCAAGAACTGTTTTCCAACCCAAATAGCACGTTCCTCGACCCGGTAACCAAGTCGGGCGTGTTTTTGCGTGAAATGGCCAAACGGCTTATTAAAGGGCTAGAGAATGAGATTCCCGATTTGCAGGATCGCGTGAATCACATTTTCCACAAGCAGCTTTACGGCATCGCCATCACCGAACTAACCTCTTTGCTGTCGCGGCGCAGCGTGTATTGCTCCAAATATCCCAATGGAAGATATTCTGTAACGCCATTTGATGACGTTTCGGGAAATGTGCGTTTCAAAGCGATTTTCCACACGTGGAAGAACGGCAAATGCGTGTTTTGCGGCGCGTCTGAAAAGGAATACAGACGAGATGAAAGCCTTGAAACACACGCCTATGAATTTATCCACACCCTTCATCCTGAAAGGATTTTTAATATGAAGTTCGATGTGATTATTGGCAATCCGCCGTATCAGTTAAGTGATGGCGGTGCACAGGCGAGTGCAATACCTATTTATCAACAATTTGTTGAACAATCTAAAAAATTACAACCACGATATTTGACGATGATAATACCTGCAAGATGGTATAGTGGCGGACGTGGTCTTGATGAATTTAGAAATAATATGATTAAAGATGAGCGTATAAGAATACTACATGATTATTTAAATTCTGTTGAATGTTTTGGGTCAGGAGTTGAAATTAAAGGTGGAATTTGTTTTTTTCTTTGGAATAGAGATAATAATGGATTGTGTGATATTTTTACACACTGTGAAAATAAAATAAAATTATCATGTAGGAAATTGAAAGAAATGGGAAGTGATGTATTTATTCGACACGTTGAAGGTGTTTATATTTACAATAAGGTGCAAAAATTTAAAGAATTAAGTTTTTCATCTTTGGTAAGTTCTCAAAAACCTTTTGGATTACGGACTTTTGTGAAAGGTAATAAAAGTCCATTTCACAATTCTGTAAAAATTTACGAAAGAGGTGGCAGCGGATATATTGATAAAAATAGTATAGAAAATCATCTTGATTGGGTAGATGAATGGAAAATTTTAATTTCACGTGCATACAACGCCGGAGATAACTATCCGCATCAAATAATTGGCAAACCTATTCTTTCAGAACCAGGAAGTGCTTGTACGGAAACATATATTGTTATTGGTACTTTTCCATCGGAAAATATTGTACGAAATGTGATTGGATATATTGAAACGCGCTTTTTTAGATTTATGGTTTATCTGAAAAAAATATCACAGATGGCATCTCAAACTGTTTATTCTTTCGTACCGATGCAAGACTTCTCCGAGCCTTGGACAGACGCAAAACTCTATGCCAAATATGGCCTCACCGAAGAAGAAATAGCTTTCATTGAATCCATGATTCGCCCGATGGATTTATCAAGCGGTGACGACAATGCCTGACCAACTTGATTCATTTGTCTCAAACCGTCCCGAATCCCGACCGATGATTTATGCCTATTCGGACAGCAACCCCGACTATCAGGGGTTGCTGAAAGTCGGATTTACCGCTGTAGACGTTGAGAAACGGGTGGCGCAGCAATATCCGACCAAGCGACCGGATGGAAAAGCGCCCTATAGCATCGTGTTCGCCGAATCCGCCCTGTTTGATGACGGCGGCTCTTTCGATGACCACGCGGTTCATAGAGCCTTGGAAAAACGCGGTTTTTCGCGGAAAGGCGGTGAGTGGTTTCATTGCACGGTTGATGACGTTCGCGCCGCGTGGCTGGCAGTCAAAACACGGACGCAAAATGCGGAAAACCGTACATTGGATTTTTCCATGCGCCCGGAGCAGAAAGATGCCGTTGCCAAAACAGTCGCCTACTATCAATCCGCCCAAAACGAACCCGCCGAAAGCATTCCAAAATTTCTGTGGAACGCGAAAATGCGTTTCGGCAAAACCTTTGCAGCCTATCAGCTTGCAAAGCGGATGGAACTGAAAAAAGTGCTGATTCTAACTTTCAAACCCGCCGTGCAGACGGCTTGGCGCGAAGACTTGGAGACGCATATGGATTTTGAGGGCTGGCAGTTCATTTGCCGCCCACAAAATCCGGCTGGCTCCAGCATGGACGCCCAATATGAAGCCGCCGATAAAACACACCCCATCGTCTGCTTCGGCTCTTTTCAGGATTTTCTCGGCGTGAACCCTAAAACGGGCGGCATTAAAGCGAAAAACGAATGGGTGCATATAACGAATTGGGAACTTGTCATTTTCGATGAATACCATTTCGGCGCGTGGAAAGAAAACGCCAAAAAACTTTTTGAGCAAGATGACGAAGATACTGCCGAAGTTGACCCTGACGGATACGACCGCGCCAACGTTCTTGACGAAACATGGCTTCCCATTACCGCCGATTGCTATCTGTATCTTTCTGGCACGCCTTTTCGCGCTATCAATTCGGGGGAGTTCATCGAGGAACAGATTTATAACTGGACGTATTCTGACGAACAGCGGGCAAAAGTGGCATGGGCGGGCGAAAATAATCCCTATGAAGCCCTGCCGCGCATGGTTATGCTCACCTACAAAATCCCGGACAGTATCCGCCGCGTTGCCATGCAGGGCGAATTCAATGAATTTGACCTTAATGTGTTTTTCTCCGCAAAAGGCAAGGGCAATGAAGCGAAATTTGTGTATGAAAACGATGTGCAGAAATGGCTTGACCTGATTCGTGGCTCTTATCTGGAAACGAGCGCCGATGAATTGAAGCTGGGACGCGGCAGACTCGCCATGCCCTTTTCGGATACGCGCCTTTTGAACGTGCTTTCCCATACGCTCTGGTTTTTGCCCGACGTGGCATCGTGTCAGGCGATGGCGAATTTGCTCAAACAGAAACAAAACATTTTTTATCACGATTACGCAATCAATATGTGCGCGGGGGCGGGTGCGGGCATCGGCGCGGCGGCATTGGAACCCGTGCAAAAGTCTATGAGCGACCCGTTGAAAAGTAAAACAATTACCCTTTCCTGCGGCAAGCTGACCACTGGCGTGACCGTAAAACCGTGGACAGGCGTTTTTATGCTCCGCAACCTGAAAAGCCCTGAAACCTATTTTCAGACAGCTTTCCGGGTGCAAAGCCCGTGGGAAATCACAGTGGACGGCGGCAAAAAGCAAATTATAAAGCGCGATTGCTATGTTTTTGACTTTGCGCTTGATCGGGCGCTAAAGCAAATAGCCGATTATTCCTGCCACCTGAATATGAACGAGAGCAATCCTGAAAAAAAGGTCGGCGAATTCGTCAATTTTCTGCCTGTCATTGCGTATGACGGCAGCGCCATGCGGCAGATTGACGCGAGTGAAATTCTTGATTTCGCAATGGCGGGAACTTCTGCCACCTTGCTGGCTCGCCGCTGGGAAAGCGCCTTGCTCGTTAATGTGGATAACGACACGCTGGCACGGCTTATGGCCAATAAAGACGCCATGCGGGCGCTGATGAGCATTGAAGGCTTCCGCAGCCTGAATAGCGATATTGAAACCATCATCAATAAGTCGGATGCGGTCAAAAAAGCCAAGAAAGAAAGTGAAACGCTCTCGCCCAAGGAGAAAAAAGAGCTTTCCGAAGCTGAAAAGGAGTTCAAATCCAAGTGCAAGGCAATACAGGAAAAGCTGATAAAGTTCGCCACCCGCATCCCCATCTTCATGTATTTGAGCGACTACCGCGAATATTGCCTGAAAGACGTTATCACGCAACTTGAATCAAACCTGTTCAAAAAAGTCACTGGGCTTGAAGTAAAAGATTTCAATTTATTGTGTGAGTTAAATGTATTCAATGCTCCGCTGATGAATGACGCGGTTTACAAATTCAAACGATATGAGGATTCAAGCCTTGAATACACTGGCCTCCCAAGCAGGCACAAGGATAAAGATGTCGGTTTGTTTGACACGGTGCTCAGCGCGGAGGACTACGGTAATCTGTATTCAGCGCAACAGTTATCCATGAGCGGCCTTGGATATGACAACAGCGCAGTGCCGAGCGTCGCGCCTGTTACTGTTAGAGACGATGATGACGAGGAAGATGCGCCAGTGCAGGTTCGCACCAAACACGACAAAGCCGATGATCCGCTGGTACTCCGCAAAATCGCTATGCCCGATCCGCGCCCTGCGCCCGAACTGCCAAAGCAGAATATGCCTGTAAAGCAAACTCCTGCCAGCAAAATCAATACATCAGGCATACGAATTGGCACACAACTGAGGCATAAGGCATTCGGTGACGGAATCGTTCATTCTCTGAATAGCCAGTACATCTCTGTGAAATTCAGCGGCGTTGAGAAAGAATTCAAATTTCCCGGCGCGATATGGGATGGTTTTCTGGAAATCGCGTAGCGTTGCGAGCAAACCCGCCTGGGCGATTTCAGTCAGGGTTTTGGCGCGAAAAGCCGCAACGTTCATCTACGACGGACAAGTCTTTCCAACTCAGCCCGCTTAAGGATTTTGAGCGTAGCGCCACATCAGGAAGGTCGCGCACAACTCTCACTGCATCGACCAGCGTCTTTTTCTCGTCAGCGGTAAGGGTTTTCAAATCACCGTCATTGAAATAGACCAGTGCTTTCAGGCTCTCGCTCGGTTGAAAGTTTGGCCCGTATAGCTGCCGAGCAGATGCGAGCCCGCGTGACAGACTCACACCGGCATTCACCATTGCAGAGACATCACGATAGTCCTTGGCTTCCGCGCGCTGGAGCACAACCTTGACCTTGGTCGCCATCAAATCGTCAAAGGAAGCCACCTGCAAAACACCGTCGTCGGTAAAGTCTGGTTCTCCCACCCTTCCGAAAGCAATAGTGCCGAAGAACGAGACTTTGACGTGTTCTCGCTCTGAGTTCCCATAGGGGACAAGCACAACCCAGGCGTTGTCTTGATCTTGAAGCGTCGTGGACTGCTCCATAAACGGAAAAGCCGCTTTGATGGCAGTCCGATCAAGCGGCTTTTCCGAGAAGAAATCAAAATCGACTGAATTACGATGCCCCAGTCGAAGTGCAATTGCGGTGCCACCATACAGCGTGAAGCCGAGATTCGGGGCATTTTTGAGTTCCGGCCACAGGCGCTTTTGGGCGGGAGGCAATGTGCCCATGCAAGGCTTGAACTTGCATGTCATGCGAATCTCCGCACAGGCAGGGCTGGAACATGATCCGCGCTTGACAGGCCAAGCCGATAGTGCCAATAGGCCCAAGAGCGTTCGCTGAACTGGCCTGCTTCTGCGTGCGTCAGGACTTCGCGAAGCACCTCGTCACCTACTTGTGAGACAAGTACCTGAACGTCAGAGTAGTCGCCGATGTTCATGACCTGAGCAATGACCCGTTCAGGCATGAGCACAGCTTCATCTGGCGTTTTCCACCAGATGTACTTACTGGCAAATGGCTTCAACGACTCCTGGCTGATCTGGATCATGAGGGCATCTCTTCAACACACTTTTTTGCGATTCTCGACCACTGAGTTCTACGCCACCAGAACCAATGGCGCAATACGCTTTTGCGATATTGTGTACCGTTGTTGCGTCCATTCATCCCTCTGGCGCCCATCCACTTTTACGAATAGCCTAAATGAGAGCAAAAAATCAGTGTTTGCCCGTCCTGTTGTGACGGTAAAACGCATGAGCAGACCTTGGGCGGTTTTTATCTTTTTGGAAAGGGCGTAGCGGTGTATTTTCATTGGATATTACGTTCTGCCCTTGCTGTCGTGAAACTATCTCGCCGCTCGTGTTTTCCCAATAACTGCGCGGCAAGCCAGCGCAACGAGCAGCAGGGGCAGCCAGACCCAGCGCAGTTCGGAGAGGATGACCCGCAGCCCACGTTCGGTCATGAAAAAAACTTTCGGGCTGATGGGCGACACTTGGATGGGCTGCCAAGGGAAGAAATAGCGCGCGTCGGAAAACGGCCAGAAAATCGCCACGCCCAGCCCGCCGTTGGTGAGCGCGTCCAGCGCGATGTGAGCGACAACGGCCAGAAAAATCAGCGTGCCGGACAGGAGGCGGGAGGCTTTGAGGGCAGGGGCCATCCACGCGCCGAGCGCCCCGCAGAGCAGGGCGAAGGAAAGCGAATGGGTGAAGCCCCGATGCCCGAGCCAACTGGCGTAAGAGATGCCGAAGCGAAAACCGATGCCGTCGAAATCTGGCACGAGGCTGAAAAAGAGCGCCGCAATGAGGAGGCGCGGCGGGACGCGGCGCAGCCCAAAGGCAAGCCCCAAGGCAATGGCTGGCGCGGGATGGGTCAGGAGGCTGGGCATGAGGCCGTCGGGCGGGGGATGCTTGGAGGGTGGAGCCGTGCGTCAGTTGTCGTACATCGGCTCCTGCGCGGCATGGAGCCTTTGGCGAGCCGTCACGGCTTGCCCGACGATTTTGCGCAGGTTGGGATTGGGGTCGCTGGCAAAGCGGCGGGTCACTTCGTCGAACGCGGCGATGGCCTCATTGGCCGCGCCCGGTTGCCGCCCAAGGGCTAGCCCTTTGCGGAAAAGCGCCGTGGCGACCAGCACACGGGAAACCTGCGCGTTGTCATCGCCGAAATGCTCAACGATGTCGCCATAGACGGCAATCATGCCCTGATCGTTGCCCACAAGGCGGAAGGCTTCGCTTTTCTTGAGTAGGGTCGCGCCAACGATATTGCGGATGCTGGGGTCTTTGTCGCGCCCGAAACGCTGGACGATGTCATCGTAGACCGCCACTGCCGCAGCGGTATCGCCGGTTGGGCGGATGCCCATGCCTGAGATTTCGCCGCCCGTTTCCTCGCCCGCGCCCTGTTTGCCCAAAAGCGAGCCTTTGGCGAAAAGCGCCCGCGCGGCGCGAAGGCGGAAACTGGCATCACGGTCTGCCGAGTAACGGCGGTCAATTTCATCGTAAGCGGCAATGGCGGCTCTGGTATCGCCCTGTTCGACCAGCGTTTCGGCTTTCTTGGACAGCGTGTCCGCGACGATGGCCCGGACGGCGGGGTCGGAGTCCTGTGCGAGCCGCTGGTCGAGCCGTGCATAGGCGGCGGCGGCGGCCTTCGGGTTCCGCATCTGGCGCTGGAGGTCGCCTTGGTAGGAAATCGCCCAAGCGGCATCGCTGCCGGCGTAGGTTTGCTCGATTTCCTTGTAAATCGAGATGGCTGCCGAAAGGTCGCCTGCCTTCGCCTTGGCCGCGCCCTGATTGAACATGGCGGTGACGATTTGCTTGCGAAGCGCCGGGTCGATGTCGTCCCCGTAGCGGCGTCCGATTTCAACCTGCGTGGCAAAGGATTCCGTGGGCGTGGCGGCGGTTTGCGCCTTGAGGGAAAGCGCCTGCGCGAGAAGGGCGCGGACGGGGCGGCGGGGGTCTTGCCCAAAGCGGCGGTCAAGCTCGTTCAGCGCGGCGGCGCCTTCTTGCGCCTTGCCTTGCTGGATGAGCGCCTGCCCTCTGTCGAAAAGCTCTTGGGCGGCTCCGATGGGTTCAAGGCGGGCAGTCGACGTGGCGGCGGTTTGCTGGCGGTCGGCGGTGGCTGTGGGGCGCGTGGTCTCGCAAGCTGACGTGGCGAGCACGGCGCAGGCCAAAAGCACGATAGCCCTGAACGGACGCGGGCACGCGCTGGCGCGGGACGGTACGGAAAGGAGGCCGTGAAAGGTGAAAGTGGTCTGCATGGGCAATTTTTGAGTGAGTTGCGAACGCCCCCGCCGGATGGGCGAGGACTTTACCGTCTGGATGATAGCGTGATGTTGTTGCTGATCCGTATTTCAGTGGCTCGCCATTGGGTAATTTCGGCCAAGCGCCTGATGGAATCATTTTCATCATCTTTGAATTGTCGGGCTAGCTCCGCGTAGGCATCGAGGGCTTTTTCGGTGTCGCCTTGCTTATAGAGGGCTTCGGCTTTGGAGACAAGCGCCGAGGCCAGTATTTCCCGGATGGCCGGGCTTTTTTCATTCCCGAAATTTCGCTCGATTCGGTCAAAGGTGATGAAGGCATCCTTGGCATTGTCTTGTTCTTCAAGCAGTTTGGCTTTTTTGAGCAGCGCCCGAGCGGCGAACTGCCGGGAATTGGGCGTGGCGGCTCTTCCGTAACGCTGCATGACCTCTTCATATTTAGCAATAGCCTCTTCGGAGGCTTCCTGCCGTTCCGTCAAGAGGGCTTGGTTGAAAAGCGTCTGGGCAGACTCCTGCGCGTGGCTTGGAACTGGCATGGTTCCCATAGCGAAAAACAGCGCCAGTGCTGCGGCTGAGATAAACGGGAACGCGGCAAGGGCTTTGCGCAAGCGGCGGCATGAAAATGCGGTTCTCATGAGAGTTCCTCCAGAGCTTGAAAAAGCGTACGGTGCGCCTATGGGAGATGGAAGGATAAACGTGCATATATTAACAAGCTCATGGTCGACAAACTGGTATGATGAAAAAATTTTTACGAAAACGATGTTTGCGCCGTCTGCCGCAGAAATAAACGCCTTGCGGATAAAAATGAAAAGGGGCAGCCAGTGATGGCCGCCCCTTTCTTATGTAGGCTGGCAGAAGTCAGACCTTGTGCGTTTCGACCTGTTGCAGCGGCTCATCGGCGGACGCAGCCGTTGGACGGGGCTTGCGCCCGCGCCGGACAGGTTCTTCGGGCGCACCTGTGCCGAACTGGGCTTTTTTCTCCGAACTGGTTTCAATCATGACCAGCCCCGTGCTTTCCGGCGAGGCAAAGAGATCGGCTGTCGCGGGCGCGGTGTTTTTCTCGGGCGCGGGTTCCGCTGCGGCTCTCGGTTCCGTCATCCGCCGAGGTTCTGCGGATTCCTTTGCCTTGGGGACGATGGGGGCAGACGGCACGATGGCGGGGGAGAGGGCTGCTGGCGCTTCGGCAGCCAATCCGTTTTCCCGAATCAGGGGCAAGGAAATGGGGTCATCGCCCATGCGCTCCGGCTGCCGCGCTGGAGCCTTGGGGGCGGTTTCCTTCTCGGCTTGAGGCTCGAACGTTTGTCCAATAGCGACGGGCAGCGCGTCCTGAGCGGCGGACGGCGCGACGGGGCGAGTGTCGAAAGACGCGCTTGTCGCGATGGGCAAGGGGGCTTCCTGCGTGGCGTCCGCGGTGGGCAGGGCTTCGCCGGTTTCGGCAGCGGGTCTTCCTCGGCGGTTGCCACGGCTGCGGCTGCGGCGCTTTTCGGGCGAAGGGCTGGCAGCGGCGCTGGATTCATCTGGAACGGCGGCGGCTCCAGTCTGCGCGGCGGCTTGTCCGGCTTCAGCCGTTTCCGCGATGTTCGGGCGCGGCGGCTCGGTCGCCGGAATTTCCGGCGCGGCGGGCGTGGAAACCGTAGTTTTTTCGACATCCTCACCGATGGGTTTGTCCCGACGGCGACGGCGGCTGGGGTTGGCTTTCACATTGTCGCTGGCCGGGGCGCGAGCCGGAGTTTCGGGGCGTTCCTGACGTTCACCCGGTGCTTTAGGCTGGCGCTGCGGTTTTTCCTGCGCGTTCGACAGGGCGCTTTTCTCGGTGCGGGCGTTGCGGTCAGCTTCCCGTGCGTTGCGACTCCCTCGGTCATTGCGGGCGTTGCCGTTGTTGCGGCGCTCATTTCCCCGCTCATTATTGCGGCTGTTGCGTGACCGGGGTTCGCGGGCGGCGGATGCCGAGGTCTTCGCTTCCTTCTCGCTGCCGCCCCCGGCGGGCAGGTTGCCGAGCCAGCGCATGAAGCGTGAAATGAGGCTTGGCGCTTGCGCCGCGATGGCGGCGGAAGGCGTTTCGGGCATGGGCTGCTGGGGCGGAATGTATTTGACGGCGGCTTCCTGCCGGACGGCTTTGTCCGCGCTGTGCGGGCCGCCGATGGGGAGTTCTTCGACAGGCTGTTGCACAAGCTGGTAGCTGGCGGTGGGATTGTCGTCCTGATTCAACTGCTCGTGGCGCAGGCGCGTGATTTCGTGCGCCGGAGTTTCCATGTGGCGGTTGGGCGCGATGATGAGCCGGATTTTGTGGCGCAGCTCGATTCTGGCGATGTCGGTGCGCTTTTCGTTGAGCAGATAAGTGGCGACATCGACCGGCGCTTGCAGGTGCACCGCGCCGGTGTTCTCCTTCATTGCCTCTTCTTCGATGATGCGCAGGATGTGCAGGGCCGAGGATTCCGTGCCACGGATATGGCCTGTGCCCGTGCAGCGCGGGCAGGTGATGTAGCTGGTTTCGGCCAGCGTGGGGCGCAGGCGCTGTCGGGAAAGTTCGAGCAGGCCAAATCGGCTGATTTTGCCGGTCTGCACGCGTGCGCGGTCGCAGCGCAGGGCATCGCGCAGGCGGTTTTCGACTTCGCGCTGGCTCTTGGTCGATTCCATGTCGATGAAGTCGATGACAATCAGCCCGCCCAAGTCACGCAGGCGCAATTGCCGCGCGATTTCATCGGCGGCTTCGAGGTTGGTGCGCAGGGCGGTTTCCTCGATGTCCGCGCCCTTGGTGGCACGTCCCGAATTGACATCGACGGCGACGAGTGCCTCGGTGTGGTCGATGACGACCGCGCCGCCAGACGGCAGCGTGACCTGGCGGGAAAAGGCCGACTCGATTTGGTGCTCAATCTGGAAGCGCGAGAAGAGCGGCACATCGTCGCTGTAACGCTTGATGCGGCTGACGTTGCCCGGCATGACATGCCCCATGAACTGGCGAGCCTGTTCATAAATGTCGTCGGTGTCGATGAGGATTTCGCCGATGTCGGGCTGAAAGTAGTCGCGGATGGTGCGGATGACGAGGCTGCCTTCCTGATAGATGAGGAAAGCGCCGCTCTGCCCGCTTGATGCGCCTTCGATGGCTGTCCAAAGCTGGAGCAGGTAGTTGAGGTCCCATTGCAGTTCCTCAATGCCCCGACCAATGGCGGCGGTGCGCGCGATGAGGCTCATGCCTTTCGGCACTTCGATTTGGTCTAGAACCTCGCGCAGTTCGGTGCGCTCCTCGCCGTCGATGCGCCGCGAGACGCCGCCGCCGCGCGGGTTGTTCGGCATCAGGACGAGGTAGCGCCCCGCCAGAGAAATATAGGTGGTGAGCGCAGCGCCTTTGTTTCCGCGCTCGTCCTTCTCAACTTGGACGATCAGTTCTTGGCCTTCGCATAGGGCTTCGCGGATGCTTGCGCGGGCATCCGCGCCGGGTTTGAAGTAGGCGCGGGAAATTTCCTTGAAAGGCAAAAATCCGTACCGTTCCGCGCCATAGTCGACGAAGGCGGCTTCGAGGCTGGGTTCGATGTGGGTGATCGTTGCCTTGTAGATGTTGCCTTTGCGTTCTTCCTTGTTGGCCGATTCAATGTCGAGGTCGATGAGTTTCTGTCCATCGACGATTGCGACGCGCAATTCCTCGGCTTGCGTCGCGTTAAAAAGCATTCGCTTCATTTTGGGTCGTTCTCCCGCGTCAGTTTGCACGGGCAGGCACGACCGGCGCGCCATCGCGCTGATCCGGGGTTCAGTAGCGGTTGTGTCGGGCTGCTTTCATCCGGGTAGAGCTAATCCTGTGATGGGTTGTCTGGTCGTATTGTTCACTTGTCCCTGTCCACGCCTAAGCGGGGCAAAGACATCTGATCCTGCGGCTGCTGCGTACTGCGCATATTGCGTGCATCCATCCCGGTCGGGCTGGATGGGTGTATCGAAAAAAGGTTCTTGCGCTATCATCACCACCTTTGAAAAGGCGCATGCGCAGCGCGTGCGGCAGACCGGGAGCGCACATGGCAGCTTTAGCGTCGTCACTTTCCATCGCCTTCTGGCGCATGGCGTACCGACCGCATCCGATCTTGAAGCCGGGCGGATTATATTCATGATGGCGGCTCAAGGCAAAGCAAATGTTGTCAGGCATGAGCGGATTGACGAATCCGCCGCCGGGCAGCGGATTGACAATTATTTTCTGCGCATCGCAAAAGGCGTGCCGAAGAGCCATATCTACCGGATTCTTCGCGGCGGAGAGGTGCGGGTGAATGGGCGGCGGGTGTCGCAGACCTACCGCTTGGGCATCGGCGACGAAGTGCGCATCCCGCCCTTGAGGCTGGCCAAACCGGCCATTTCCCCGGCGGTGCGCGTTCCTGCGGGAAAACCGTTGCCCGTGATGTTTGAGGACGATTATTTGCTCGTGGTGGATAAGCCCTCCGGCCATGCTGTGCATGGCGGCAGCGGCATCAGTTTCGGCGTGATTGAGCAACTGCGCGCCCAGCGTCCCGAACTGAAGATGCTGGAACTTGTGCATCGGCTCGACCGCGAAACCTCCGGCTTGCTGATGGTGGCAAAAAAGCGTTCCGCGCTGACCGCGTTGCAGGACATGATGCGCGCGGGAAGCGTGGAAAAGCGTTATTTCGCCCTCGTTTCGGGCCGATGGCCGAATCCGCTGCAACACGTGCGCGCGCCGCTGCTGAAATATCTCACCGAAGAAGGGGAGCGGCGCGTCAGGGTGAGCGAGGCGGGCAAGCCGTCGCACAGCATCGTGCGCTTGCTCAAACGCTGGCAGCAGTTCAGCCTTCTTGAAGTCGAACTGAAAACGGGGCGCACGCACCAGATACGGGTACATCTTTCCCATCTCGGCTTTCCCATCATGGGCGACGACAAATACGGGAATTTCGCGCTGAACCGGATGCTCGCGGGCGAAGGCTTGCGCCGGATGTTTCTGCACGCGGCAAAACTCGCTTTCATCCACCCAGTGAACGGGAAGCAATTGACATTTGAAGCGCCATTGCCAGCGGATCTGCGTGATTTTGCCGCGTGGCTTGATAAACGGGAGGCGGCGGGATGAGCGCGGAAGGCTGTCTTGAAACTTAAAATAAATATGCCTATGGGGAAATTTTTCCTCTGGATGCTCCAAGCATTGATGTAATTTGAGGGAAATTCCTAGGAGTAGACTAAAAATGAAAATTCTGCTTTTCGGTAAAACCGGGCAGGTTGGCTGGGAGTTGCAGCGCACGCTTGCCCCGCTGGGCGAGGTGGTGGCGCTGAATCAGGGCTGCGCGGATGGGCTTGTCGGCGACTTGACGGATGGAGCGGGCATACGGAGCACGATCGCGGCGGTTTCGCCTGATGTGATTGTCAATGCGGCGGCCTATACTGCCGTTGACCGTGCCGAGAGCGAGCCTGATCTCGCGCATCGTGTCAATGCCGCCGCGCTTGAGGTGCTTGCCGGGGAGGCTGCCGCATGCGGCATCTGGCTTGTGCATTATTCGACAGACTATGTTTTTGACGGCAGCGGCAATCGCCCGTGGCGCGAAGACGATTTGCCAAGCCCGCTTTCGGCGTATGGCAGCAGCAAGCTGGCTGGAGAGGAAGCAATTCAGGCGAGCGGATGCCGCCACCTGATTCTGCGAACGTCATGGGTTTACTCTGCCCGTGGCAGCAACTTCATACGCACCATGCTGAAGCTGACGTCTGAACGGGAGCGTCTGGCTGTGATTGCTGACCAAATTGGCGCACCCACCGGCGCCGACTTGCTTGCCGATGTAACGGCGCATCTCGTGCGCAGCGTTCTGGCCAATCCGGTGGCGCATCCCGGGGGGCTGTACCACCTTGTCGCTGCGGGAGAGACGAACTGGCATGAATATGCCAATCTCATTATTGATGAAGCTCGCCGCCGAGGCATGGCGCTCAAAGCCAAGGAAATCACGCCCATCCTTTCAAGCGATTGGCCATCGCTTGCGGCGCGTCCCCTGAATTCACGCCTCGATACGACACGCTTGCGGAATGACTTTGGGCTTCGCTTGCCCGACTGGAAGTTCGGAGTCATGCGGCAGCTAGACCAAATTTTGGATTCTGCATTACCATAGCGTGATGAAAACACGCAAAGGCATCCTTTTGGCGGGCGGTTCTGGAACCCGCCTGCATCCGGCCACGCTGGCCGTTTCCAAGCAATTGCTTCCAGTCTACGATAAGCCGATGGTTTATTACCCGCTCTCGACGCTGATGCTCGCGGGTATCCGGGATATTCTTGTCATTTCCACGCCGCAGGACACCCCGCGTTTCGAGCAGTTGCTCGGCGACGGCGGACAGTGGGGCATCAATATTTCTTATGCGGTGCAGCCTAGCCCGGACGGATTGGCGCAGGCTTTCATCATCGGCAGGGATTTTGTCGGCGGCGCACCCTCCGCGCTGGTGCTGGGCGACAATCTTTTTTACGGCCATGACCTGAGCAGCAAGCTGATTCAGGCCAGCACGCGTTCTTCGGGCGCGACGGTCTTTGCCTATCCAGTCAATGATCCCGAGCGTTATGGCGTGGTCGAGTTCGATTCGGCGGGCCGTGCCGTGAGCCTTGAAGAAAAACCGTCCCGCCCAAAAAGCCACTATGCGGTCACGGGGCTGTATTTTTATGACGAAAGGGTGGTCGATGTGGCCGCTGGCCTGAAACCCAGCCCGCGCGGGGAACTGGAAATCACCGACATCAATTCTCAATACCTGGCTTGGGAAAGCCTTGATGTGCAGGTCATGGGGCGCGGCCATGCCTGGCTTGATACCGGAACCCACGAGAGCCTGCTGGAGGCGGGGCTTTTCATCCAGACCATCGAAAAGCGCCAAGGGCTGAAAGTTGCCTGCCCGGAAGAAATCGCCTGGCGGGCGGGCTGGATTGGTGATGAATCCCTCATGCGTCTGGCGGCTGCGCTGGCAAAGAACGACTATGGGCGCTATCTGAAACGTTTGCTTGAAGATCAGGTGTTTTAATGAAAGTTATTTCTACCGCGTTGCCCGGTGTCTTGATCTTGGAAACGAAGGCGTTTGGCGATGCGCGGGGATTTTTCCTTGAAAGCTACAACGCGCGCGCGTTTCGGGAGGCAACCGGGCTTGATCCGGTTTTCGTGCAGGACAACCATTCGCGCTCGACGCGCGGCGTGCTGCGGGGGCTGCACTACCAGGTTCGCCAGGCGCAGGGCAAGCTCGTCCGGGTCACGCACGGACGGGTGTTCGACGTAGCGGTGGATATGCGCCGCAATTCCCCGCATTTTGGGCGCTGGACGGGCGTCGAACTGAGCAGCGACATGCCCGGACGCATGTTCTGGATTCCGCCCGGTTTCGCGCATGGTTTTATCGTTCTGAGCGAAAGCGTTGATTTTTTATACAAAGCAACCGATTACTATGCGCCAGAGCATGAGCGCGCCGTTCTTTGGAACGATCCTGACATCGGCATCGAATGGCCATTAAAGGGGTTGGGCGAACTTCTGTTGTCCGAAAAAGACCAGGCGGCGCTGCCCTTAAAAGATGCCGAAGCCTGCGATGTGTGAGGCTTGTGCCTAGGCGGACGGGGGAAGGTGGGAAACGGCCACGGGACTTGGAGGTTCTGGCGGTGAAAGCGTGAAGGGTCTCCGCGCTTGCTTCGTTTCGAGGACGTTTACGGGCGCAAGCAATGACCGAGCCTGTGTTCGGGCATCTTTTTTCCGTTTCGTGACGCGCTGTCCCTCGTTTTTCGCCGGATGCGGTAAGCTCCACGCCCCGGCTTTTGCCGCCAATCCTGAATACAGATCATGACCGTCCGTACCCGTTTCGCGCCCAGCCCCACCGGCTACCTGCACATTGGCGGCGCGCGCACCGCGCTGTTCGCATGGGCCTATGCCCGCCATCATGGGGGGCAGTTCGTGCTGCGCGTCGAAGATACTGACCTCGAACGTTCCACGCCGGAAGCGGTCGAGGCGATTCTCGACGGCATGGGCTGGCTCGGGCTGGAACACGATGAGGGGCCGTTCTACCAGACGCGGCGCATGGCGCGTTACGGGGAAGTCATCCGACAAATGCTCGCGGCGGGCACGGCTTACCGCTGCTACACATCGAAGGAAGAACTCGATGCCTTGCGCGCCGCGCAGGAAGCGCGTGGCGAAAAACCGCGCTATGACGGACGCTGGCGGCCTGAACCCGAAAAAACGCTGCCGCTCCCGCCGATGGGCGTGGAGCCGGTAGTGCGCTTTCGGAATCCGTCCGAGGGCTTTGTGGCTTGGGATGATTTGGTCAAGGGGCGAATCGAAATCAGCAATGCTGAACTTGACGATTTCATCATTGCCCGCGCGGACGGCTCGCCAACCTACAACTTCTGCGTAGTGGTCGACGATTGGGATATGGGCATCACCCATGTCATCCGAGGGGATGACCATGTCAACAACACGCCGCGCCAAATCAACGTGCTGGCCGCGCTGGCCGCGCCGCTGCCGCAGTACGCGCACCTGTCGATGATTCTCGGGGCGGACGGCGCGAAGCTCTCCAAGCGGCACGGCGCGGTGAGCGTGATGCAGTATCACGAAGACGGGTTTTTGCCGGAAGCGGTCATCAATTACCTTGCGCGGCTGGGCTGGAGCCACGGTGACGATGAGCTTTTCAGCCGCGAGCAGTTCATCGAATGGTTCGATCTCGACCGCATCACGCCCTCGGCGGCGCGGTTCGATACGGAAAAACTCACTTGGCTCAACGCGCAGTACATCAAGGCGGCGGACACTGCCCGCCTTGCGCGGGACGTGTCCGAGCGCCTGCTCAAACGCGGCATCAGTTTGCGGGACGCCCCTGATTTGGCTGCTATCGTGGAACTCTACAAAGAGCGCGTGGGCAGCCTCGTCGAACTGGCGGATGCCGCCGTGCCGTTCGCCCAGCCAGTCGTCGAGATTTCCGCTGAGCTTGAAGAGAAGCATTTCGCCGCGCCCGCGCGGGAGGCGCTGGCAATCCTTGAGGCGCGGCTTGCCGCGCTGCCGGAATGGGAAAAGGGCGCAATCAGCCAAGCAATCAAGGACGTGATGAAAGAGCGCGGCCTGAAAATGCCGCAGATTGCCGTCCCCTTGCGGGTCGCCCTGCTCGGCGCGGAGCAGTCCCCGTCGATTGATGCCGTGCTGGAAACGCTGGGGCGCAGCCGGACGCTGCAAAGGCTGTCGCGGCTACGCTGACTTTACTGCTTGCTTCTGTCCGATTTCGTGGCTTTCATCCCGAAATCGGTTTGCCGCATGGCCGAAGCGTAAATTTTGGTGCAATTGCGCCCCGCCGCCTTTGCGGCGTAAAGCGCCACGTCCGCACGGCGCATTGGCGCGTCGGCGCTTTTGTCGCCGCTGCGCAAATCCGAAATGCCGATGCTGACCGTGCATGCAATGAGCGTTTTGCCGATTCTGGTCGGATTGTTTTCAAAGGTGCGGCGCAAGCGTTCAGCAAACTCGAACGCGCCGTCCGTCCCGTCGCCGGGCAGCAGGATGGCGAATTCCTCTCCGCCCAAACGGCCAATGATGTCGCTGCGGCGGATGGTCTGGCGGACGATGTGCACGAAATGGCTCAATACGGCATCTCCGGCGGCATGTCCGTGTTTATCGTTGACGCCCTTGAAGAAATCGAGGTCGGTCATCAAGATCGATGCTTGTCCGTGATGGCGGCGATGGCGCGCCTGTTCGGCATCGAGCAGGTCGAGGAAATGCCGTCGGTTGCTCACCCCGGTCAGCGAATCGGTCGTCGCCAACTGGAGCAAGGCTTCCTGGCGGTTGCGCTGCTCGGTGATGTCGTGAAAGACAATCACCGCGCCATTCCTCTGCTCCTGCTCCAGAATGGGCGTGACAGCCACTTTTGCGGGGAATCGGCTGCCGTCGCGCCGGAAAAGCCATTCTTCCGCTTCGTGCGGCATGCCGTCCTTCATGGTCTGGATGACGGGAGAAATTTTTTCCGGATCCGCGCCGCCGTCGAAATCATGCCGATAGAAAAGCGCCAGCAGCTTTTTGCCCATGACTTCTTCAGGCCGGAAACCGTGCATGGCCAGCGCGGCGCGGTTGATGAAAGTGATGCTGCAGTCCTTGTCGATGCCGCAGATGCCGTTGGCGGCGGTATTGAGAAGCAGGGCGTTGTGCCGCGAGAGTTTTTCGATGGTGGCGGTATTTCGTTTCAGTTGCCGCTCCCAGACGTTGCGCAGCACGTACAGCAGCGCGAACAGGAATATCTGGGCGAACACCCAGGCGACAAATGTGTTGATGATGGCCGCCGCGCGGTCTTCATCCAAGCGTTTGACCCGCGTGGTGATGTCGCGCCAGACCAGCACGGTTCCCGGCGGGCTGGATTGCGGGTCGAGCTGGCTCCGATAATCGTCGAGCGCAAACGCGATGAGGTGAAAGTTGCGTCCTTTCCACGGGAAGATATGGCGTTGGTCTTGCAACGCGCTTTTGCGCACGGGCAGCAGTCCGGCCTTGAGCCAGTCCGCCGCTTCCGGTCGGCTGGCCGCGAGGATGAAGCTCTGGCGGGTCTCCGTCGCGGGGCGGTAACGCTCCAGCATAATGCCGGAGACCTGCGCGCTGTCGAGAAGCAAAGCCATGCCTATGTCAAGCTGCTTGTCTAGCCTGTTCAGCAGCGCGTTCATGTCGAAGCCGACCTCCACGAAACCGACCAGCCGTTCGCTGCCGTCAGGCATGGCGCGTTCGGCTGCCACGATGCCACGTATGCCAGCGTAGGTATGCCCAACCTCGAAGCCGCCCCGTGGCCTGCGATCCCGCATGATGCCGGCCAGCATGGGACGTTCCGCAACGTATGTATCGTCGAAGATGCTTGGCGCGTCCATGCGCAGGAAGGGCGTGCCGTCGGGGAACAGGAATTGCAGGTGCTTGACTTCGTGGTTGCCATGCAGTTCGTCCCACAGGCGCTTCACTTGCCCCTGAAAGATTCGCCGCACGCGCGCGGTATGAGCGCCTTCGAGGTTTCCGGAGTGCTTGCGGTCATTGCGAGCAGCCTCGCTGGCTTCGCTGAAAAGCCGCTGGATTTCGGTATGGGTGGAGATGCTGTACGCCAAGGCTTGCGAGCGCCGGGCCTGCACTTCGTTCTGGACGGTATAGATATTGTGGAACCGAATGTTGTTTCGGGCGATTTCGCTATCGAAATACGCATCGACCTGCCGATACAGGTTCCAGCCTATGACTGTAAAAACAGCCGCAAGCGCGAGACTGCACAAAAGGACGGAGACCCTGTAGGGCATAGGGGGATTAGCTAGGGAAACTTATTTGCTGTGTATATTGCTAAATCGATATTCATCATTTGATTTTATTCACAATGTCACTCCAGATAATCGTTTGTCCGTGATGCGTTTCTGGGTTCGGCGCGTGAAAAAACGGTTTGGGTTCATGGCGTCGGCAAGTTCGCGCTCCAATGGCAGCGGCTCGCCTTCGATGAGCGACGCCAGCAGTTCGCCCGTCAGCGAGGCCCAAGCCAGTCCGCGCGCGCCGAAACCGGAGAGAACGTATAGCCCTGGAAGGTCGGACTGGCTATCGGCGGGCAAGGTTCCAACCAGCGGCAGACGGTCGGGAGAAACCGGACGGAATCCGACACGTGCGCCGATTGCGCTGGCATCCAGCCCAGCGGCATAGCCGGGCAGGATGCTGTCCAGTTTGGCGAGGTTGGCTTGCTGGTCAACTAGGCGCGGGGAAAAATCCGGGTCGCCCACATCGAAGCTGGCTCCCGCGCAGCGCAATCCGTCGACTTCGGGCGTCACGTAGCCGCCTTGGCAGACCACCGCGCGCGGTGCGCTGCCCGCTGTAGCAGGCAGCACGCTGACCTGCCCGCGTGCGCTGAACACCGGGACATTCGCCGCCTGAGAAAAACTGACAAGCCCGACCCCAGCGGCAAGAATCATGACGGGCGCGTTGGCGATGGCGCGGCCATCGGTGCCTAGCGCGTGCCAGCATTCCCCACGGCGCTCGATGGCCGCGACAAGGCATGACCAGTGCGCACGGACACGATTCGGGAAGGCGGCCAGATTGGCTGCGCACAAGCTCGGGGGCTGCACCCATCCGCCGCCCGGAAAATGCCAGCCGCCATACGGGACACGCCATCCGATGATTTTGCTGACTTCCCCGGCATCGGCTTGCCGAAGCAGTTCCTCAGGCAGGGCGAGGCGCTCGACAACGGCTCGCATCTTCGCTTCATGTTCCGCGTCGCGGGCGAGATGGAAAACGCCGCAAGCCGCCGCGCGGAGCTTCAGCCCGCACGCCCAAGCCTCCCGAATGCGCTGCCAGCCGTACAGCGCCCCGGCGCGGGTGATGCGGCTCATCCGGTTGTCGTCGAAGCTGGGCTGCGGGCGCAGCACGCCAGCATGATTGCCGGAAGCGCCCCGTCCCGGCGCGTCGGCAGAGTCGATGATCTCGACCTCCCAGCCGCGCGCGCACAGGCGCTCGCAAATCGCCGTGCCTGCCGCGCCCGCGCCAATGATGACCGCCCGTCGCAAGGCCGGGGGCGCGGGGAGCGGGCGGACGCGGGCTTCGGGATGAAGCGCCCCGCGCAGCATTTCCCGTTTGCCGCCAAATCCGGGAGCCTTTTCTACGGCGAACCTTGCGCGGCGCAGCCCTTCGCGCACTTCTCCCGCCACCGACCACGTCGAGAGGGTCGCCTCCGGCGCGGCCAGACGCGAGAGCAAGTGAAAAACCCGCGCCGACCACATAACCGGATTTTTCGCGGGAGAAAATCCATCGAGAAAAAAAGCGTCGGCGCGGGCATCAATCTGTGCTAGCCCCTCGCGGACATCGCCGAAATACAAGGTGAGGCACACCTGCCCCCCAGCCAGATGCAATCGGTGCATCCCGCTCGCCAGCACGGGCCATTGGGCGCGAAGCTCGGCGGCCAGCGGTGCAAGCTCCGGCCAGCGGGCATGCAGCCGAGCCAGATCGGCGAGCTTGAACGGATGCAGTTCACAGGAAATAAAGTGCAACATGCGCGGGCGGTTAGCGTCCTCTCGCCACGCTGCCCAAGTTGCCAAAAAATTCAGCCCGAGGCCGAAGCCTGTTTCCACGATGACGAAACGGTCTCGTCCACGCCAGCGTTCAGGCAGATGGTTTCCCCCCAGAAAAACATGCCGCGCCTGCCCAAGCCCTCCGTCGGCAGAATGGTAGACATCATCGAACCGTTCCGAACGGGGTGTTCCGTCCTCGGCAAACTGGAGCGTGGCGGGCTGGATGGGCATGGCAGGCAGGGGTTTGGCTCAGGCGTGCAGCAAAAATAGCGTTGGGCGTTTGGCGAGCGCGGGGGGCGGCTTTTTGCGCCAGTCCGCGACAGCAAGGGTTCGCAGGTATTCGTTGGCGGTGGCAAGCTCACGCGCTATGCACAGGCGGGTGGCGGGTCGGCAGACGCGGAGCAGGGCGGCGAACAGGTGCTCGTTGCGATAGGGCGTTTCGATGAAGATTTGCGTGCGCTTGATTTGGCGGGATTCGTCCTCAAGCATGCGCAGGCGGCGGTCTCGGGCATCCTTGGCCGTGGGCAAATAGCCGTGAAAAGCGAAGTTCTGCCCATCAAGGCCAGACCCCATCAGGCCGAGCAGGATTGACGAAGGGCCCACCAGCGGGACGACGCGCACGCCGAGGGCATGGGCGCGGGCAACGAGCCGCGCGCCGGGGTCGGCAACCGCCGG
Source organism: Azoarcus sp. (assembly GCA_031285965.1). Classification (GTDB taxonomy): domain Bacteria; phylum Pseudomonadota; class Gammaproteobacteria; order Burkholderiales; family Rhodocyclaceae; genus WRNU01. Next base: position 22,473 of record JAITVD010000074.1, read on the forward strand.
GCAGCCTGCGTCCGACATCAGCCCGACATCCTTGCCCGCGAGAGCCGGGGCGAGCAGGGCGTCCAGCATGGAGTTGCCGCCTTCGCTAGGCAACTCGTGGATGTTGATGTCGCGCAGCGCGGCGGGATAGTCGAAGCGTTTCAGGTGCGCTCTGGCGGCGCGGGCGTTTTCGACCACGAAATGGCGGATGTCGACAGCGCGGGATTGCGCCGTGGCGGGGAGAAAATCTGTCCAAGGCGCATCCCCCAAACCAGTGGGAATGAGCACGAGCGCGCCATTGGGTGCATCCGGCGGATTCATGGCATTTCCACGCCAGCGGCACGGAGCATCCGGGCCAGCGCGATCAGAGGCAATCCGATGAGGGCGGTGGGGTCGTCGCCCGAGAGCGCGTCGAGCAGCGTGATGCCCAATCCTTCGCATTTGGCGCTGCCCGCGCAGTCGAGCGCCGGTTCGCGTTCAAGGTAGCGGCGAATTTCAGCCTCGTCCAGCCGCCGGAAGCGCACACGGGTGAGAACGTTTTCGCACTGCTCGGAGCCGTTGCGCCCGTCGATGAGGGCGACGGCGGTATGAAAGAGCACTTCCTGCCCGCTCATGCGTTGCAGTTGAGCTACCGCGTTTTCGACAGTGCCCGGCTTGCCGAAAATTTCCGCGCCCAAGGCGGCCACTTGGTCGCTGCCGATGACGAGAGCGCCCGGCCGCTGGCGGGCAACATTACGCGCCTTGGCGAGCGCCAATCGTTGGGCGAGGGATTTGGGCGTTTCATTGGGCAGACGGGTTTCATCGGCTTGCGGCGCGGAGACCTCGAAAGGCAATCCGAGGCGCTCAAGAAGCTGACGGCGGTAGGCCGAGGTCGAGGCAAGGACGAGGCGGGGCGGGTGTGAATTCATGCGGGGCGTGGATACTATGGGTTTTGACAGCGGAGAGAAAGAATAATACTATCGTCCGATTATGTTTGACCAAGACCTCGCTGAGGCTGGCTCAGTCCGTGTCTCCGACGTTTTCAGGTTCGCTGCGGGAAGCGGCGTGCTGGAAGGCGAAACACCAGTGGCTCGTTTTGTTCGGCTCGCGGATTTGCTTGCCGCAAATAGCGGGACGCTGCGCTGGCGGATGAAAGGCAGACTTGATGCTGAAGGCAAGCCTAGGCTTGATCTGGCTGCCAGCGGGCGGCTGATGTTGCGTTGCCAGCGTTGCCTCAGCGATTTGGAGTGGAAACTGGAGATTGAAGCGGTCTTGTTGCCAGTTCGTGCTGGGCAGGATATGCCCGAGGATGAACTGGAGAATGACGAGGCGGATGTCATCGAGCTTGATGGTGAGTTGGATGTGTTGTCGCTGCTTGAGGATGAAGCCATCCTTGCGCTGCCGATAGCGCCTAGGCACGCAGATTGCGGGATGCCGGAGGCGACGGAAGCAGATAGCGGTATTCGCGGACAATCGCCCTTCGCTGCGCTCGCGGGTTTGCGGGGCAGGGGAATTTTGTAATTTAGGAGTGTTTCATGGCTGTTCAGCAGAACAAAAAGTCTCCGTCCAAGCGCGGCATGCACCGCGCCCACGACTTTCTGACCGTACCGGGGCTGGCCGTCGAGCCGACCACGGGAGAGGTTCACTTGCGGCATCACATTACCCCGAACGGTTTCTATCGCGGCAAGAAGGTCACGAAGGGCAAGGACGAATAAGTCCCGTGCCCGGAAACCCGAGAAATCGGCGCAGGGCATATGTGCCCTCGCCGTTTTTTTAGCGCCATAGCTTTTGCCGTTCAAGGGATTTAATGAATATCACCATTGCGATTGATTGCATGGGGGGTGATCATGGCCCAGCCGTCACCGTGACGGCTGCGCTGGCTTTTTTGAAAACGCATCCCGATGCCCAGGCGATTCTCGTTGGGCGCGAGGAGGCGCTGGCATCCTTGGTGGATGAAGCGCCCGCTGGGCTGAAATCGCGGCTGCGCATCCACAACGCGACACAAGTGGTCGGGATGGATGAGCCGCCCGCGAGCATACGCGCCAAAAAAGATTCCTCGATGCGCGTGGCGCTCCATCTGGTCAAGGACGGACAGGCCCAGGCCGCTGTGTCGGCGGGCAATACCGGGGCGCTGGTGATGATTTCTCGCTTTGCGCTCAAAACATTCCCCGGCATCGACCGTCCGGCAATCTGCTTCGCCTTGCCTACAGTCAAGGGGCATACTTACGCCCTTGATCTGGGGGGCAATGTCGATTGCTCGCCCGAACACCTGTTCCAGTTTGGGGTCATGGGTTCGATGCTCGCTGCGGCGCTTGACCATAACGAGCGCCCGACGGTGGGCTTGCTCAATGTCGGTGCCGAGGAGATCAAGGGCAACGATCTGACCAAGCGCACCGCCGAACTTCTGCGGGCAAGCGACCTCAATTATTATGGTTACGTCGAGGGGAACGACATCTTTAAGGGAACGACGGATGTCGTGGTCTGCGACGGCTTTGCCGGGAACGTGGCGCTCAAGACCAGCGAGGGGCTGGCGAAGATGCTGGGATTCTTTCTGCGCGAAGAAATCAAGCGCGGGCCGCTCTCGATGCTGATGGGGCTGATGGCCATGCCGGTGCTCAAGCGGTTCAAGCACCGAGCTAACCCCGGACGCTACAATGGCGCGGTGCTGCTTGGGCTGCGCAATGGCGTGGTGCTGAAGAGCCACGGTTCGGCGGATGCGTATGCTTTTGAGCAGGCGCTTGCCCGCGCCGCCGACGCGGTCGCCAACAATCTCATCCCGCGCATCCAGGCCAAGATGGAAGCGATGATGGGCGCGAACGGGAATAACGCATGATTTACGCAAAAATCGCCGGAACGGGCAGCTATTTGCCGGGAGAGCCGGTCACGAACGACGATTTGGTTCGGCGCGGCGTTGACACGTCAGATGAATGGATCAGGAGCCGCACCGGGATTTGCGCCCGCCATTTTGCCCCGTCCGGCAGCAAATCGAGCGAGCTGGCGCTCTTTGCGGCACGGCGGGCGATTGAGGCGGCGGGCTGCGCGGCGGATGACATCGACCTGATTATTGTTGCGACGTCGACCCCCGATTTCATTTTTCCGAGCACGGCCACCTTAGTGCAGGCGGGGCTTGGCATCCAGAACAACGGCGCGGCTTTCGACGTGCAGGCGGTTTGCTGCGGTTTTGTCTATGCGCTGGCAACCGCTGAAAAATTTATCCGCTCGGGCAGCCATCGGCGGGCGCTGGTCATTGGCGCAGAGGTGTTTTCAAGCATCCTCGATTGGTCTGACCGCGGTACTTGCGTGCTGTTTGGCGACGGCGCGGGCGCGGTGGTTCTGGAGGCTTCTGACAAGCCCGGCATACGCGCCGTGGCGCTTCACGCGGATGGCCGCCATCATCGGGAACTCTGGGTTCCCGGTACGGTTGCCGGAGGGCAGGTGATGGGCGACCCTTTCCTGCGCATGCAGGGACAGGCCGTTTTCAAGTTTGCGGTCAAGGTGCTTGATGAAGTGGCGCAGGAAGTGGTCAGCCTTGCCAATGTGCCGCAGGAGAGCATTGACTGGCTGGTTCCGCATCAAGCCAATATCCGCATTATCCAGTCCTCAGCCAAACGGCTTGGTTTGCCGATGGAAAAGGTCGTGACCACGGTCGGCTTCCACGGCAATACCTCGGCGGCCTCGATTCCGCTTGCGCTGGATTGCGCGGTGCGCGATGGCCGCATCCGTGCCGGACAGCGGCTCGTGCTCGAAGGAATTGGCGGCGGGTTCGCTTGGGGCGCGGCACTCGTCGACTTTTGATTGGCGGGATGCCGATCTCTTTTAACCAATGGAAAAAAAGATGGCTTTCGCACTGGTCTTTCCCGGACAGGGTTCGCAATCCGTCGGCATGATGGGCGGCTATGGCGGCTCGCTGGTCATTCGGGAGACTTTCGCCGAAGCGTCCGAGGCGCTTGGCGAGGATTTATGGCAGATGGTGTCGGATGGCCCGGCGGAACGTCTGGCCTTGACGGTGAATACGCAGCCTTTGATGCTGGCGGCGGGCGTAGCGACATATCGCGCATGGCGGGCGGCGGGCGGCGGCAAACCGACTTTGGTGGCCGGACACAGCTTGGGCGAGTATTCGGCGCTCGTGGCGGCGGGGGCGTTGTCCTTTGCCGAAGCCGTGCCGCTGGTGAGGTTCCGCGCCCAAGCCATGCAGGAGGCCGTGCCGGAGGGCGAGGGCGCAATGGCGGCGCTCATGGGGCTGGATATTGTCGAAGTGCGCGCCGCTTGCGCCGAAGCGTCGCAAGGCGAAGTGGTGGAAGCCGCCAATCTCAACGCGCCGGGGCAGATTGTGATTGCCGGGGCAAAAGCGGCGGTAGAACGCGCGATGGCGCTTGCCACGGCAAAGGGCGCGAAGCGGGCGGTGCTGCTGCCGGTGTCCGCGCCTTTCCATTGCGCCCTGATGAAACCGGCTGCGGAACGGCTGCGCGAGCGGCTTTCGACGGTCAAAATTGCCAAGCCGGAAATCGACGTGCTCAACAACGTGGATGTTGCTGTTGAGAACGATCCCGAAAAAATCCGTGACGCGCTCGTGCGGCAGGCGTTTTCGCCGGTGCGTTGGATAGAATCCGTCACGGCGATGGCTGGGCGCGGCATGGGCCGCGTCGTTGAGTGCGGCCCCGGCAAGGTGCTTTCCGCCATGACGCGGCGGATTAGCAAGGAAGTGGAAGGTGGCTCGCTGCATGACGCGGTGAGTTTGGAACAAATGTTGGCGGACATAGGGAAGGAATGACATGAGCTATTCGCTCGAAGGGCAAATTGCGTTGGTGACGGGCGCGATGCGCGGCATTGGCCGTGCGGTGGCGTTTGAACTTGGCAGACTTGGGGCGACCGTGGTTGGCACGGCCATCACGGCGGATGCCGCCACGGAACTGACACAGGCATTTTTGGCGGACGGGATAAAAGGCGCGGGCAAGGTGCTCGACGTAACCGATGGCGCGGCCTGCGAGCAAGCCGTTGCTGACATCGAAAAAGAGTTCGGCCCAATCGGCATCTTGGTCAATAACGCGGGCATCACCTGCGACAACCTCGCCATGCGCATGAAGGACGAGGAATGGGACGCGGTCATTGATGTCAATCTCAAGGCGGTGTTCAGGATGTCGCGCCTGGTGATGCGCGGCATGATGAAGGCGCGCGCGGGACGCATCATCAACATCACTTCGGTCGTGGGCAGCACCGGCAATCCGGGGCAGGCCAATTACGCGGCCTCCAAGGCTGGCGTGGCGGGCATGAGCCGTTCGCTTGCGCGGGAGCTGGGCAGCCGCAACATTACGGTCAATTGCGTGGCACCGGGCTTCATTGATACCACGATGACCCAAGGGCTGCCGCAAGCGGTGCGCGATGCCATGCTGAGCAACATCGTGCTAGGCCGCCTTGGCAAGCCGGAAGAGGTTGCCTGCGCGGTGGCGTTCCTCGCTTCGCCGGCGGCGGCGTATATCACCGGAACGACCCTGCATGTCAATGGCGGCATGTATACGACATAATATTTTGCGGCAGTAGCGCAATTTTGCCTTTCTGGTAAACTAAGAAAGTTATTTTCACCTACATGGTAAGGAGTTGGTTCATGAGCGATATCGAACAACGCGTCAGGAAGATCGTTGCCGAGCAACTTGGCGTCGCCGAAGCGGAAATTAAAAACGAGGCTTCGTTTGTTGATGATCTGGGCGCGGATTCGCTGGACACCGTAGAACTGCTCATGGCGCTGGAAGAGGAGTTCGAATGCGAAATCCCCGACGAAGAGGCCGAAAAGATTACGACTGTCCAGCAGGCGATTGACTACGTCAACGCCCACCTCAAGAAGTAACTTCCGTCTGTTTTCTGGCCCTTTGGAGGCTGCTTGCCGCAGCCGCCAAAGGGCTTATAGTTTTTCTCCGCTGTTTTTTTCGGAGTATCCCGTGTCGCGTCGCAGAGTTGTTGTCACTGGCTTGGGTGCCGTTTCGCCGATAGGCAATACTGTTTCCGAAACTTGGGAAAACGCGCTTGCCGGCAAAAGCGGCATTGGCTCGATTACCCGTTTTGACGCAAGCGCGTTCGCGTGCCGCGTGGCGGGGGAAGTCAAAAATTTCAACGTGGCGGACTGGATACCCGCAAAGGACGCGCGCCGGATGGATGCTTTCATCCATTACGGCATTGCGGCGGGCATCCAGGCGTTCCGTGATTCCGGCCTTGAAATTACCGAAGCCAACTCGGAGCGCGTTGGCGTGAACATCGGCTCCGGCATGGGCGGCCTGCCGCTGATCGAACAGGCGCATGGCGACTATCTCGCTGGCGGCCCGCGCAAGGTTTCGCCGTTTTTCGTTCCCGGCTCCATTATAAATATGACATCCGGGAATCTGTCTATCCTGCTTGGCTTGAGAGGGCCAAACCTTGCCGTGGTGACGGCCTGCACGTCGGGTCTGCATGCTATTGGCATCAGTGCGCGGACGATTGCGTATGGGGATGCCGATGCCATGATTTGCGGCGGCTCGGAATCCACGGTCACGCCTCTGGCGGTCGGGGGATTCGGTTCGGCGAAGGCGCTCTCGACGCGCAATGACGACCCCGCCACGGCTAGCCGTCCTTGGGACATTGGCCGCGATGGCTTCGTGATGGGGGAAGGCTCCGGGGTGTTGGTGCTTGAAGAATACGAACACGCCAAGCGGCGCGGCGCAAGGATTTACGCTGAGGTGGTCGGTTTTGGCATGAGCGGGGATGCCCACCATATCACCGCCCCGGATACCGACGGCCCGCGCCGCAGCATGGTCAATGCGCTGAAAGACGCCGGGGTCGCGCCCGGCGATGTGCAATACCTGAACGCGCATGGCACGTCGACGCCGCTGGGCGACAAAAACGAGACGGAGGCGATCAAGCAGGCTTTCGGCGTTGAAAACGCCGCAAAGCTGGTGGTCAATTCCACCAAGTCGATGACCGGGCATCTGCTTGGCGGCGCAGGCGGGCTGGAATCGCTGTTTACCGTGCTTGCTATCTATCACCAGGTTTCTCCGCCGACGATCAACATCTTCGATCAAGACCCGGAATGCGATCTTGATTACTGCGCCAATGCGGCGCGCGAGATGAAGATCGACATTGCCATGAAAAACAATTTCGGCTTTGGCGGCACGAACGGAACCTTGGTGTTTCGCCGCGTCTGAAAGCCCAATCTCCCAATGACGATGACTGAACCGCATCCGCTCACGGTACGGTTCAGGTCAAGCCCTGCGTTGCTGGCGGGGATTCTGGCAGCCCACTTTGCCGGGGCTGTGGCGCTTTTCTTCATGGATTTGCCCTTCTCGGCAGCGGCTCCGCTCGTCTTGCTGGTCGCTTGCTCCGCTGTTCTGGCGGTGCGTGCGCAGATGCGCAAGCGCGGTCTGTCTCTCGTGCTGGCTAAAGATGGCGCTTTGCGGATATGCCAAGAAGGAGGCGGCAGCCATGATGCGTGGGGGAGGGCGCTGCCGGGGGCGGTGCTGTTTCCCGCCGTGGCATGGTTTGCGCTGGCTTGGACGGCACAGGATGGTCGCCCCAAGCGGCTGCAAATGATGCTGATAGCATCAGAAGTCATTGAGGACAATGGTGGCGAAAATGCCCAATGGCGGCGGTTGCGGACTTGGTTGCGCCATCGCTCGCAAGGTTCCGCGCCGGATACGGTCAGTTCGGCGGACGCTGCCTGAACCGTGGCGGACGCAATACGGTATTGCGGGCGCGGGGCAAGGTGTCGGGGTAATCACGCGAATAATGCAGCCCCCGGCTTTCATGCCGCCGCAACGCGCTGCGCACGATCAGGTCGGCGGTGACGACGAGATTGCGCAGTTCGATGAGATCATTGGATATGCGGAAATTTGAATAGAACTCGCTGATTTCGCGCGCAAGGAGCCTGATACGGTGGCGGGCGCGTTGCAGCCGCTTGTTGGTGCGCACGATGCCGACATAGCTCCACATCGTCTGGCGCAGTTCCGCCCAGTTATGGGCGATGACGACTTCTTCGTCGGCGTCACCCACGCGGCTTTCGTCCCACGCGGGCAGGGAAGGCGTTGGGGCGGGTGGGCGGGCAAGAATATCCCGCGCTGCGGCGCTGCCGAAAACAAGGCATTCGAGCAGGGAGTTTGACGCCAGCCGGTTCGCGCCATGCAGCCCGGTTCCCGCCGTCTCCCCGATGGCGTAGAGGTTGGGTACGTCGGTATGCGCCGCCAGATCGGTGACGATGCCGCCACAGGAATAATGCGCCGCTGGCACGACCGGAATCGGCTCGCGTGTCATGTCGATGCCCAGTTCCAGGCAGCGAGCGTGGATGTTGGGGAAATGCCCGCGCAGCCAATCCGCCGGTTTATGGCTGATGTCGAGATAGACACAGTCAAGCCCGTATTTTTTCATCTCGAAATCAATGGCGCGGGCAACGATGTCCCTTGGCGCAAGTTCGGCGCGCGCGTCGTGCGCGGGCATGAAACGGGTTCCGTCGGGCCGAACCAGCAAGCCGCCTTCGCCCCGAACCGCTTCGGAAATCAGGAAGGACTTTGCTTGCGGATGGTAAAGGCAGGTGGGATGGAACTGGATGAATTCCATGTTGCGCACCCGGCAGCCCGCCCGCCAAGCCATTGCTACGCCGTCGCCGGTGGCGACATCTGGATTGGTGGTGTAGAGATAGACCTTGCCCGCGCCGCCAGTGGCCAGCACCGTGCTGCGGGCGGAGAAGGTGACGACGCGGTCATTTTTGATGTCGAGGACGTAAGCGCCGACGCAGCCAAGTTCGGGCTGGTCAATCCGCTCGCCGAGGATGAGGTCGACGGCGATGTGATTTTCATGGATATCGATGTTCGGATGCGCCAGCACCGCCTCGCTCAAGGTCGTCTGCACCGCCGCGCCGGTGGCGTCTGCCGCGTGGATGATGCGTCGGTGGGAATGCCCGCCCTCGCGGGTGAGGTGGAATCCGAGTTCCGTATCTTCCCCCTTGGTAAAAGGCACGCCGCGCCGGATGAGCCAGTCGATGGCTTGGCGGCCATGTTCGACCACGTAGCGAGTCGCCGACGGGTCGCAGAGGCCGGCGCCAGCGGTGAACGTGTCGCGGATATGGGCTTCGATGCTGTCGGCGGTGTCGAGCACGGCGGCGATGCCGCCCTGCGCCAGACTGCTCGCGCTGTCCGCGAGCGCGCGCTTGGTGACGAGCGCAACCTTCAGGCGGTCGGCGAGCAGCAGGGCAATCGACTGACCCGCCGCGCCGCTTCCGAGAACCAAAACATCATATTTTTGCTGCTCGGTCATGATGGCGGTCTTATGAGAAAGGAAAGAATAATAGATTCGTCATTTTTGCGAATCCGCGCAGTTTGCGTTAAACAAAGCCATAACCGCATTGTCCATGTGGGTATGAGCCTGATAAATAAGCTATAAAGCTCATTTATACTATGCAGGTTTTCGATAGGGCAAGATAGTGGGTATTGGATGAGCGAGCGTGAAGTAGATCAGCAATTGGTAGAGCGCGTTCAGGGCGGGGACAAACAGGCGTTTGGTTTGCTGGTGTCGAAATACCAGCGCAAGCTCCATCGCCTGCTGGCGCGGCTGGTGCGCGACCCCGCTGAAGTCGAGGATTTGGCTCAGGAGACCTTCATCAAGGCATATCGCGCCCTAGGCTCGTTTCGTGGGGAAAGCGCCTTTTACACATGGCTCTACCGAATCGGCGTCAACACCGCGAAAAATTATCTAGCCGCGCAGGCTCGCCGTGTGCCAGTGTCTACGGGCATGGATTCTGCTGAGATGGAAAGCGCCGAAGGCGCGGGGCGGCTGCACGATTTCGACACGCCGGAGCGGCAATTGATGACGCGCCAGATTGCGCTGACGGTCGATGAGGCCATGAGCGGTTTGTCCATCGAATTGCGCGAAGCGATCACCATGCGCGAGCTGGAAGGGCTGAGTTATGAAGATATTGCCAGCGCGATGGATTGTCCGGTCGGCACGGTCCGGTCGCGGATTTTTCGCGCGCGCGAAGCCATTGCCGCCCGGTTGAGGCCGCTGCTCGGCACGCGCGTGGATAAACGCTGGTAACGGATGTTGATTGAAAAACCGAACGGATAATATCTGACATGAAAGAAAAACTTTCGGCGATGCTCGATGGCGCTGTTGACGGCATGACGGCTCGCGCATTGTTTATTCGGCTTAAATACGACAAGACGTTTCGCAACGAGTGGGATTCGTATTGTCTGCTCGGGGACATCATTCGGGGCTACGCGCCGCCGGAGATGGAGGGGTTTACCGAGCGGGTGATGGCGCGGCTCGAAAACGAGCCGACCATCTTTGCCCCGCAGGGCAGGAAAGAAGGGAAAGAGATGCCGCGCCGTTTCTGGCGGCATCGTTTGCTGCTGCCTGTGGCAGCCTCGGTGATGGGAGTGCTGGCAGTCGGGGGCGTCGTGGCGGCGCTCTCCCGTGATGCGCCCGCCCCGGTGGCGGTAACCGCCAAAATCGCCAAAAAACCGGCAACGGCGTCCTCCATCCGCGCCACGAACTATCTTGCCGCGCATTCGGCGCTGACTGGTGGCCCGATGCCAGCGGCAATGCAGTACGTGCGCACTGCTCCGGTTCCGCCGGGAGAATGAGGTCGCTCATGGTCTATACCGGCTTGATGGACGTAACAAGAGCCTGTGTTTTTGTCGGGTTGTGCGTATTGTGCGGCTCCTCTTTCGCCGACCAGGCGACGGCCAGCGGCAAGCGTCTGGCTGCTGATAACGGGAGCGAAAATAAGCCGCTCGCCGCCATGCGAGAGCCAGAGGCGGAGATGGCAAGCTATTGGCTCGACCGCATCGGCGGAGCCAGCCGCCAACTGAACTACATCGGAACTTTCAGTTACCAGACGGGATGGCGCAGCGAGACATCGCGCATCGCGCATCGCTATTTCAATGGCGAAGAGAGCGAGCGCATGGAAGTGCTTGACGGTAGCCCCCGCGAAGTCATCCGTCGCGGCAAGGAATTGCGCTGCGTGCTGCCCGCGCAACGCGCCGTCATCATCGGCCAGGTCGGGAACCGTGGCAGTTTTCCAGGGCGCGTGCCGCAAAGCCGCACTGGGCTGACGGATAACTACCGCATTCGGCTGGAGGGCGTGGAGCGCATCGCCGAGCATGAAGTCCAGAAATTGGTCTTCGAGCCACGTGACGAGTTGCGTTTCGCCCACGCGCTGTGGGCTGACCGGCAAAGCGGGCTGCTTCTCAAGTCGCAGGTGCTCGATGCCGGCGGGAACGTCATCGAGCAGTTTTCTTTCATCGACGTGCGCATCGGCGGCGAGGTTCAGGACGGCATGCTTGCGCCCCGCGTGGAGGTGGATGCGGATTGGCAGACGATTGATGTCAGGGGGGACGACGAGACGCAGATCGGGAACCCGTGGGGGCTAAGGCAATCCCTGCCCGGTTTCGTGCTGACGACGATGTTGCGCCACCGCAGCGGAGGCACGTTGCAGATGGTGTTCAGCGACGGCCTTGCGGCACTCTCGGTTTTCATCGAACCAGCAGAGGCAGGTGTGGAGGCGCGCGGAGCCTATCCCGGCGGCGGCGCGGTTAACGTTTTTGAGCGCATCGCCAGCGGGCATCGGATTACGGTATTGGGCGAAGTGCCTGCGCTCCTCGTGCAGCGTGCGGCTGAAGCGGTCGAGGCGCTCAAGTGATAGCGACTCGGGCAGTTGTCGTGCGGGCGGGGGAAGGAAAAGCGTGGGTTCGCCTGCTTGAACATCATGGCGGCTGCGGGCGCTGCGATGAGCCGGGAGGCTGCCACGCGCCCCGGCTGGCGGAAATCTTCAAAGGAGGCGAAAGGGTTTTCGCGGTCGATGACCCTCTGGGGCTGCGCGTAGGCGAGCGAGTCAAAATCATGGTCGCTGACGGGATGCCGCTGCGGGCGGCGCTGGCAAGCTACGGCTTGGGAACGGCGCTCATCCTGACAGGCGCGGCGCTGGGCGTCTGGCTGATGCCGACAGCTTATGCCGATTTGGCGGCAGTTGCGGGCATGGCGCTCGGGCTGGCGGCGACGGCGGCTGTCCTTGCCGTTCGGGCATGGCGGCGCGATGCGTCCCTCTGGCGGCTGTGCGTCGAGCGGGATGACGGCGGAGCCGCCGCCGAGTGCATGGGGCAGGGCGCGTGAGCGGGCGGGTTTTCACGGTTCTGAGCCGCCAGTGGTGTCATCTCTGCCATGAAATGGTCGAGGCGCTGGAGCCGGTTGCGCGGCAGTACGGCTGGCGGGTCGACGTGGTCGATATTGAGCGGGAACCGTCGCTGGAAGCGCGTTGGGACGAACTGATACCCGTGCTGCTCGCAGATGATGTGGAAATTTGCCACCATCGGCTCGACCTTGATGCCGTACACGCATTTTGCGGGGCTTATCCGGTAGAATCCCAAAGTTTTGCCGAATAGTCTTTTCTTTCGGTTTTTTCGAGTTGGGGCGAACCGAACGGCGTCCCACAAGCCACATCCCCATGCCAAACTGCCCGATGCGCCATATTCGCAATTTTTCCATCATTGCCCACATCGACCACGGCAAGTCCACGCTTGCCGACCGAATCATCCATCTGTGCGGGGGGCTGTCGGCGCGTGAAATGGAAGAGCAGGTGCTTGATTCGATGGACATCGAACGCGAGCGCGGCATCACCATCAAGGCGCAGACGGCGGCCTTGCGGTACAAGGCGCGTGACGGGCAAACCTACAACCTGAACCTGATCGACACGCCGGGACACGTCGACTTTTCCTATGAAGTCAGCCGTTCGCTGTCGGCCTGCGAAGGGGCGCTGCTGGTGGTGGATGCTTCGCAGGGCGTGGAAGCGCAGACGGTGGCGAACTGCTACACCGCGCTTGACCTGAACGTGGAAGTCGTGCCGGTGCTCAACAAAATCGACTTGCCTGCCGCCAATCCCGCCAGCGCGCGCGAGGAAATCGAAGACGTTATCGGGGTGGACGCTTCGGAAGCGGTCGAGTGCTCGGCCAAAACGGGCTTGGGCGTCGAGGACGTGATCGAGTCCATCATCGCCCGCATCCCGCCGCCCAAAGGCAATCCCGAAGGGGCGCTGAAAGCCCTGATTATTGATTCCTGGTTTGATAACTATGTTGGCGTTGTCATGCTGGTCAGGGTGGTCGACGGCATGTTGCGGGTGAAAGACCGCATTTTGCTGATGTCCACCGGCGCACAGTATCCGTGCGACCAGCTTGGCGTGTTCACGCCGCGTTCGCTCGAACGCGAGGCGCTTTCGGCGGGCGAGGTCGGTTTCGTCATCGCGGGCATCAAGGAACTGGAAGCGGCGCGGGTGGGCGATACCATCACGCTGGCGGCCCGTCCGGCGGACAAGCCGTTGCCGGGGTTCAAGGAAATCAAGCCGCAGGTTTTCGCGGGACTTTATCCGGTGGAATCCTCCGAATACGACCAGTTGCGCGATTCTCTCGAAAAGCTGCGCCTCAACGATGCGTCGCTGCATTTTGAGCCTGAAGTCTCCCAGGCGCTTGGTTTCGGTTTCCGCTGCGGTTTTCTGGGGCTGCTGCACATGGACATTGTGCAGGAGCGGCTGGAACGGGAATTCAACATGGACCTCATCACGACTTCGCCGACGGTCGTCTATGAGGTCGCGCTCAACAGCGGCGAGGTCGTCCATGTCGAGAATCCCGCCAAGCTGCCCGAACCCGGCAAGTACCAGGACATCCGTGAGCCAATCATCACCGTGACGATTTTCATGCCGCAGGAATTTGTCGGCCCCGTGCTGACGCTCTGCAACCAAAAGCGCGGGGCGCAGGTCGATATGCGCTATCACGGTCGGCAGGTGCAGCTTGTCTATGAATTGCCGATGAGCGAAGTGGTCATGGATTTCTTTGACAAGCTGAAATCGGTGTCCCGTGGTTATGCCTCGCTCGACTATGAGTTCAAAGAGTACCGCTCGGCGGATCTCGTCAAGCTCGACATGATGGTCGCGGGCGAGAAGGTCGACGCGCTGTCGGTCATCGTCCATCGCTCCAGCGCCCAGTACCGGGGCCGGGATTTGGCGGCGCGGCTGCGCAAGCTGATTCCGCGCCAGATGTTCGACGTTGCCGTGCAGGCGGCCATCGGCTCCCATATCATTTCCCGCGAAACGATTAAGGCGCTGCGCAAGAACGTGCTGGCGAAATGCTACGGCGGCGACATTACCCGCAAGAAAAAGCTGCTCGAAAAGCAGAAAGAGGGCAAAAAACGCATGAAGCAGGTCGGCAACGTCGAAATTCCGCAAGAGGCTTTTCTTGCCGTGCTGAGAACAGACGAATGAAAATGCGCTGTTCGCCCGGCGGCTTCCCTGTCATTAAATAATTGGAGACGATGTGGATTTTTCCAGTGTTGATTTCGCCCTGATCCTGCTGGTTCTGACGCTTGTGACGGGCATCTTGTGGTGCGCGGATCGTTTTTACGCCCGCGAGCGCCGCGCCCCTGGTGCGCCTTCACCTTGGTGGGTGGAATGGGGCGGCGCTTTTTTTCCGGTCGTGCTGATTGTTTTCGCCCTGCGCTCCTTTGGCGTCGAGCCGTACAAGATTCCTTCTGGCTCGATGATTCCGACTTTGCTGGAAGGCGATTTTATCGCGGTGAATAAATTCACCTATGGCATCCGGCTGCCAGTCATCAATACCAAAATCATCGACATCAACGCGCCCAAGCGCGGCGAAGTCATGGTTTTCCGCTATCCCCGCGACCTTTCGCAGAGCTATATCAAAAGGGTGGTGGGCTTGCCGGGCGATGAAATCGAGTATTCCGAAAAAAGGCTCACCATCAATGGAAGAAAAGTGGAAATGGCTGAGGCGGGCAGCTATTTTCACGCGGATCGTCTTTATAGCTCGCCCAGATACACCGAAAAACTCGGCGAAATCGAGCACGACATCCTGATTGAGCAGCAAGCGCCGCCTTTCGTGCGCGATGTGATGAATTATCCGTTCCGGGAAAATTGTTCCTATAACGAGCGAGGTTTCAGTTGTAAGGTTCCCGCAGGGCACTATCTGGTCATGGGCGATAACCGTGACAATAGCGCCGACAGCCGGGTGTGGGGGTTCGTCCCGGACGAAAACATCGTCGGGCGGGCGTTCTTCATCTGGTTCAATTTCAACGATCTGGGGCGCGTTGGCCGCTTCCAGTAACGGTGTGGGGAGAATGCGAGATGAAATCCCGGCAGCATGGCATGAGCTTGATTGGCATGATGCTCGTGGCGCTCCTGCTTGGCGGCGCGTTGCTGATTGGTTTCAAGACGGTTGGCCCATATACAGAGTATTTTGCAGTCCAGCGCATCATTGGGCTGGTGGCGGATGAAGGCAACAACGGCGCGTCCGAACCCGAGATGCGCGCCAGCTATGAGCGCCGCGCCGTGGTCGACAGTATTGACACGGTCAAGGCGAAAGACCTCGTTTTCCGCAAGCAGGGCGGGCGCGTCGTGGTCGAAGTCGAATACACGCGCAAAGCGCCGCTCTTCAGCAATGTCAGCTTGTCGTTCGATTTCAAGGCTTCGAGTCAAGACAGCCGTAAATGACGGAATTCACTGACCGTTTGCAGCGCAGGCTCGGCCATGCCTTTGCTAACGATGCGCTGCTCGCGCGGGCGCTGACCCACCGCAGCTTCGGGCAGGACAACAACGAACGGTTCGAGTTCCTCGGCGACAGCGTGCTCAATTGCGTGATGTCGATGGTGCTCTTCAAGCGTTTTCCGGCTCTGCGCGAAGGGGACTTGTCCAGAGTGCGCGCCTCGCTCGTGTGCCAGGGGGCGCTGGCCCGCGTGGCGAACGACATCGAGCTTGCCGCCTGCCTGCGCATGGGCGAGGGCGAATTGCGCTCCGGCGGTTTCCGTCGCCCTTCCATTCTTGCGGACGCAGTTGAGGCTCTCATCGCGGCGGTTTTCCTCGATGCTGGTTTTGAGGCGGCACACGGTGTGGTTGAGCGCCTGTTCGAGCCGTTGCTGGCGGAGGTCGATCCCGCCGCGTCGGGCAAAGACCCCAAGACCGCGCTTCAGGAATGGTTGCAAGGCCGCAAAATAGCCTTGCCCACCTACTCGATGGTTCGTGTCATGGGGGAAGCGCACGCGCAGGAGTTCGAGGTCGCCTGCGAAGTGCCAGCGTTTTCCCTGCGCACGGTCGGGCGGGGCAGCAGCCGACGGGCAGCCGAGCAGCGTTCGGCTGAGATGGCGCTTGCGAAGCTGAAAGAAAGTGAGCGCCATGCCTGATTCCGCTTCTGCGGCCAGCCGCGCCGGGTTTGTGGCAATCATTGGCCGCCCGAACGTTGGCAAGTCGACGCTGCTCAACCGCTTGGTCGGTCAGAAAATAAGCATTGTGTCAGGCAAAGCGCAGACGACCCGGCATCGGGTGACGGGCATCATGAACACAGGGAATGTTCAGTTTGTGTTCGTCGATACGCCCGGTTTCCAGACGCGGCGAGGCAATGCGCTTAACCGGGCGATGAATCGTGCGGTTTCGCAGGCATTGGCGGGGGTCGACCTGGTTTTCTTTGTCATTGAGGCCGGACGTTTCTGTGACGAAGACCGCGCCGCGCTTGATGCGATTCCCCCGGAAACCCGCGCCGTGCTGGTCATCAACAAGGTCGACAGGCTGGACGATAAAAGCCGTTTGCTGCCTTTTATCGACAAGTTGCAGGTTTTGCGCGAATTTTCAGAAATCGTGCCGATTTCGGCGGAGCAGGGCGGCAATTGCGACGCGCTGGTCGTGGCGGCGGCATCGCTGCTGCCGGAAGGGCCGCCGATTTATGGCGAGGATGAAATCACCGACCGGGGAGAGCGGTTTTTTGCCAGCGAATTCCTGCGAGAAAAACTGTTCCGGCTGCTGGGCGATGAATTGCCCTATGCCCTGACGGTCGAAATCGAGAAGTTCGAGACCGAAGGGAGCTTGCGCCGCATCCACGCTGCCGTGATTGTCGACAAGGCCGCGCACAAGGGCATCGTCATCGGCAAGGGCGGGGAGAAGCTGAAACGCGCCGCGAGCGAGGCGCGGGTCGAGATGGAAAAGCTCTTTGGCGGCAAAGTCTTTCTCGAAACTTGGGTCAAGGTGCGGGGCGGCTGGGCGGATAGCGAGCGCGCGCTCAAAAGTCTGGGGTACGAGTGAGCCTGAAGCAGCGCGTCGCGCAGCAGCCCGCATGGATGCTGCATTCTTTGCCGTGGCGCGAAACCAGCCTGATTGTCGAGGTCTTTGCGCGTGATTATGGGCGCGTCGCGCTGGTTGCCAAAGGGGCGCGGCGTCCCATGTCGGAATTGCGCGGCGTCCTGATGGCGTTTCAGCCGTTGCTGCTTGACTGGTCTGGCGGCGGCGAAGTCAAAACCTTGGTTCGGGGCGAATGGCGCGGGGCGCTGCCGCCGCTGGCAGGGCGGGCGCTGTTGTGCGCCTACTACCTCAATGAACTGATTCTGAAACTGACCGCACGGGAAGACCCGCATCCGGCGCTTTTCGATGCCTATGAAGCCGCCGTTGCCGCGTTGGGACGGAAGGAAAGCCCGCTGCCGCTCTTGCGTCGGCTTGAGCTGGCGATGCTGCGCGAACTGGGCTATGGCGTGATGCTCGACGCGGATACCGACGGGCAGCCGTTCAGTCAGGACGGGTCTTACCTCTATATAATCGAACACGGCCCGCAGCCCTGCGCGGCAAACGCGGAAACGGCGGACGGCGTGCGCGTTGGGGGGCAGACGCTCATCGACCTCGCGGCGGGCGATTTTAGCCGAGCGGCAACATTGAGCGAGGCGGGGCGCTTGCTGCGCGCGCTGATTCACCACCATCTTGGCGGCCAGTCCTTGCAATCCCGCCGAGTATTCATGGAGTTGCAGGAACTTTGATTGAACTTGGCGTCAATATCGACCACGTTGCCACCCTGCGGCAGGCGCGGCGCACTTGGGAGCCTGACCCCATCTGGGCGGCAGTGGAAGCCCACCTCGGCGGGGCGGATGGCATTACCGTCCATTTACGCGAAGATCGCCGCCATATCAACGACGATGATGTGCGAAGGCTCCGTGAGTTGGCTCAAGTTAAGCTGAACCTTGAAATGGCGGCGACGGATGAAATGGTCGCCATCGCTTGCCGGATTAAGCCTGAAATGGCGATGCTGGTTCCCGAGGGGCGGCAGGAAATCACGACCGAGGGGGGCATCGACATCGTGGCGGGGGAAGCGCGGCTGCGCGAATGCGTTGCCCGTCTGGCCGACGCTGGGATTGTCACCAGCGTGTTCATCGACGCCGATCCGGCGCAGGTTGATGCCGCCGCGCGCATCGGCGCGAGCGTGTGCGAAATCCATACAGGCCCTTATGCCCATGCCTTCCATACGGGCGGGCGGGATGTCGGCAGCCCCGCCGCGCAAAGGGAACTGGCTCGCGTACGCGCTGCCGGAGAAGCGGTACGCGCAGCGGGGATGCGGTTCAATGCCGGGCATGCGCTCAATTATTACAACGTGCAGCCCATCGCCGCGCTGGCCGAGGTGCGCGAACTGCATATTGGACATTCGATTGTCAGCCGCGCCGTGTTCGTGGGGCTGCGGGCGGCGGTGAGCGAGATGAAGCGGCTGATGCGCGAGGCGGGGACGGCGGCGTGATTTACGGCGTCGGAACCGACATCGTCCAGATTGCGCGGATGCGCTCGGCGCTTGAGCGCCACGGCGAAGCGTTTGCGGCGCGTATCCTGGCGGATGGCGAGCGGGCGGAATGGCTGGCTGCCCGCGACCAGGCGCGGTTCCTTGCCAAGCGTTTTGCCGCCAAGGAGGCGTTTGGCAAGGCGCTTGGGATTGGCGTCACGCCGCCCGCGACGCTGCGGGCGGTTTCCGTGCAACACGATGAGCATGGCAAGCCTTGTTTCGCGTATGATGGGACACTTGTCACGCACATGAGGTCAAACGGTCTGTTCGCCCATTTAAGCCTGACCGACGAAAAGGATTACGTCGTGGCTTTCACGGTGGTTGAACGCCGATGACATCGCAGGGGACACCAATGAAACCACACGCCTTTCCCGTCGAGTTGCCACGCGGCGCGTTGATGATGGATGTTGCCGGATTGGCGTTGGACGATGAAGAACGCAAGCGCCTGTGCGACCCCCGTGTCGGTGGTGTCATCCTGTTTGCCCGCAATTACGCTGATTCTGCCCAGTTACGCGCCCTGACCAGCGAGATTCGCGCCCTGCGCTCGCCGTCCCTCATCATCGCTGTCGACCATGAAGGCGGGCGGGTGCAGCGTTTTCGGACAGACGGCTTTACCCGCCTGCCCGCGATGCGCACGCTTGGGGAAATGGCCATGCGCAATGAGGAGGAAGCCACCGAGACGGCTCGCGCGGTGGGCTATGTGCTGGCATCCGAACTGGCTGCGCATGGTGTCGACCTGAGCTTCACGCCGGTGCTCGACCTCGATTATGGATGCAGCCGCGCCATTGGCTCCCGCGCGTTCCACCGCGATCCAGCGACGGTCGCCAATCTGGCGCTGTCGCTGGTGTCGGGCATGAAAGAAGTGGGCATGGGTTCGGTGGGCAAGCATTTTCCGGGGCATGGCTGCGTCGAGGCCGATTCGCACCATGAGATTCCGCTCGATGAGCGCGCGTTCGAGGCGATTTGGGACGAGGATATGGCGCCATATCGGTATGGGCTGCTGCACCAGCTTGCGGGCGTGATGCCCGCGCATGTCGTTTATCCCAATGCCGAGCCGGGACAGGCGCGTCCGGCTGGTTTTTCGTCTTTCTGGCTGAAGAACGTGCTCCGCGACCGGCTTGATTTCCGAGGCATCATTTTCAGCGACGACCTGAACATGGCGGGCGCAACGCTCGTGGCCGGGGATGTCGCGGAGCGGGTCGCGGCGGCGTCCAGCGCGGGCTGCGACATGTGGCTCGTGTGCAACCGCCCCGACCTTGTTGCCGAGCTTCTGGGCCAAGAGATGCCCGAGCCGGATCATGCCTCCCTTGCCCGTATTGCGGCGCTGCCCGTACCCGCGCAGCGCCCGTGGCTGGCAAGCCCTGCCGCGCTGGCGCAGTATCCGCCTTATCAGCAAGCGCGCGAAAAGGTGCTGAAAGTGCTGGTAACAGAAAGCGCGAATGATTTTGTCATGACGGCGGGGGTCATTGGCGCTACGCGCTCAGATGGGTGATCGGGTTTCTGAATCTGCCCCGGCGTCGTTTGACGCTCGTTCTTTCCTGCGAACCGTGCCGAGTTCGCCAGGCGTTTATCGCATGGTCGGCAGCGACGAGCAGGTACTCTACGTTGGCAAGGCCAAGAACCTGAAGCGCCGGGTATCGAGCTATTTCCGCGTGAAGCTGTCCAGTCCGCGCATCGCCATGATGGTGGAGAGAATCGTGCGCGTAGACATTACCCCGACGCGCTCGGAAGCCGAGGCGCTGATTCTTGAGAACAATCTCATCAAGAGCTTGGCTCCGCGTTTTAATATTCTGTTCAGGGATGACAAAAGTTACCCCTATGTTGAGCTGTCGGGAGACGAATTCCCCCGCCTCGCGTTCCATCGCGGCGCTTTCGTCAAAGGCGCACGCTATTTTGGTCCGTTTCCGAGCGCCTACGCGGTGCGCGAGAGCATCCAACTGCTGCAAAAAACATTCCGGCTGCGGACTTGCGAGAACAGCGTTTTCCAGAACCGCTCGCGGCCTTGCTTGCTGGCGCAGATTAGGCGTTGCAGCGCCCCTTGCGTGGCGGAAATCAATCATGATGGCTATGCCGCCGACGTGCATCTGGCCAGCCGCTTCCTCGACGGGCAGGCCAGCGAAGTCATCGACGATATGGGCAAGCGGATGCAGGCTGCCGCAGATCGTTTGGCTTTTGAGGAAGCGGCGGCTTGCCGCGACCGAATCAGGGTGCTGCAAACGGTGCTGCATCGGCAGTTCGCGGACAGCCGCAAGGACGAGGATGTCGACATCATTGCTTCGGTGGCGATGGTCGGGCTGGTCTGCGTCAATATTGCGATGGTGCGCGGTGGCCGCCATCTTGGGGATCGCCCCCAGTTTCCCAGCGGCGCGGCGGTGGCGGATGAGCTTGACGGGCTGACGGCTTTCATCGAGCAGCACTATGCCGTGCATCCGCTGCCCGCGCGGATACTGGTTGCGCTCGACCCCGCTGCGGCGCGTGAGGCGCTTTCCGAAATTTCCGAACATCCGCCGCGAGCCGTCCGCCCGCGCCATGCCGCCGAAAAAGCATGGATGGAGATGGCGGAGAAAAACGCACGGCTCGCTATTGAAACGCGCCTGCGCGACGCGAGCCGTGCGGGCGAGCGGCTGCAAGCCTTGCGCGAGGCGCTCGACCTGTCTGAAATCCCGTCGCGCATCGAATGTTTCGACATCAGCCACACGATGGGGGAGGCGACGGTGGCCTCCTGCGTGGTGTGCGTCGACGGTGCGATGAAGCACGGCGAATATCGGCGCTACAACATTGACGGCATCGTGCCGGGCGATGATTTTGCCGCGATGCGCCAGACGCTGGAGCGACGCTATGGCCGGGTGGCGGACGGAGAGGGCGTCTGCCCCGACCTCATTCTCATCGACGGTGGGCATGGGCAGGTGAGCGCGGCCTTGTCCATCCTCTCGGAGCTTGGGCTGGATGCTTTCAACATCGTGGGCGTTGCCAAGGGGGAAGGGCGCAAGCCGGGGCTGGAAACGCTGGTTTTCCCGGACGGGCGCGAAAGCATGGCGCTTGGCGGGCAATCTCCGGCGCTGCATCTGGTGGTGGAAATCCGTGACGAGGCGCACCGCTTTGCCATTACCGGGCACCGCGCCCGACGGGGCAAGGCAAGGCTTGGCTCGAAGCTGGAGGACATTCCCGGCGTTGGCCCCGCGCGCCGCCGCGCGCTCCTTTCTACCTTCGGCGGTCTGGACGGTGTCCGTGCCGCTGCCATCGAGGACTTATGCCGCGTGGACGGGGTCAGCCGAAAACTGGCCGAACAGATATACTCGGCACTGCACTGAAACAGGCGGGCGAAGGCGCGGAAACGGTATCTGGTATGCACATCAACATTCCCAATATATTGACGTGGGGCCGTATCGGGCTGATTCCGGTCTTTATCGGCATTTACTATTTGCCTGACGCTTGGATGGGGATGAGGCAGAAAAACGAGCTTGCGACCATCCTCTTTACCGTCGCCGCCGTGACCGACTGGCTGGACGGGTATCTTGCCCGCGTCCTCAAGCAGGCATCGGCTTTTGGCGCTTTCCTCGACCCCGTGGCGGACAAGCTCATGGTCGTCGCCTCGCTCATTATGCTGGTTCATCTGGATCGCGTGGACATGGTCGTGCCTATCATCATCATCGGGCGCGAAATCACGATTTCGGCGCTGCGCGAATGGATGGCGCGGGAAGGTCAGTCCGCGAGCGTGGCGGTGGCCTATATCGGCAAACTCAAGACGGCCACGCAGATGACCGCCATTCCGATGCTGCTGCTCGATGCCCCGCTTCTGGGCATGGACATGCGCGTTATTGGCACTTGGCTGATTTATGTTGCCGCCGCCCTAACGCTTTGGTCGATGGGCTATTACCTGCACCGCGCATTGGGCGGTCTGGCGAGGCGCTCCGACACGGCCTGACGCAGCATTTTTCGCCTGAATGTTCAATATCAGATGAAATATTGATTATTTGATTATAAAAATATTTTACTCACACCGATAACCGCAATTTCGCAGGATAGCGGCAACCAGTTTCGGATGGTTCCGTCCATAAGGATGAAAATGCAGAAAATGCTCACTATGATGTGGACACAGTGAAAGGTTGATGAAATTACCAGAGGCTTTCCAATGTCAGGAAAGTCAATATGGCGCGGCTTGTTGTTGCTGCCGCCGCGCTGCACATAGAGGTTGTTGTCATTGTATTATTGTTAATGTTCCGTTTTGGAGTTTATATTGTTTTGCAATAGTTCTTTTGATAGGGGCAGAAAATTGTATATATTTTTCTCCCTTAAATGAGAACTTAACCACATTCATCCCGCTTGCCCTAGGTTTGGCATAACCTCGTGAATTGATGACAGTATTTCCGTCAATAATAAATTTTATATGCTATTTTTTGATTTATTGAAGCGTCTTTGAAAATGGAACTACTTAATTTAGATGGCTGCAAATTTACTCCATTTACATTGATAGTCTTTCCTGTATTCAGCGGCATCAAAATGCAAACTAAGATGATTGGGGTAAAGTACATATATATCCACAACAGGTGAAAACAAACAGACTGCCTTCATCGCCAAACATCAGATGATATTCAGTGTTAGTTCTTTCCTCCCACGATTTGATTTCCATTATGTATATCATCGGTTTACCGCATAATCTACAAAACGGATAGGCATCATCTTGAATCCAGTCGGGTTTGCCTCCAATAACAATAAACGCATTCGCTAACCTATCTTCAACCGCAGTTTTTATAAAACGGTACGCTGTGTTTTCCATATAAGAACGCCCAGATATTGCGGTATTCAATTCATCCATACTGTAATGTTGCTCGCAGCCACATTCAAAGCAATGCAAAACGGGAATCTTGCTAATTGGCAGTACTTTGCGATGTAATTTCTTTGCTTCCAAATCTATGGATAGAATATAGGTCAAGCTGCTTTCGCATTGAAAACATTTTTTTGTCTTAAAATCATCTCGATTATTAAAATCGACAAGACCGTCGTTTGTCTTTGAATCCGTATTTATCAATGCTATTTTTGATACAGTATAGTGCTTCAGAAAGTTCTCTTTGTTCCGATCAAACTCGATACAGGTTATAGGTTCTGTCCAATTTTTCCCTTGTATAGTTTTATGAATAAAC
The DNA here is from genome assembly GCA_031285965.1 of Azoarcus sp. Taxonomy (GTDB): domain Bacteria; phylum Pseudomonadota; class Gammaproteobacteria; order Burkholderiales; family Rhodocyclaceae; genus WRNU01. Next base: position 46,162 of record JAITVD010000074.1, read on the forward strand.
AAAAGCCCTTTTTTGTCGTATTCGTATGTATATAATATACGCATGGCATCGCTATAATAATAGGTCTTATCTTCATAACTGAGCCAAGTAATCTGCTTTAACATACTGTTTTCATATTCATAATAAAAACTTGCATGGAGTGTTGGTTTATTTGTGATTCTTTTACCATATTTGAAACCCGTATAATATGTGTGCGCTTCAACTAAAATTGCGCCGTTCCAAATAAAGTATGTTTCATTGGGGATGATAGCATCACCAACATTGTCGAGGCGAATCAAGCGGTCGTCCCTGAAATATCCTATGCTATAGCCGCTTTCTTCCACATTTGAAAACGCTGTACTTTTCTTTTTTGTCGCGGAATAAATGTTTTCAAAAACATCAATAAAATTAAGGTTTTTGTAATACTTTATTTTGCAATCGTCAATAATACATTTTTTTTGTAAATCAGATATATTCTGCATGATTTTTCTCTCCCCGAAATGGCTTGTTTACGCTTGTTTCTGATAGTGCAGTTAATAAACCCCGCTCACTTAACACTCCTCCTATTATGCTATCACCACTAATACTAAACAACAAAATTGAAAGGAACAAGCAACCATAACAATAGACTATCAATGGCTTTGAAATTTTGACGAATCGGATACCGTCGCTCTCATAAGTTCCTGATTTTATGTCACATAACGTTCCGGCTGTATGTGACGTTTTGGGCAGGTAATAGGGTGATGTGGAGCGTTGCCTCTTGCCCAAAATGCGGTTTTGCGGAACCCTGGAGCCGCCGACTGGCGGCGGAACGCATACAGACCTGTTATGTGAAGTGTGGGCGTACTCCATTATTTTTATTCCTCTTCCAATGTTATAAAGTAATCATAAAAATATTCATCGAAACTATTATATTGCTTTAGTAAATTTCCTATTTTATTTTGATTATTTTCATCACAAGTAATTTCTGCTCCATATATACCTAAATCATTCCCATCGTTTGAAATTTTATATAAATCGGCATATTCATCTACTTCATAATTCAATACAATAAATTCATGATTCAAGCCAACTTCATTTCTTAATATTTTTGTAATTTCAATTATGGGGAAAAACGTTTCTTTATTTGTTTTAAAAACTCCTTCAATATGAGTATCTCCAAAATTGATCATGCCACATTCAGATAAAAATTTCTTATATTGCACTGGTAATATAATGTTCAATTCTATTTCAATATATTTTATTTCATTTTCGGTTGCTCCAAGGCAATACTCAATTTCATTCATCTGTTTTAAGCGATCAATATAGCTCATAATTATACCTCAAAAATTATTACAATCAATTTTAGGCCACATTTCACATCACAACTATATAAAACCACCATGCCGCTCCGTGCGAAAGCAATCCGTTGGCGAACTGTTTTTGATTTTTCATATACGCACCTCTTACTTAATTTTTTGAATACAGTCCAGCCAACCTACGCAATCCGAGCAGGCTATGGCATTGTGTATCGGTTGCGTTGCGGGAAATGCTAAAAATCGGCATGGCTTATCGGCTCCAGCCCTTTCTTGTTCCTGCCGTGCCTCCGGCGCAGGCGAAGAAAACATGATTTCCCCGCCAAACGCGCTCAGTGCTTCTTGTGCGGGCGGCGGGAACCGAAAACGCGGGGCGGCGGGGTGGCTTTCACGTGCTTGTTTTCCGAATCCTCGGGCAGGACGACGTTGACCTCCATGACATCGTAGTTGTCCTGTTTGCTAAATTGGATGTTGATGGCATCAGGGTCGACATTCACGTATTTCGAGATGACCTGGAGCAGCTCGTCCTTCATGGCCGGGATGTAATCCGTCCGCCCTGAGTTTGGCGTGCGCTCGTGCGCAATCAGAATCGCCAGCCGATTCTTGGCAATAGCCGCTGTTTTCTTTCTTTCGCCGAAAAAAAGCCGGGCAAGAAATGACATGTTACTTGCCTCCGAACAGGCGCTTGATGAAGCTGGGTCTTTCAAAATTGACGAAGCGCAACGGATGCTGCTCGCCAAGGAAACGGGAGACGACATCGTTGTAAGCCTCCGCCACGTCCGAACCCGTGAGATGAATGGCGGGGACGCCTTGGTTGGAGGCGTGGAGCACGGATTCGGATTCGGGAATGACCCCCAGCAGCGGGATGCGCAAAAGCTCCTGCACGTCTTTGTATGAGAGCATTTCGCCGTTCTCGACGCGCTTGGGGGCGTAGCGGGTAATCAGCAGGTGCTCTTTGACAGGCTCGCTGCCTTCGCGCGCGCGGCGGGACTTCGATTGCAGGATGCCCAAGATGCGGTCGGAATCGCGCACCGAAGAGACTTCGGGGTTGGTGGTGATGATGGCCTCGTCGGCAAAGGTCAGCGCCATGACCGCGCCGTGCTCGATGCCGGCGGGCGAATCGCAGACCGCGTAATCGAAGCCCATGCTGTCGAGTTCCTTGAAAACGCTCTCGATGCCTTCTTCGGTGAGGGCTTCCTTGTCGCGTGTCTGCGAGGCGGGCATGATGAAGAGGTTATCGTTGTCGCAGTGCTTGTCCTTGATGAGCGCCTGATGGAGCTTGGCTTCCCCGTGGAGGACGTTGATGAGGTCATAGACCACGCGCCGCTCGCAGCCCATGATGAGGTCGAGGTTGCGCAGCCCAACATCGAAGTCGATGACCGCTGTCTTGAAACCGCGCAAGGCCAGCCCCGAGGCAAATGCCGCGCTGGTAGTGGTCTTGCCTACCCCGCCTTTGCCGGAAGTAACGACGATGACTCTCACTTTTTCCCCTTGAATGGTTGGATCGTTTTCAGTTGATCTGGAGCGGCTCGATAATGATGGATTGGTTTTTGGCCGAGGATTTCATGCGCACGACAACGGCGCGGCCCGCAATGCTTTCAGGCACGCCGCGCTCAAAGGTGCGGTAAATGCCGGCCACCGCGACCAGTTCCGGGCCGAAGCAGGTTGCGACGATACGCGCATTGGCATCTCCCCGCGCCCCGGCAAGCGCCCGCCCTGCCAATGGGCCGAAGCAGTGGATATTGCCATCCGCGATGACTTCCGAGCCGGGGCTGATGCCCGCGAGCAGGACGAGGTCGCCCCCTTGCGCGTAGATTTGCTGTCCCGAGCGCACGAAGCGATCAACATACATGGTGGGATTTGAAGGGGACGATGCCGCCGGGGCGGCTTCCCGAGGCTCGGTGCTTTTGGCGGGCATCGGCGCTGTTTGCGGCTTGGCGCGTTTTCCTGATGCGACCGGCGCGTCGCCGATAGCCGCCAGCCCGATGCGCCGCGCCCCCGCGAGATGCGCCTCATCGACAAGGCCCCGTACGCCCACGGGCTGCAAGCGGTAACGGCGCAGCAGCGAGAGCAGCCCGTTCCAGTCGATATTTCCAGACGCATCGAGCGCCGAAAAATCGAGAACAGCCGGTTCGTGCGCGAAAGTGTCTGGCCGTCCGCCAAGCATCCTGTGCATCTCATCCGCCAGTCCGGCAGGGTCGGTACGGTTCAGCAAAACAAGAACCGCGTCCAGGTTCAGGTTGTGGAACTCGACCGACCGGGCGGGGGCTGAATTTTGCATGAATGCGTCAATAATCCTTGAATTTTGCAAGTCTAATGGCGGGGCGGTTTTCCGGCAAGGCTTACGACAGCCGAGTGGGAGCGAATCCCGTCATGGAAGAAGCCTTTGGGAAAAGGTTGTCCGTTTATTTTGTGCGCATCCACGCCCGTGCCGTATCCAGCATCCGGCAGGAATAGCCCCATTCGTTGTCATACCATGACAGCACTTTGACCAGCGTTTCTCCATTCGGGCCGTTCAGGATGCGCGTCTGCGTGGCGTCGAACGTGGAGGAAACGGTGGTGTGGTTGAAGTCGGACGACACCAGCGGCTCGGAGCAGACCGCAAGGACGCCTTTCAGCGGGCCGTTGGCGGCATCCGTCATGAGCGCGTTGATTTCTTCCTTCGTCGTGGCGCGTTCCGGCGTAAAGGTCAGGTCGACGAGCGAGACGTTGAGCGTTGGAACCCGCAGCGAAAAGCCGTCGAATTTTCCCTTGAGCTGCGGCAGAACCAGCCCTACCGCTTCGGCGGCTCCAGTCTTGGTTGGGATGATGTTGGCCGCTGCCGCCCGCGCGCGGCGCAGATCCGAGTGATAAGCGTCGACTGAAACCTGGTCGTTTGTATAGGCATGGACGGTGGTCATTAGCCCTTGCCGGATGCCGACCGACCCGGCGAGCACTTTCGCAATCGGCGCAAGGCAGTTGGTGGTGCAGGAAGCGTTGGAGACGACTGTCATCGAAGAGTTCAGCACGTTTTCATTGACGCCATAAACGATGGTGGCATCCACATCCTTGCCGCCCGGCGCGGAGATGAGCACTTTTTGGGCGTTCTGCTCCAGCAGAGCTTGCGCTTTGGCCTTGCTCGTGTAAGCGCCAGTGCATTCCAGCAGCAGCTCCACGCCGTATTTTGACCAGTCGATGTCCTTCGGGTTGGTCGTGAAATGGAAGGGGATTTTTTTGCCGTTGACGACCAGTACGCTGTCGCCTTCGGTTTCGACCGTTGCGTTGAAGCGCCCGTGAGTGGTGTCGTATTTCAGCAGATGGACATGGGTGGCGAAGTCGCCGGGAGCGTTGATGGCGACCACTTCAATCTCGTCCTGCAAGCCCCGTTCATAAATAGCGCGGAAAGTACAGCGGCCAATGCGGCCAAAGCCATTGATGGCAACCTTGATAGACATGCAATTCTCCTTTAGGGCTGTGCCGGAGCGGAATGTGCCGCTGCCGCAAAAAAACGGGATTCTAGCGGTGAAAGGCGGGCAATGTCCAAAATAGAACCTTGCCGCGCAGGGATTACCCTAGGATTTCGACCAACGTCCCCGTGCTTACTAGGTCGAAAAGCTCAATGACATCTTGGTTGCGCATTCGGATGCAACCGTGGGAGCCGGGTGTGCCCATCGGCTGGTCTTCTCCGGTTCCGTGGATGTAGATGTAGCGGCGCATGGTGTCGCGCTGGCCGCCGCGATTGAAGCCCGGCTCTTCGCCGCAGAGCCAGAGGATGCGCGACGTAATCCAGTCGCGTCCGGGATGGGCTGCGGCGAGTTCGGGCGTCCAGATTTCCCCGGTCTGCCGTCGGGCGCTGAAAATCGCGCCAAAGGGCGCTCCGGCTCCGATTTTTGCGCGGACGCGGTGAAGGCCGCGCGGCGTGCAACCGCTGCCGCTGATTTCCCCTGCACCGTTGCTGGCCGTGGAGACGGCGTAGCGGCGGATGCGCGTGCCGTCTGCGGAAAAGAGTTCGAGTTCTTGGCGGGCGATGTCGAGCCGGATGCGCATAGTTTGCGGCTCAAGCCAGTTGTGAGCGCGCGCGCTGGGCGGCAAAAAAAGAGGAAAGCAGATGGGCGCATTCAGCGGAAAGCACATCGCCCACGATTTCGGCGTGATGGTTGAGGCGAGGCTCGGCGTAAAGGTTGAGCACGCTGCCCGCCGCGCCAGTTTTGGGGTCACGCGCCCCGAAAACGACGCGGGCGATGCGGGCGTGGAAAATGGCGCCGGTGCACATCGCGCAGGGTTCGAGGGTCACGAACAGTTCGCAGCCCGGCAAGCGATAGTTGCCGAGGCGCTGCGCCGCGTCGCGCAGCGCGATGATTTCGGCATGGGCCGTGGGGTCGCGTGAGGAAATGGGGCGGTTGCAGCCGCGCCCGACGATTTCGCCGTCGAGCGCCACGACCGCGCCGACAGGCACTTCACCTGCCGCGCCCGCTTCCCGCGCAAGCGCAAGGGCTTCGGACATGAAGCGTTCATCGCGGGCGTGGAGCGGGCTTTCCGTGGTCATATTCGTCTTGCCTTTGTGGCGCACTATCGCAGGGAAAAACGTACGCCGTTGCTTTCCTGCCCGTTTCCCTTGGCTTCTTCATCGGTCAGCGCCCGACGGAACAGGCGTTCCGGGGAAATGCCCCCTTTATCCGCCAGCCAGTGCTGCACGGCGGCGCCTCGGCGGGTAGCAAGCGAATCAATGTCTTCCTGCTTGATCTCGAAGCTCTCCAGCAGGAGTTTTTCCATTTCCTCAACGGGTAAGCTCTTTGCCAGTCCGATGAAGTTGCGCGGTTTTTTGATTTTTGACTGCCCGTACACTTCGCTGAGCAGTTCGGCGTATTCCTCGCTTTCCCGGTCGATGCTGTCTATTCGGATGCCCGTTTTTCCGGTGACCCTGCGTTTTTCCGCCACGACCAGGTTGGCGAGCTTGTTGCGCCGGATGCCTTCGGTATCGCGCTGGGCGTTGGCAAAGCCAGTGATGTCAAGTTTCAGGGCGGGGCGCTCCTGAAGGGTTTTTGCAAGCTCGCGCAGCCTTTCTTCCTGTGCCGCAGAAACCCGGAAACTGCCTGGATCAAAATCGAGCGTTGAAAGCTCTTCCTGCCCGAACAGGGAGAAAGGCGCGGTCAGCGCCTTGCCGATGAGTCCGGCAAAGGCGCGCAGCACCAAGCCGAAAACGCTGAACTGGGGGTCGTCGAGCGTGCCGCCAATCGGCAGGTTGATATTGATTTCGCCCCGCGAGTTTTTTAGCAGCGACACCGCCAGTTGGACTGGCAGGCGGGTCGCGTCGGGGCTTTCGACCGCATCCCCAAAAGTAAGCTGATCAAGGAATACGCTGTTTTCCGCCGTGAGCTTGCGGTCTTCAATCCGGTAATTGAGCTTGGCGGAGAGTTTCCCTCGGGCGATGCCGTAGCCAATATAGCGCCCGGAATAGCCCGAGAGGCCGGGCAAATCGAAATCCTTGACTTCGGCTTCGATGTTGAGCCGCTTGTCTTGGCGGAAGGGGTTTAGCTCGCCTTTAATCGTGACCGGGGCATCGCGCCCTATTTTGGCTTGCAGGTCAAGCGCCGCCATTGCGTCCTGATCGGTAGAGAGGTTGGTCAGGTTTCCAGAAAGCCCTCCCAGAAAAACGTTGTAATTCGGGCGGATGAAACGATCCGAAAAGGCAACGTTGCTGTTTTTGAGGCTGACGCGGTTTATTTTTATGGAGGGCAAGGGCTGCGGCGGCGCGTCGGTTGCCGCCGCGCTTTGCGTGCCACTCTCTGGATTGTCCGCAGGATTGCTTTGGGTTTCTCCTTCTGCCGCAGCTTCTTCGGGGGGCGCTTGTTCGTCAGGGGCGCGCTGAATTTCGCGCAGGTTGAGCTTTCCTTTTTCATCGAGTATCAGGCGGGATGCCAGCCCGTCGACGCTAATCTCGCCAATGGCGAGCGCGAAAGGCTCCAGTTCCACTTTGGCCTGATGCACCGCGAATTCGCCCCAGCGCAGGAAATCCTGATTGTTGATTTGATCGAAGGAACTGAAGCTCCTGACCGCGAGATTGCCCGCGATGGTGCCTCGCAGGGTTTCGTTTTGCTGGCGGAGCGCGAGCCGCGCTTTGGTGGATAGCTGCCCCGCCCGGATGTCGACTTGCACGTGCTTTGCGAGGTAGGGCTGCACTAGGGGCAAGGCGAAATTCTGTAGGTCGACTTCAAGGTCGGTGCGCAGCGGCTCGGGCACGAAAGTTCCTTTCAGCGCAAGGCTGCCTCCTTTGCCGATGTGTCCGCGCAAGGAGAGCTTGGCGGGTTCTGCGCCTTTTGCCGTCGTGAAATGGCTCAATTGCAATTCGATGCCGCTGGCTGCCATGACTGCGGGCTGACCGTCCAGCGAGCGATCCTCGACCCTGATGGATGAGTCTGAAATGCTGGCTTTGTCCAGAGAAAACGTCCAAGGAGGCGACGCTTTGCTGTCAGCCGGGGACGGTTTGCCTGCCAGCGCCATGAAATCGAAACGACCATCGGCAAAGTGGGTCGCCGCCACCGCGATGCCCTGCGCGTCGATTTCTCCGATTCGCGCCAGCCGCGTTTCGGGCTGAATGGCAGCGTCGGTGAGGGTCAAGTTTCCAAGTTTGAGCAATTCGCTCTTGCGTCCGCGCAGGGCGAATACGAATTCGGAAAGATGGAGCCGTTCAATTCCGGCCTCTACTTGCAATTCATCCGAGCCGTTTTTCTTCTGGGACGCAATCCGGTAGCGGAAAACGCCGTCGGCGCTTCCCCTGCGGATTTCGCCACCGGAGAGGTATTCCGAGTAATACCGCCCATAAAGCGCGGGTTGCAGCCCCTTCACCGTCAGATTGCCGTCGTACTCGAAGGGTTGTAGCCGCAAGCGGTCTTGGTGGCTGATTTTTTCGCCCGCCGCCGTCGTGTAATCGAGGCGGATTTCTGCGGGAACCTGCCTGTGGGAGGCCAAGTCGCGCAAATCGAGGGTGATGCCCTCCAGCCGGGTGCTGAACCCATCCGCTACCGCATGGTCGCTGTAGCGGATCAGCCCGTCACGGACGCGGGCCGAGGAGAGCAGGAAATCCAGCGGCGATGATGACGCCTTTTCCGTTTTCGCCGACTTGGTCGCGGGCAGCAGGCTTTCCACGTTGAAACGGCCATCCGCCATGCGGACGAGATCGAGTTCGGGGCGCTGCAAACGTATCCTGCTGAAATGGAAGCGCCCGGAAAGCGGCTGGATGTCCGCCAGTTCCACTTCCAGTTCGGCGGCGGCCAGCACCGGCTTGCCCGTGCGGTCTTGGATGGCCAGCCGATTCACTTGCGCCCTGCCCAGAACGGAGAGCGTGGCCGCTTCATCTGCGTGCTGGCTGAATTCCACGCGCAAATCGAGATCGAGCGCCCCGGAAGGGAGCCTGAAAGACGGCTCGAAAGGCAGATAGGCGAGCCACGGTGAGAGTTCAAAGTTTTTGAGCGAGATTTGCTCGAGCTTCGCCTTGAAACCGTCCGAGAGCAAATCCAGCCGTCCCTTCGCGGCCAGCGGCTGGTCGTCGAACAGCATCGACAGATCCGGTTCAATAAAAATATCGAGCGAGACCGGTAATCTGGAAACTACCGGAAGACCTAGTTTCAGGCTGGAGATACGGTGCGAGGCTTTTGTGACGCGGTCTTCTAGTTCTATCGCCCCGCCTTCGGCATGGATATTGGCGACGGAGAACCGGGCGGGCTGATCGTCCGTTTCTGGCTGCGCCGCGAGTCGGTCGAATACATCCGACCAGTTGTAGCGGCCTTCGGCAAGCCTGACCAACCGGGCGGATGGATTGTTGAGCGCCAGTTCCCGCATGACCGGGGCGCGATGCCAGAGCGAGGCGATTTCAAAATTGGCGGTGATTTGCTCAAAGCTCAGGGTCGGCATGGCGGAACCGTCGCTTTGCCCGCCCTCTGCGCCTTCCATGATTTTTAGGCCATAAATTCTGGCGGTCAGGGTGAAAGGATTGAACGCGGTCTTTTCGATTGACACCACGCGCCCAAGCAAATCACCCAGAACTTGCGGCGCGTAGTGCTTGGCGGCAAGCGGGACGACGACGAAGCCGATGCCGGCATACAGGAGCAGCGCGAGGAAAGCCCAGAGGGCAGGGCGGACGAACCGGCGCAGTTTCAGTAGGGGTGGCCATGTCGGAATCGGGGAGGATGCAGCGGATGAGTTCATTTATCTGAAATATCTCCTGTTATGAAACGCCAGCGTTTTAAGGAGCCGCATGTGGATTAAATACTATACCCCGAGAACTATTTCTCGTCCTTTTGCGCCATTACTTTTATAGAGTGTCGGTTCACTTTAAGTAGCCTCACTTTGAGTGACGTTTCTTGGTTTGGGAGACACATATCACATTTGCCTAGGCTTGTGTGCCGTGTCTGCATTGTGCGCATCACATCATGGCAGAAGCGGGGATTCGAGATGAAAAACCTTAAGTTGCGTACTTTGCTGATGATCGGTTTTGGGCTGCTCATCGGGCTGCTCGCCGTTCTGAGCGCCCTGAGCATCTATTCCGCCCACAATCAGGCTGCCAGCATCAAGGACATTGCGCTCCGGCGCATACCGATCCTCAACAGCATGAGCGCGTTGGACAGAGAGTTCTACGTGCTCCGGGGACAGGCGATGTATGTGTTTGGCGCGGGGGAAGCCAGTCCCGAATCGACCAAATTGTTGAATGAAATCATCGCTACCCGCAAAGTTTCTTGGGAAGAATTTAATGCGGCCTTCAACCAAATCAACTCAATCTCTTGGAGAACCGAGGGATCCAGAAAGCTGCATCAAGAATTTATCAACGCTCTGGACGAATATCGCAAGGCCAGCGCGGAGATAGATATTGCCCTGCCGAAGCTGGCCGCCGCGTCGGCCTCCGGTGACGCTGCCCAGTTCAGCCGGGCGCGCGATGAGTACACAAATGCTTTCGACCATCTTCTGCCGACCTCGGCGCAAGGGCGCACGGCGCTGGCAACTTTCATCAGCAGGCAGAACGAGCTTGGCAAAAACGAGAGCGAAGTCGCCGTCAAGCAGTCTGAAACGTTCGTCACGCTCGTTGTCGCGCTGGCGATTGTCGGCATCCTGTGCGGCATCTTTGTCGGTTTCTGGATTCTGCGCGCCGTGCTTCGGCAGATCGGCGGCGAGCCGAGCACTATCCAGTCAATTATGGAGCGCGTCAGCAACGCCGACCTCAGCGTCCAGGTCGACTTGCGTCCCGGCGATACGGACAGTGCGCTGCACAGTATCGTCGTCACCGTTGGAAAACTTCGGGACATCGTCAACCTCATCAGCGGCAATGCCAATGAAATCGCCGCCGCCAGCGAAGAACTGAGCGCCACCAGCGCCCAGATTGCCACCGCCAGCGAGAACCAGTCTCAGGCCGCCACCTCGATGGCTGCCTCGGTCGAGCAGATGACTGTTTCTATCAACCACGTTTCCAATTCGGCGGACGATGCCAACAAGATGGCGCAGGAATCTGGCAAAGCGGCGAACGATGGCGCGGAAACCATCCGTTCCGTGGTGACTGACATCAGCCGTGTGGCGCAGGACGTTGGAAGCGCCGCGCAAAGCGTTGAAGAGCTTGGGGAACAGTCGCGGGAAATTGCTTCGGTAGTCAACATCATCAAGGAAGTGGCCGACCAGACCAACCTGCTTGCGCTCAACGCCGCCATCGAAGCGGCTCGCGCGGGCGAGCAGGGCAGGGGTTTCGCGGTGGTTGCCGACGAAGTGCGCAAGCTCGCCGAACGAACGTCCACTTCCACTGAGGACATTGCCCGCATCGTGAGCCAGATCAGCACAGGAACCGGACGCGCCGTCCAGGCTATGCGCCAGCAGAGCGAAGGCGTAAAAACGACCGTCAGCTTGTCTGAGCACGCGGGCGCGAGCATCGAAAAAATCACCGTAGCTTCAAGCGCGGTGCTCAATGCCGTGTCGGAAATTTCACTCGCGCTCTCCGAACAATCTACGGCGAGTTCCGAAATCGCCAAAAACGTGGAGTACATCGCCACCATGAGCGAGGACAACACCGTGGCGGTGCGCGAAGTCGCCCAAGCGACCCATGCCCTTTCCAGCCGCGCCGCGCAGCTTCAGGAAACGGTCAGCCGCTTCAAACTTTGAAAATTTAGTAAGCAGCAAGTCCTCCTTTTTTCAAAAAGGGGGACTGCGGTTTTGCGGAACCCTGGAGCCGCCGAACGGCGGCGGAACGCATACAGTCCTGTTATGTGAAGTACCGCCCGTACTCCATTATCTTTATTCTATTATTCCAAAATCATTAATATGTTCCTCAACATATTTTTTTACTTTTTCAACTTCCTGTTCCTTTATTTTGTAATATTCATCCTCTAATGGTTCAAAATCTTTTATATCGCTATATAATTCAGAAAATTCATCTAATGAGGTTTCTGTTTCCAATTTTTCCTTATGTTTTTTGTATATTACTTTCGCGGCTTCTACTATTTTTGCCGTTTCTTCTGCTCCCCATGATTTTATTGCATCCGAAAATGGATTATTAAAAATATATCCACCATAACCATTTTGAATAAGTTGTATAAAACCACCATTACAAACCTGACTATCAAGATAACAATATGCCAAAAGTGTATGCTGAAAATCATTAAATTCTTTCATTATATCTTTATTTTTGTCTATCATTTCAAAATATTCATTCAAAAATACATACAAAAAATCCCAAGAATCATCTTCTGCCTTTTCTATCTCTTTTGACTTTATTTTTGGTAATGCTTTCATCGTTTTTCCTCCAAACAAGAAAATATATCTTATTCAGTTCTTTATGTCAAGACATCTTTAAGTATATTTTCAACCAATTTTAGGGGCAATGTCATATAACGTTCCGGCTGTATGCGACGGTTTGGGCAGGTAATAGGGCAACGCGAAGCGTTGACCCCTGCCCAAACTGTGGGTGGAGTAAAACCGCACAAAGGGCGTTAGCCCGACTGCGGTTTTGCGGAACCCTGGAGCCGCCGAACGGTGGCGAAACGCATACAGTCCTGTTATACGAAGTGCCAGCC
>JAITVD010000026.1 GCA_031285965.1 Azoarcus sp.
GCACCCACGACGCCGCCGGACACGCCGCCCGCCTTGCTGCTGGATTTGAGGAAGTTCTTGTCTTCCTGTTCCAGTTGGCCGACGCGGGCCTCCAGCCCGTCGATGCGGTGCGTGAGCCGTGTCTCGATGTTCTCCATGCTCCGGCGCTGGCTCGCCTCCAGCGAGCGCACGTCGGCGCGGATGTCGTCGATCCGCGCCGACCCCGGCATCAACCGCAAACCCCGCTTCGGCGGGGTTTTTACATTTCAGGTTGCCTCGGACAGCGGCAGGAAAAGAAAATCAAACAGAATAGATGCACGCATATTCGATAATCATTTACAATTTTGCATCTGTAAAACAATGCCTAAACGACTGGGAGAAAGAATATGCCTCAAGACGCGACGTATCATCACATGTACCTTCGGCGCCTGTACTGGCACTGGGGTGAAAGGCCAGATGGCTTCATCATGGGCGTGGTCAGCCTGGATGACCCGCTCAACCCCACCGCGTTTCATACGCTGGAAGTGCCCGGCTCGCCCACCAGTGAAGCCAATCAGACGCGACCTATCCTGCCAGGGACATATTGGCTAAAGAGGCATGTAAGCGACAGACCAGCGATGAACGGAAAACCGAAGCTTTACGGCGGCAACCTTTCTGAGTCGCGCGCCATCTTGATGCACGGCGGAGAAAACTCAGAGTCAAGCACAGGATGCATCCTTTTCGGCAGACCCGGAGGATGGGGAAGGCTCATGCACAGCAACCACGTCTGGTATGCCATTCTCAAGCCATGGCTCGACGCGTGCCACTGGCATGCCAAAATCCATATTGGACATTGATGCCATGAAAGCCCTCTACATCTCCCTGCTGCTGCTCGTCAGCGGCGTTTCGCAGGCCACCGACTGGACGTATGCAAGCTGGATGGCGAATGAAGCCTACACACAGGTTATCAACGAAAGCATTTGTACGTCCAAGCTAACAGCGATAGATCCCGATGCCGATTCGGCTTTCATGTGTAGCCGTGGCGGTGACACGGCCATTTCGTGGCTTGCCTTGAGTACGGCTCCCGAGGCAACGGACACCCTCGCCAATTTACTCGCGGTGGGGGGGAACACAATAACTTCTGAAACCTTGTCGTGTTCCATCCATGCGCAGGGGAAAGCGGTGTTGCTCGCGCTCAAATCGCTACAGCCCGCGAAAGCCCGGCAAAAGTGCCTGGAGACCGTTGCAGCGGGGGTGAAAACAATGACTTCTGAAATCGAAGTCTTGTTGTGTTCCATCCACGAGCAGGGACTGCGGGGTTTGCCTGCGCTCAAATCGCTACAGACCACGCAAGCTCGCCAAAAGTGCTTGAAGGCCGTTGCGGGGTTGCAGGAAAAGCTCCATGAGACAGTGTGCCTCAGCGAAGAAATGATCGCGGAAAGGCGGAACGACCACATCAGGAAAGCCACGGAAGGCGGTCACACGTGCAAGCCTTGGGAATATTGATTGTCTGGCGGCGAGCATACTCTTCTCAAGCCGTGGCTCGACGCGTGCCACTGGCATGCGAAAATCCATATTGGACATTGATGCCATGAAAGCCCTTCACATCTCCCTCCTGCTGTTTGTCAGCGGCGTTTCGCGTGCCGCCGACTGGACGTATGCAATCTGGATGGCGAATGAAGCCTACACGCAGGTCGTCGAGAATCTGTTGGGCGAGAAGTGAAATAAAAAACCCGCGCAAAGCGCGGGTTTTTTATCCGGGTCAAAAAACTTACAGCCCCACTTGGCTAATTACCATTTCCTTGAGGTTGTCGGACACGACGAAATCCGCGTCGGTGTTGGCGCGGATGTCCTCCACGGTCACGCCGGGGGCAGTCTCTTCCAGCACGAGTTTCCCATCAAGGAAGCGGAACAGCGCCTTTTCGGTGACGAGCACGGAAACGCGCCCTTTCACGGTGAGCGGCAGGGTGCACTTTTTGAGAATTTTCTTCTCTCCGTTGTTGGTGTGCTCCATTGCCACAATCACGCTTTTCGCGCCCACGGCCAAGTCCATCGCGCCGCCCATGCCAGGCACGTTCTTGCCGGGAACCATCCAGTTGGCGAGGTCGCCGTTTTCCGCCACCTGCAAGCCGCCGAGCACGCAGGCATCGAGGTGGCCGCCGCGCATGAGCGCGAACGAGATGGAGGTGTCAAAGGTGGAGCCAGTGGGCAGGATGGAGCAGGGCGCGCCGCCCGCGTTCACGATGCGGGGCTGGCCGATGGGGGGAATGTCTTTGGGGACGGGGCCGATGCCCAGAAAACCGTTTTCGGAATGCAGCAGAAGCTGCACGCCCGCTGGCAGGAAATTGGCGACGAGGGTGGGCAGGCCGATGCCGAGATTGACGACATCCCCGTCTTTGAGTTCCAGCGCGATGCGGCGGGCGATGAACTCTTTGGCGCTCATTGTTTGCGTCATGTTGGTCTCCTTTTACGCGGGGTACACGATGTGATCGACAAGGATGCCCGGCGTCATCACGTGATCCGGGTCGATGTCGCCGATGTTGACGACTTCGTGCGCTTCCACGATGACCGTTTTGGCGGCCAGCGCCATGAGCGGGTTATGGTTCCGCATCGAACGGTAGTAGACGAGGTTGCCGAATTGGTCGGATTTGATGGCTTCCAGCACGGCCAGATCGGCGGTGAGCGGCAGTTCCAACAGGTAGTCACGCCCGTTGATGTTGAGCACGGGCTTGCGGTTGAGCTTTTCGCCATTAAAGGTGAGCGGCTGCTCCACGTCGCCCACCGACGTGCCGACACCCGTAGGCGTGAGCACCCCGCCCAGGCCGGAGCCGCCCGCGCGGATGCGCTCAGCAATGGTTCCGATGGGGGACAGCTCGATTTCCATCTCGCCCGCGATCATCTGCCGCTGGGCTTCTTTGTTCAGCCCGATATGCCCGGTGAGGAGCTTCTTGACCCGCTTGTTGCGAATCAACAGGCCGATGCCTTCCGGCCCTTTCGTGGCATCGGAAAAAGCCGCGTCGTCGCCGATGACGGTCAAGTCCTTCACGCCCGATTCGAGAATGGCCTGCATGAGGCGCGGCGGCGTGCCGTTGCCCATGAAGCCGCCGTACATGATGGTCATGCCATCACGCAGGAACGATGCGACTTGTTCGATTTCAAGTCTTTTGGATTTCATTTCCCTTTCTCCTGATATGCCCGCGCACCGACTGCGTCGGAGCCGACAGACACACTGTTGAACATGTTATTTTTGGCGGGAAGTCCGCTCTGGAGCGGTTGTCTCCTCCTCCAAGGGCTGATTCTAGCCGTGGAGGCGGCGTATGTGTGGAAAAACCCCGCTCCCTTTCACGCGGCGGCGGCGGCATCGCTGGTGCTAAACTGCCCAAGCCATTGTCAATGACTGTCTTTGGGAGCGCCCGTGTTCGCCAAACTGCTTTTGTTCCTCCTTGTCTTTTTCTTCATTTTTGTCATCGGAATCGGCACGCTGGCGCGAGCCGTTCGCCGCGCGCTGTTTGGTTCGCCCTCCAGCGCGAACCGCGACAATCCGCCGGGGCGCTCCTCCCGTGGCCGTTTCGGAAATGAAGAAAAGGCGGAACACATGCTGCCCTGCTCGGTTTGCGGCGTGCATGTCCCAGAGAGCGACGGCATCAAGTCGGGGGGCAAGTTTTTCTGTTGCGAAGCGCATCGCAAGTGAACGCGCCCGCCTCCCTCCCCGAACCGGATACCGACCCGGTGCAGCGCAAGGCGCTGCGCTATTTCAACCTGTCCCGGCTCGTCATCGCCGCCGTTTTCCTCGTTCTCGGGACGCGGATCGGGCTGGGTTCCGAAGCGCCGAAACTGTTCTGGTTCTCGGCGCTTTTCTATATCGCCGCCGTGCTCGCCCTCGGCTTCCCGGATGCCGAAAACCGCCTCGGCATCAAACGCTTGCTTGTCATTCAGGGGCTAATGGACGCGCTCATCCTGAACATCGTCATGTGGACGAGCGGCGGCTACAACAGCGGCATTCCAGTGTTGATGATGATTATGCTGGCCGGTTACGGGTTGATTGCCAAGGAGCGCATCGTGCTTTTCATGGCGGCGCTGGCCACCCTCAGCGTGTTGGTGGAAAACGTCTGGCGCGACGTGACGAACCGCAACGAGTCGGATTACTTTCAGGTGGCGCTGGCGTGCATCTCTTTTTTCATCATCGCCATCATGGCGCGATGGCTGGCGCAGCGGGCGCGAGCCAACGCTTCGCTGGCGGCTTCTCGCGGCGCGGCGCTGGCGCGACAGGAAGCCATCAACGCCCACATCATCCGCGACATCCGCGACGGCATCATCGTCGTGCGCTCGGATGGCGTCGTGCGGCAAGCCAATCCTTCCGCCCGAATGCTGCTTGGGCTGGAACACATGGAAAACCGCCCGCTTGCCGACCTTGCTCCCGCGCTCGCCGAGTATTGCCGCGCTGGCGAGGACGACGGGGAGCAGCTTCTCGAACTCGGCCAGCCCCGCCGCCTGTTGCGCTGCCGGGTTGCCAGCCGCGTCGGCGCTGACGCGGACGGTCGCGGCGGCAACGGGGAGGGCGATGAAAGCGACATGCTGGTCTTTCTCACCGATTTGGAGGACATTCAGCGGCGGATGCAGCAAATCAAGCTCGTTTCCCTCGGGCGGCTGACCGCCAGCATGGCGCATGAGATTCGCAACCCGCTCTCGGCGGTGACGCAAGCCGCCGAACTGCTTTGCGAAGAAAAGCGCGGCAACATACAGCT
This sequence comes from Azoarcus sp., assembly GCA_031285965.1. Taxonomy (GTDB): domain Bacteria; phylum Pseudomonadota; class Gammaproteobacteria; order Burkholderiales; family Rhodocyclaceae; genus WRNU01. The sequence continues at coordinate 4,704 of JAITVD010000026.1, forward strand.
TCGGCTGGCGAACATCATCATCGATAATTCCAGACGCATCGAACACATGATTCGCGACGTGCTCGCGCTGGGGCGGCGGGACAAAACGCAGCCCGAGGCGCTGCCGCTGGCGGAATTCGTTGGCGAATCATTGGAAGCCTTCGGGCTGGGCGGCGAAAACGAGAGGGAGATTTTCCAGATGGAAATTACCCCCGACCTCACGCTTGGGATAGACCGCGCCCATCTGCACCAGATTCTCGACAACCTCATCACAAACGCCCGCCGCTATTGCAGCGGCAAACCCGGCTCGGTCAAGGTTAGCGCCGAAGCGGCGGGGGATGGGCAGGTGCGCTTGGAAGTGGGCGACGATGGGCCGGGGCTGGGCGGGCAAGCCCGCGCCCATTTGTTTGAACCGTTTTTTACTTCACACGCGAAAGGAACCGGACTGGGGCTATATATCGCCCGTGAGCTTGCCGAGGCCAACGGATTCAGTCTTGAGCCGCTGGACGACGACCCCGAGTGCCCCGGCGCACATTTCAGCCTTACCGGACGGAGCCGACCATGAGCACGGGTTTTCCAGAACGCCGCAACCGCGCCGCCTCGGACGACGTTCTCATCGTCGATGACGAGGAGGACATCCGCGAACTGCTGGAACTCTCGCTGCTGCGCATGGGGCTGGGCGCGGAGACCAGCGGCACGATTGCCGAGGCAAAGAAGCGCCTCGAAAACACCCGCTACCGCCTGTGCCTCACCGACATGCGCCTGCCCGACGGCGACGGGCTGGATTTAGTCGAGCACATCCAGCGCCACCAGCCCAACTTGCCCGTGGCCGTCATCACGGCTTTCGGCAGCATCGAAACAGCCATCCGCGCCCTCAAGCTCGGCGCGTTCGATTTCGTCACCAAGCCTATCGAGCTTCAGGTTTTGCGCAGGCTCGTGCAGCACGCGCTCAAGCTCCAGACTGGCGCGGCGGACGGAACAGGCGCGGATGCCCCGCAGGCATCCGGCGGGCGCGGGCTGGTTGGGCGTTCGCCCGTGATGGTTCAGTTACGTTCGCTCATCGAAAAGTTTGCCCGCAACCAAGCGCCCGTTTTCATTCATGGCGAATCGGGAACCGGCAAGGAAGTCATCGCCCGCCTCATCCACAGCCTTGGCGCGCGCGCCGCCGGGCCGTTCGTACCCGTCAATTGCGGCGCGATTTCGCCGGAACTCATGGAAAGCGAATTCTTCGGCTACCGCAAGGGCAGCTTCACCGGCGCGGCAACCGACAAGGACGGGCTGTTCCAGGCCGCCAGCGGCGGAACGCTTTTTCTCGACGAAGTGGCGGACTTGCCGCTTTCCATGCAGGTCAAGCTGCTTCGCGCCATTCAGGAACGCGCCGTGCGCCCCGTCGGCGCACAGGCTGAGCAAGCCGTCGATGTGCGCATCCTCTCCGCCTCGCACCGCGATCTGGCAAAGCTCGTTTCCGAGAACCGTTTCCGACAGGATTTGTATTTCCGCATCAATGTGCTGGCACTGCTGGTTCCCCCCCTGCGCGAGCACATCGAAGACATTCCCGAGCTTGCCGCGCACCTGCTCGCACGGCTGGCGGAGCGCGACGGCAGCCCCGTGCGCGCCCTCTCGGACGCGGCGCTTTCCGCCCTGCGGCAATACAATTTTCCCGGCAACGTCCGCGAACTGGAAAACCTGCTGGAACGCGCTTGCGCCTTGGCCGAAAACAACGAAATCGCCGCCGAAGACCTTGGCATCCACCCATCCGCCCTTGGCAACTTGCCCCTCATGGCTGCCGCGCCCGCCGAAGAAGAAAGCAGCGGCGGCATCAACGGCTTTGAGCCGGAAATTTCAGAAGGTGACGGCGATGGCGAGCGCGGGCAGATTCTCAAGGCGCTTGACGAAACCCATTGGAACCGCACTGCCGCCGCCCGCAAACTGGGCATGACGCTCAGGCAATTGCGGTATCGGTTGCAGAAATGGGGCATGGACTGAAAAACGCCCCAACCCACGCGCAGGCAACCTGCTTTGGCACGTTCTCCACACGCTTCTTCTTCCACGGCGCTTATTTTTGGAACCGTCGTTGCCGCGTTTGGCCGCCATTTTGAAGTCCGAACTTCTGGCGGCATCCTGCGCTGCCATACGCGGGGCAAAAGAAATGACTACGCCTGCGGGGACGAGGTGGATATTGCGCCAGCGGGCGACGGGCTGGGCGTCATCGAAGCGCGGCATCCGCGCCGCAACCTGCTCTGGCGCTCCGATGCCTTCCGCCAAAAGCTGCTCGCCGCCAATTTAAGCCGGATTGTCATCGTCGCCGCCACCGAGCCGGATTTTTCCGACCTGCTCATATCGCGCTGCCTCGTGGCGGCGGAGAGCGAAAACCTCGGGGTGCTCATCGCGCTCAATAAAGCCGACATCACGGCTCGCTTGCCTGCGGCGCGGGAACGGCTGGCGGCGTTCGCCGCGCTGGGCTACCCCATCATCGAGCTTTCCGCCCTTCACGGCGGCGCGAACGCGCTAGCGCCTTGGCTGCGGGATGAGCGTGTTTTGCTCGTCGGGCAGTCCGGCATGGGGAAATCCACCCTCATCAACGCCCTCGTGCCGGACGCAAAGGCGAGCGTCGGCGAAATTTCCAGCGCCCTGAACAGCGGCAGCCACACCACCACCCTGACCCGCCTCTACCCGCGTGGGCAGGGCTGGCTCATCGACAGCCCCGGTTTGCAGGCGTTCGGGCTGGCGCATCTCGACCCCAGCACGCTGGAAGCCGCTTTCATCGAATTCCGCCCCTACCTCGGGCAATGCCGTTTCAGGAATTGCCGCCACGATGCCGAACCCGGCTGCGCGTTACGCGCCGCCGTGGAGGCGGGAAGCGTTTCCGCGCTCCGATTCGAGCATTACCGCCTCATCCGGGATGAAATCGCCGCCGCCCGCCGTGCGGTTTCGGGTGCTTGATTTGATTTGCCTTAAACCGTGGCGGCGAAAAAAGGCTTATCCTCATAAACATCTTTTATATCTTTTATAAAAGATTAAGGCTAATCCTAATGTCATGATTTTGCAGGCATTTCTGGATGATGTTTCAGCCGCCCACAACTATATTGGAGGAGACAACATGAAAGCATTGGTATACGGCGGTCCCGGTCAGAAGTCTTGGACAGACAAACCCGATCCCGCCATTGAAAAACCGACGGACGCTATCGTCCGCATGACCCACACCACCATCTGCGGAACCGACCTGCATATCCTCAAAGGCGATGTACCCGCCTGCGTGCCAGGGCGCGTGCTCGGCCATGAGGGCGTCGGCGTCGTCGAGCAGACAGGCAGCGCCGTGCGCAACTTCAGGAAAGGAGATCATGTGCTGATTTCCTGCATCACCTCTTGCGGAAGCTGCTCGTACTGCAAGCGCCAGATGTACGCGCACTGCGCCGACGGCGGCTGGATTCTTGGCCACACGATTGACGGCACGCAGGCTGAATATGCGCGTATCCCGCATGCCGATAACAGCCTGTATCCGATACAGCCCGGCGCGGACGAAGAAGCCCTCGTGATGCTGAGCGACATTCTTCCCACGGGCTTCGAGATTGGCGTGCTCAACGGCCAGGTTCGCCCCGGCGACATCGTGGCCATCGTCGGCGCGGGGCCTGTGGGCATGGCCGCTTTGCTCACCGCGCAGTTCTACAGCCCCGCCCGCCTCATCGTGGTCGACCTCGACCCCAACCGGCTTGAAGTCGCCAAAAAATTTGGCGCAACCGACACCATCTGCGCCAGCGGGGAAGAGGCCGTCCAGCAAATCAAGGCCATGACCCCCGGCGGCGCGGGCGTGGATGTCGCCATCGAGGCGGTCGGGCTTCCTGCCACGTTCAATATTTGCCAGAACATCCTCGCTCCCGGCGCGCATCTGGCAAACGTGGGCGTTCATGGCAAGAGCGTCGACCTGCACATGGAAAACCTGTGGATACAGAACGTCACCATCACCACCGGGCTGGTCAACACCAACACCACGCCGATGCTGCTCAAGACCATGCAGTCCGGCAAGATTGACCCCGCCCGTTTGATTACCCACCGCTTACCGCTCGACCAAATCGAGGAGGCATATCGGCTCTTTACCAACGCCACGAAGGAAAAATCGCTCACGCTCAAGGTCATCTTGAGCGCCTAAGCCCCAGCGCGATGGCGCGGCATAAACAAAAGACGGCGCGGCATAAAGCCCGCCGTCTTTTTTCGTGAGCGGGTCAGCCTTTCAATCCGGCCTTGCGCGGGGTCTGCCACGCATCACCGTATTTATCGGCTTGGTCATTTGGCGTTTCTGACCGCGTTGAGATAATTCAGCAATTCGCTGTTTTTTTGCTTGACCAGATGAGCCGTAGGCTTATACATCGCAAAATAAGAAAACACATCGAAACGCTGGTTCTTATCCTCGATGGAAAGATAGTCGCTAGGCGAAGAAATGCTTGTGGCATGTGCAATGTTGGCAATGTCGGCCATCGGCAGCTTTCTCAGAACCTGAAAAACGTTGTCATGCCGCTTCCAGAACAGGAAATACAGGGTTTTATCCGTGACCACTATCGTTCCGAAAACGCCCCACGTTTTATTGAATCCCGGCGCAGCCGAATTCGCTAAAAAGTATCCCTTATCCAAGGATTTGATGGATTCATCGCCATCTATCACGGCCTGAACCGCCTGAACGTAAGTGGCGTCGGTAATATCCTCGGACGGGCCGTAAACGACAGGCGCACAGGCGGACATGGCGAATGCAAAAAAACGGGCGCAAAAGCAAGGATAATTTTTTTCATGAAAAAATCCCTCGGTTTTGAAGTTTGTCCCATATTTTCGGGTCAGCGGACTTCAGTGACGTGCGAATTCAGGGAGTATTTGGGCGAGCGGCTCCCAAGAAGAAAACCAAATCCGTAGTCTTCCAGATAGTAATAGGTGGAGATTTCGTCGATTTTGCCCCCAACGACATGGCATTTCAGTTCTTTTGCCGTCCCCTGAAACTGTTTGTGCAATTCCTCGGCGGGCAAACTGCGGACGACTTTGCAGATGACTTCTGAATCCCGGTTGGATTGGTTGGTCATGAGGTTCGTGACCTGCTCCCGCTGCCAGTATCCCAACTGGCTGTTGACGGGCATGTTTGCCCAATCGCCCCGCAACTCCAGCCTTGCGACTCGCGAGACGCTCTGTTCCTCGGCACTGTAGGCCATTTGGCTGACAGGAATCATGCCGAGGAAGCCGATCTGCTCCGTCCTGTCGTCGCCTTCCTGCCAGGTGACATGGAAAACGCCGGGAGTCTGGGTCGGCTCGATAAAGACTTCCTGACGGAAAAAGCCGGATTTGTTCAGGCGGGCGGCGGCGCTGCCAGTCAGGGACGAGCGCGTTCCCTCGATGTTCATGCCATTGATGGGGAGCTTCGGCGGAACGCGCTTGAGTTCCCCAAGCTGCCCGACGATGTTGGGAAGCGGCTCGGGCAGGGCGGAAAAATTTGGCAGACGCTTGCTGCGCGGCTCGGGCGGCAAAAGGGACTGGGCCAAATCTTCCTGCCCGCAGACCGCGGACAGCAAGGTGACGGAGTCGCCCGTGGCCTGTGGAATTTTCAGAACCGGCGGGCGAGCCTGCATTCCGCCGTCCGTAATCGTCTGCTGCGGGTCTAAATAATAGACATGGAGCAGCGAATACGACTGTTTCTGGCAATCCGCCTGATAGAACCCGGCGCGGCGGGCATAGGGCGCTTTGTAGAGCCGGATATAGGCGATATGGGGATAATCGACCGCCGCCCAGAAACGCACGCTGCCATCTTCTTGCGTCTGGAGGCTCGACACGTCCAGCAAAAGCTGCGTGTCGTTCTTTTTGTTGTAGGCGACTTCGCGCCATGAGGACACGCGCTCGCAGGCTTGCTTGACAGCGTCAAGCTGCTGGACGCCTCTAGCGTCAGATTCGTCCAGAGGATGCGGCGGCGCGTAGAGCGAGGTTCCATCGGCGTAGCGCCTTTCTTTTCTGGCCGGGGATGCCTTCTTGTTCAGGATGTCGGCATAGACCCAATCCGCTTTTCCGCTGGCGCAATCCGCCCGGAGATAGATCTCCCCGTCCGGCTTGTCCCCGTCATCCATCAAACGCACGGCAAGGGAAACTGTTTCCCCGTCGCGCAGCAGGCTTTCTTTGATTACGCTCTTTCCTCTGATCGCCTGCCTCACGGTCTGGTCGATTTGTTTCTGGTCGACCGACTGAACAGGCGCGGAACCACACGCAAAAAGGACGGAGCACAGGGGGAAAACAATAGATAGACGCAATGCTTTCATAATGAATAAATCCTGAAAAACGCACTCGACCAATGCCCTGACATTGAACACGAATCAGGCGGCAACCCAAAACACGGTCATTCTAAAATTAGTGGTGAAGTCTGTCACGGAAAATGGGGCAACACCCCCGTGCGCGAGGCCGGAACCGTCTTTTATCCACGTTGGACAAAAAAGCCGTCGATTATCATGGCTCGACCTTTATCTGTATCCATTTCAGAACATGGCGACTTCCCGAATCGAACGCCTCGTGGCCACGGCCAGCGAAATCATCCTTGGCAAAGAATATGAGTGGCGGCTCTCCCTTTCGTGCCTGATTGCCCGTGGGCATTTGCTGATTGAAGACGTTCCGGGCACGGGCAAGACGACGCTCGCCCACACCTTCGCCAGCTTGCTCGGGCTGCAATTCCAGCGCATCCAGTTCACCAGCGACTTGCTGCCCGCCGACATTCTCGGCGTGTCGGTGTTCGAGCGCGAAAGCTCGGCTTTCCGGTTTCGCCCCGGCCCCGTGTTCGCGCAGTTGGTGCTGGCCGATGAAATCAACCGCGCCACGCCCAAAACACAAAGCGCGCTGCTCGAAGCGATGGAAGAGCGGCAGGTCACATCCGATGGGCAGACCATGCCCTTGCCCGAACCTTTTTTCGTGATTGCGACCCAAAACCCTTCGTACCAGATTGGCACGTTCCCTTTGCCGGAAAGCCAGCTTGACCGCTTTCTCATGCGCATCCGCCTCGGCTATCCCGATCACGCCGCCGAACGCATGCTGCTACAGGGGGAAGATCGCCGCACTTTGCTGGAGAACATCAAGCCCGTGATGACCCCCGCCGAATTGCTGGAATTGCAGGGCATCGCCAAAAACCTGATTGTTTCGGAACGGTTGGTCGATTACGCGCAGGCGCTCTTGGCGGCAACGCGGCAGAGCGCGGCGTTCTCTTCCGGCCTCAGCCCGCGTGCGGGTTTGGGTCTGCTGGCGGCGGCGCGGGCGTGGGCCATGATCGAGGGGCGCGACCATGTGCTCCCCGAGGATGTGCAGCGCGTGTTTCCGTATCTTGCGGGGCATCGCCTGCGCTTGGCGAGCGATGGACGTATGCCGGGGCCGGAAGACCTCGCCCGTCTGCTGCAAAGCGTGCCAGTGGCCTGAGCCTTCCCGCATGTTCCGCGTGCCAGCCCGCCTACGCGCCCTGTTCCGGTTTGGCCCGGGCAGCCCGGAAGCCGAGCCAGTCACGCTGCGGCAGGGACGCATCTATATCCTGCCCACCTTGCCGGGACTGGCCTTTGCGGGCGTGCTGGTCGTCATGCTGATTGCCTCCATCAACTACACCATCAGCTTGGGCTACGCATTTACCTTTCTGCTCGGCGGCGTGGGCATCGCCAGCGTCTTGAGCGCCTTCCGCAACCTGCTGCGGCTCTCTGTCCGGTATGGCAAAGCCGAGGCCGCATTCCCCGGCGGCAACGTGGTGTTTCACCTGCTCATCGACAACCCCGACCCGCGCCGCCGTCCGGCGCTCCGTCTGGTTGGATACGGCAAAAAGGGGGAAACCCGTTTCGACCTGCCGCCCGCCGCAAGCAGCGAAATCCTTCTGTCGCTGCCTGCGGAGCGGCGCGGCGTGCTGCCCATCAACCGCACGATACTGGAGACGCGCTGGCCGCTCGGTCTGGTTCGCGCCTGGAGCGTGCTGATGCCGGATATGGAGGCGCTGGTTTTTCCCTCGCCGGAAGCTAATCCGCCCGCGCCCGCGTCCTATCCGGGCAGGCGCTCCGCAAACTGGGGAAGCCCGCGCACGGGCAATGAGGATTTCGCGGGGCTGCGCGCTTACCGCGACACGGATTCGCCCCGCCATCTGGCTTGGAAGGTTTATGCGCAAGGCCGGGAAATGATGACCAAAGAATTCTCGGCCTCAGCGGGCGGCGAACTGTTTTTTAAATGGGACGACCTGCCCGACGGATTGCCCGAGGAGAAACGCCTGTCGAGGCTGGCCGCGTGGCTGCTTCATGCCGGACAAATCGGCCAGCGTTACGCGCTGCAACTTCCAAGCGGCGAATTTCCTTCCGCGCGGGGTGAAGCGCACCTGCACCGCTGCCTCGGCGCGTTGGCGCGGCACGGCGCGGAACGGGAAAAGCAATGAGCGCGAAGGCACTCGGTCTGCGCTTGTTCGGTCTTTCGGCTCGTCGCCGCGTTCCTTCAAAACGCGCTAAACCCATCGAGCTTTCCTTGCAGCGGAATCAGGGCATCTGGCTGCTGGCGGCGGCGGCGCTGACCCTTTTGCCTCATCTGACGAAAATGCCCGTCTGGGTCATCGCGTACTGCGCGGCGCTGCTTGTCTGGCGGGGCTGGCTGCTGTGGCACGGAAAAGCCGCGCCGTCGCGCTGGGTGCTCGTGCCGCTTGTGCTGGCGGTGGCGCTTGGCGTCCGGTTCGATTTGGGGCAGTTTTTCGGCAAAACGCCGGGGATGGTTTTTCTGGCGGCGCTGCTTTGCCTGAAACTGCTGGAAATTCAGAGCATGCGCGACATTCGCGTCGTCGCGTTCCTCTGTTTCTTTCTCCAGTTTGGGCTTTTCTTCAGCGACCAGTCCATTCCTGCCGCCGCATTAGCTATCGTTGCCCTGACGGTGACGCTTGGCAGCCAAATCGCGCTGTCCGACCCCGCCAGCGGCACACGCGAGCGGCTGCGGATGGGCTTTGCGCTGCTCACGCAAGGGCTGCCGTTCATGCTGGCACTGTTCGTGCTGTTCCCACGCGCGGTCTCTCCGCTGTGGGGCGTTCCCGGAGACACGATTTCAAGAACGGGGCTGTCCGAGACGATGTCGCCGGGTGCCATCAGCGAACTCATCCTGTCGGACAATCTTGCCTTTACGGCGGAATTTAACGGCGAACCGCCGGCTCCGGCAGACCGTTACTGGCGCGGTCCGGTTTTGAACCGCTTCGTTGGGCGTATCTGGTACAGGGTGGAGTTTCCGCCGAAGGAAACGCCGCCTTACGCGCCGTCTGGCCGCCGCTTCGATTACCGGTTGATGCTTGAGCCGCATCAGCAAAAATGGATTCCGGCGCTCGATTACCCCGCAGGGCCCGTAGGCGGCGTGCGTTTCACACGCGATTCCCAAGCGATGTCGCAGCGCCCCGTCACCAGCCGCGTGCGGTTCGCTTTCAGTTCTTTTCCCGATACGCCCGTCGGGCTGAACGAATTTCCGCAGGCGCTCAATCAGGCGCTCCAGTTGCCCATCCGAGGCAATCCCCGCGCGCGGGCGCTTGCCATGAAACTCAAAGCGCAAACGCCCCAGCAGACGGTCGAGCGGATTCTCGTCTGGCTGTTTGAGGGACGCTTTGTCTATACGCTGCAACCGCCATTGATGGAGCAAGACGGCGTCGATGCTTTCCTGTTTGATACGCGAATGGGATTTTGCGAGCACTTTGCCGAAGCCTTCGTTTTTCTGGCGCGCGCCGCTGGCGTGCCAGCGCGCGTGGTGACGGGCTATCAGGGCGGGCGCGTCAATCCCATCAACGGAATCATCAGCGTGCGCCAGTCGGATGCCCACGCTTGGGCGGAAGTCTGGTACGGGGGGCAAGGCTGGGTGAGGGTCGACCCCACGGCGCTCGTCGCGCCGACGCGCATCGACCACGGGCTGGAAGGGGCGCTGACACAAGGGCTGCCTTTCATGCTGCGCCCGGAGTATTTGTGGCTGCGGCAATGGCGCGACCGCTGGGAAGCCGTCTCGACGCAGTGGAACCAGATGGTCATCGCTTACGATGGCCGCCGCCAGCGTGACTTGCTCAGGACTTTTGGCTTGGAGGATTTTTCTTCGGCCTCCGCGTTCGGCGCGGCATCCGTCGCCGTCGCGCTCCTGATGGCGGCGTTTTACGCTTGGACGCAGCGCCGCCGCAAGGATGTCAGGCTGGACGCGCTTGATTTGGCATGGAACCAATTTTCCGCCCGGCTCGCCCCGCTCGGCCTTGCCCGTATGCCCGCCGAGGGGCCGATGGATTATTCCCGTAGGCTGGCGACGGCTCGCCCCATTGATGCGGACACGCTCATCACAATCTGTACGCGATATGCCCGTTTGCGTTATCGTCTACCGCCCTTGCGCACGGATGTCGACGCGCTGGCACACGCAATTGATGCCCTGAACCTCAAGACAGATCACCCGCCGCCAATCCCTGCATCGAGGCGGCGCTCATAGATGGCGCTTCTGACAGGAATTTTCCCGGATGAAATCAGGAATAATTAAAACTCATGCGTCCCTGCTCCGTCAGGGCATCGCTTGTCTGGCGCTCGCCCTCGGGGCGGCCTGTGCACATGCGGACGATTACGCGATGCGCGAGGATGTCTCCGCCTTCGTCGAAGAAATCGCCGCCCGCAACGGGCTGGAAACCGCTCCAATCTATGCGGCGCTGTCCCGCGCTAGCCATATCCCGCGTGTCATCGACCTCATCACGCCGCCCGCGAAGCGCGGGGTACGTTCATGGCAACGCTACCGCAACCAGTTTCTCGGCAGCAGGCATATCGGAGACGGGCTGAGCACATGGGCGCAATATGAGAACGAACTGCGCCGCGCCGAGCAGCAATACGGCGTGCCGCCAGAAATCATCCTCGGCATCCTCGGGGTTGAGACGATTTACGGGAACAACAAAGGCAATTTTGAGACGCTCTCCGCGCTCGCCACGCTGGCTTTCGACTACCCGCCGCGCGCCGAACTGTTCCGGGGCGAATTGGAATCGCTTTTTCTGCTCGCCAGAGAACAAGGCCGCCCCCCGTCCAGCTACGTCGGCTCCTATGCGGGCGCGATCGGCTGGCCGCAATTCCTGCCAAGCAGCATCCGCCGCTACGCGGTCGATTTCAGCGGCGACGGAAAAATCGACTTTGACAGCGACGGGGTCGATGCCATCGGCAGCATTGCCAATTACCTGCACATGCACGGCTGGACGGCAGGCACACCCGTCGCGGTCAGAGTTCGGCTCGTCCCCGGTGCCAACCCCGCGCCGCTCATCGAGGCGGGCATCGAACCCCGCCTGAGCCAGGCGCATTTGTTGGAGGCGGGTATCCGCCCGCTTTCCGGCGCATTCCCGTCCGCCAATGCCGCCACGCTGGTCGACCTCGAAACGCCGGGAATGGAAACCGAATACTGGCTCGGCTATCGCAATTTCTACGTCATCACGCGCTACAACCGCAGCAGTTTTTACGCAATGGCGGTTTTCCAGTTGGCCAGCGCGCTGCGCACGGAAAAGACTTCGCCTTTTAATCACGACGGCATCGAACCTCCGGCTCCGAGGGCGAAATCCGCCGTAACGCGCAAGGCATCGGCAAGCGCCAAAACAAAGCCCGCCAAAGCAAAAAAACCGCGCAAGAAAGCGGCAACACGCAAAAAAACGCGCCGACGGTAGCCTGATAAAACGAGGCGGGCGCAAATCCCGCGCCTGAACGCGAGCACCGCTCCGCGTTCAGGCTATCAGCGTCACCAGCAAATCGCCTTCGCCAACCACGTCGCCCTCGGCAACCCGCACTTCTTCCACGGTTCCAGCCCACGGAGAAGGAATATCGAGCGCCACCTTGCCCGTTTCAAGGATGAGGATTGTGTCGTCAAACGTGATGCGGTCGCCGGACGAAACAAGGATTTCCAGCACGACCACCTCGCCCTGCCCACAGTTGCCGCAACTCTCCCAGCACTCGGGAAATTTGGGCATACGAACTTCTTTTATGGGCATGGCAGCGGCGCTTCCGGTCAAAATTTCTGCCGGATATTATAGAAAAATAGGAAGAATTTGCGGTTTCAGGCACTTTACAAACCCCAAAACCCACACTACAATCCGCCCTCTTTCGTCGGGGGTATAGCTCAGCTGGGAGAGCGCTTGCATGGCATGCAAGAGGTCAGCGGTTCGATCCCGCTTACCTCCACCAGAAAGAACGGCAGCATCCGCGTCCCCATCGTCTAGAGGCCTAGGACACCGCCCTTTCACGGCGATAACCGGGGTTCGAATCCCCGTGGGGACGCCAAAGTTTCAGGAACGCGGCTATAATGCGGCGTTCCATGCGGAGTGGTAGTTCAGTTGGTTAGAATACCGGCCTGTCACGCCGGGGGTCGCGGGTTCGAGCCCCGTCCACTCCGCCAGTTATATAATAAAATCAATAAGTTAGAATAAAACAGTTCTGCTACTCCGCATAAAACCCATCAAAAATTTTCCTGCAATTCCCTGCCCGGCGTCAGCCTGTCTGCGAATGCCTCGGCCTGCCAGGGTGGCGAGAGGCTTCGACGGCTGCATCTGGTCGAATCCGATGGTGATCCAGACGGCCCCGAAGCTGAAAGTGATTTCGCTCGGCGAGAGCTATTCGCAAAGCCTCATCCATATCCAGCAGGGTGGCCACGCAGGGCAGGTCATCAAGAATCTGTTGGGCGAGAAGTGAGACGCACCGACCCCGGCATCAACCACAAACTCCGTTTTGGTGGGGTTTTTACATTTCAGGTTGCCTCGGACAACGCCAGGGAAAGAAAATCAAACAGAATACATGCACGCATATTCGATAATCATTTACAATTTCGCATCTGTAAAACAATGCCTGAACGGATGGGAGAAAGAATATGTGTAGCGGCTTGCAAATATAAACATTCCGGCCTGCAAACAACGCAATTTCAGGCCAAGAATCGCTGAAATAACCCTCCCCGTCCGGCCAGGATTATTTGAGAAAGAGCCAGCAAACATCCGCGCAGGCTTGCAAACATCCACGGCAGGCCAAGATTGTCGGCGAATGGAATTGCGCATCTGTGCCTTTTATACGGGCAATCCGGCTTTCAGGAATTCAGCGCGAAGTTCCGTTGCCGGCGCAGGATCGAGTTGGTTTGCAAACAGAGATTTTATGACATGTGGCTTTACATTGAATTGCTCCGCCAAGTCTTTCGTTTTTCGAACTTGCGCAAACATGCCTATTTGACAAATTCACCGATCAGGTTAAAAATCCGCGCATGGAAAAAGGTACGCCGCATTACAAGCTGCCAAGCGTCAGAGCTTTGGTCGAGGCAGGGCGGGTCAGGGCTACGGCCAGCGCCTTCGATGGCGCGCGCGGGCTTGGGATCAGCGACTTGGACGGGATGTGCTCTGTCGTTCTAAAGCTGGCTTCCGCCGACTTCTACAAGAGCATGACGACCCATGCCGACCATCGTGTCTAGCATGACGTATACCGCACCAAGACGACGCGCGGCGATGATGTTTACCTGAAGCTGACCGTTGTTGATGACGTGCTGATCGTTTCCTTCAAGGAGCTATGACCATGAAATGCCCATGCTGCGGCGCGGCGGAATTGATTCACGACACGCGCGACATCCCGTTCACTTATAAGGGCGAGACCGCTGCCATTCCTGCGGTAACGGGCGATTTTTGCCCTGCCTGCAATGAAGTTGTGCTGGATCGTGTGCACGGCGACCGTTACAGCGAATTGATCGGCCAGTTCCTGCGCCAGGTCAATTCCGCCTACGTCGATCCCGCTTACATCGCCAGAGTGCGTAAAAAGCTCGACCTCGACCAGCGGCAGGCGGCAGAACTCTTTGGCGGCGGCGTCAACGCATTCTCGCGCTACGAAAACGGCAAGACCAAGCCGCCGCTGGCCTTGGTCAAGCTGTTCAGGCTGCTGGATCGTCACCCGGATCTGCTCGGCGAAGTCGAAACCGCCTGACTTGCTTCGAGGCAAGAAGCGACGGCCAGACTATGGTTCTGTTCGCAGACAATCTTGGCCTGCCGTGGATGTTTGCAAGCCTGCGCGGATGTTTGCTGGCTCATTCTCAAATAATCCTGGCCGGACGGGGAGGATTATTTCAGCGATTCTTGGCCTGAAATCGCGTTGTTTGCAGGCCGGAATGTTTATGTTTGCAAGTCACTACAGATAAGTGTAAATTACACCAATTTAATATAAAAACAATCTAAAGTTAATATATTACTTATAGACTATTTCCAGCGCCCTGCCCTTTCGTGCGTGTGCGGGCTTGCGCTTCATCAAAAAGCGCCTGATTCCGTGATACAACTGGGCGCTCTGCGGCTCTTAGAAACGCCCTCCCCTCTTCTGCCAGAGGGTCTCCAGCTTGCTCAAGGTTGCGCAAGACATTCTCCCACCCTCTTTTCGTGAGGGCGCGGCTTGCTTCGATGGCGGCGCTTGCGGGGTTTTTCGGGCGCTGGCCAGATTTCAGTGCTGCGCGGAGTTCGTCTGCCAAGGCTTCATAAACCTTGGGGGTACGTGGCGGTCTGCGCGGCTCGACAAACGCCATATCGGGTTTTGCCATCGTGCGCATGGCGCGTTCTTCGACCTGTTTGAGCGCCCTTCTCTTGTTGTAGACGGGCGAGTTTGGGTTGTCCGCGCGGATTTGACGGATTTCTGCCTTTTCTGCGCGTCGGTACTGGAATCTGTGTCTGCGCTCACTTGCGGCGGCATCAATGCCGTTCTCGCGCAGTTTGTCGGCAAATCCAAGCCGCCATCGGCTTAAATCGGCTTTGCGCGGCGACAGGCGCGGCTCATCGGCGCGTTCCATGTCCCGTGTTCCAACGCATACATGGGCGTGCATATGGTCTGTATCTCGGTGCACGGCGATAACGTACTGCCTAGTTTCAAACTCCTCGCGGCAGAATTGACGAACGGATTCTCTGAACTCACGTTCCGGCGTTCCGGGCGGCATTGAGAACAGCACATGCAGGAACTCGCGGCGCTTGCTCTCGGCGGGTATCTGCGATGCTTTCAGTTCATCGAGAAGGTCTTTAACGGCTCTGTTTCCTTTAGTGGTTTCGCCGCGCTCGTTTTCTAGCTCGACTTCCCCGTTCCGTGAGATGTAATCAAGGTGGTGTTTGGCAGTGTTCAGGCCGTTTGAGTGTCCGGTGATCTTTACCATCACTTCGGGAGCGCGTTTCAGGATGGCTCGTGCGTTTGCTGTCTTTGCGCCGCCGGAGAACTTGACCCTGTTTGTGCCAAGCGGACGCAGTCCCCCGGCGGAGCGGATTCTGTCGGCGCGTATGGTGCTCTGCCGAAGTTTTCGGATGCGAAAACCTTTTTCAAACCATGCGTCGATTGGGTCAAACAGCATTTTGTAACGTCCAAAAACATGAGCTAGAGCAGTATACTAAAGTTTCAAAAAACTGGGTATTTTGATGTTGTTTTAATGTTTTTTTACATTTATTTAATATCAAAACAATGTTAATATAAGTTCATATTGAACAGCCGGGCTGAAACAGCCCCGATGAAGGGCAGCAAGGAGATTTTCATGACAAAAGACACTGACATCCGGTTCGCGCAAGCGCGGGGCATTGTGGCCAAGGAGCGTGAGCGCGTGATGGCCGAGCGCACCAAGGGCTGGAGCGCCGACCCCGAAAGCGCCTGTCTCTTGAAGTACTTTAACGCCGAGGCGGACGCACTTCTCGCCCTGTGGACGAATCTGTCGCCGGACGACACGGAGGCGGTCGATGCCATCGTGGGCGGCCTGATAGACCCGGAGCGGGAGTCCGACCCCGTTCTGGAGGCACGGCGGCGCAGGTACAACAAAGCAGAGAAGTACCTGTCTGCAAGGGGTCTCATCAACGGGGAATACGCGAAAGTCAGCGTTAAGCGCATGCTTGAGAAGGAAAAAGAGACCCCCTGCCCCGCGCTGGTGGCCTACCTCGATGCCAAGGCAAGGGCGCTGTCTGTTTTGGAGGATGCGTTTTTGGGCGGAACAGGCGCAGCGGCGATTGAGGCGGTTATGGGCGAATGTATCGCCCCGCTGCCGAGCAAGAAGCGTAGGCATGGCTGAGTACGCCCCGCTGACCGACAGGGAAGCAGCCAAGCTCGCGCAGGATTACTACAGCGAGAAGGCTGCGGGCGCAACGGCGCAGGAAGCGCCGACAATGGTGCTCGTCGGCGGGCAGCCGGGCGCGGGGAAGTCCACGGCGGTCGGCGCGGCCATTGCAGACCTGTCCCGAAAGGGCGGGTTCATCCATATTGATGCGGATGTGTTTCATGAAAAAGTCGAAGAACTAAAGGAAGGGCGGTTCACGTCCTCGCAGACGCATGCGGACTGCAAAAAGATAGCGGAGCGGGTGCGCGGCCACGCGTTTGAAGGCAGGCGGAACATCTTGGAAGAAGGGCTTTTCCGCCATCACAATTCGTTGTCGGGCCTTGCGGGACACGCCCGCGAAGCAGGGTATCGGTGCGAGCTTGTCGCTATGGCCGTCTCACGCGAGGAAAGCCGCCTTGGCGTCTTGGCGAGGCGGGAGCGTGTCCGTGACGATTCCGGCTACGTCCGCGACGTGCCGGAATCCAAGCAAGACCTCGGCTATGGGGGCTTCACGGAAAACCTGCTGAAAGACGCGGGCAAGTTTGACCGGGTGCGCGTGATGAACCGGGAAAGCGACCTTTTGTACGACAGCGCGGGCGGGGGCAAGCGCCGGAGCGTCCATGAAGCCCTTGAAGAAGGCCGCAGCCTTTCCGACAAGCAGGTTGCCGCGCTTGCCCGCCAGTGGGAGGAACTGCGCCCGGACTGCGCGGACAGGCGCATCCCCGATGCGGAGCTTGCCCGCGTCGACGAGGCCATCGCACTGTTCAATGGGTTCAAATGCGCGGAGCAGCACCGCCACGGCATGCGCTCGCTGGAGCGGAACGCCCGCGCGATGGCAGATGACCCGCGCTACGTCGGCCACACCGAAGCCGAGCGGCTCAAGGCCGCTTTCTACCGGGGCGCTGCCGAGAAGAAACAGGCGTTCGATGGGAAAGCGCCCGACCTTGCCGCCATCGACGCGGCGCTCTCAAGCCGCGAGCGGCTCCAATTGCTGCCGGACGTTGCCGAGGCCAGGGGCGTCGCCCTGCCGCGCGGGAGGGAGGCGGAGACAGGCATGGTCCGCAGCCTCGGCGACGGGGCAGAGATTGGGCTGTAGCCACACAGGCTTTGCGTGTATGGGTATTTTGATGTTGTTTTAATGTTTTTTTACACTTTAATTTATATTAAAAATAAATTATTATGATTGCCGAACAAAGGAGAGCGAGATGATTGTAACTGTAGGGCATACAAAAGGCGGTGTCGGCAAAACTACCGTGGCGCTGAATATCGCCATTGCCCGCGCCCTGAATGGGCGCGATGTGTGGCTGATCGACGGCGATAGGCAGGGGACAGCGCAGACGGCTATTAGTATCCGTGCTGATAGAAATCCGGGCATTTCATGCGCTACCTACCCGGATGGGCATGTGCTGCGTAGCCAGCTACAGCAGCAGGTGCAGAAATTCGACGATGTAGTCATCGACGCAGGCGGGCGAGATTCAACGGCTCTCCGTGCCGCGCTAACGCTTTCGGATGTGCTGGTCGTGCCGTTCCAACCGCGGTCGTTCGATGTTTGGTCGCTCTCACAGATTGCCTCCCTGATTGATGAAGCGCGAGCCGTGCGCGAAGGATTGCGCGTATACGCCGTTCTCAACTGCGCAGACCCCGGCGAGGCATCTACCGACAATATTGAAGCTGCTGAGGCTGTAAAAGACTTTCCGCAGATTGACATGCTGTTGCAGCCGTTGAGGCGACGCAAGGCGTATGCAAATGCTGCGGGGCAGGGGTTGTCCGTCTTGGAACTGAAACCCGCAGACCGGAAAGCCTGTGACGAACTGATAACATTGGTTGAATGTATTTTTAATACCAATTCAACATTAAAAGGAGTGTAAAGCAATGGCAATAACAAGGCCAAAACAACCCCAAGTAGCTAGCGTCGATGCCTTCATTGGCGCTGCGCCGGATGCTGCGCGTGGAGTACAGAAAGGACGCAAACGGCAAATCAGCATAACGGTTAGCCCGGATACGTTGGTTGGCATTGACGCGCTTGCGCGGGAGTTGGGGATGAGCAGGGCGGCGGTTTTCAACTTGGCGTTGGTGCAACTGCTTAAGCACGGTCTAAGCATTGAGGCGGGAGAGAAATAAAGGGCTTTCGTGTAAGTAACACGTGTTCGCCAAAAGACAGGCGGCGCTGCTGAGAATGAGGATAATGCGGCAGAGCGTGGAGGGGCTGGCTGCGTATGGCCAGTCCCGTTCTGCTTGATCATCTTTATGAAGTATTAAACAGATATTAAAATAATTTATTTTTAATTTTGTTTGTGGAGTAAAATAATATATATTTATTTTTTGGTCTTTTATTTTGGCGGTCACGTTCGTTCGTCACGTACTATCAGCAAATTTTTGAACGGGGTGACGGAATGGCTGGCGAGCAATCAAGTATTTTCGAGGAGAAAAGCAATGACAACCCGAGAAATAGTGACCCCACAGGCATACCCGCCGGAGATGCTGGAGAAGCTGGGGCGATCCAGCAATCTTTCAATTTCCATCGCCAACCGCTGGATGCTGGGTTGGCCGGATCGGGTGAAAACCCTCTTGGAGAGCGGCGAGTATTGGGCGGCGCTGGAGAATCAGGCCGAGCAGGAACTAGACGCTTGGGTCGAGGCGACGCAGAGCGGGGCAGGGGAGAGCCTCTCGCAGTGGGAAATCAACGAACTGGCCGGACTAGACCCCGCCCCGCCCGTGCCGTAGGCACGTTCGGGGCAGACCCGGCGACATCATCCGTATCGAACAAGCCGCAACTTGATCTGCTGTTTGATTTTCCGCCTTTGAAGTCTCCGGCTCCGGCTCCGGCAGCGGGTCAAATAGCGCCGGAACTGCCCGCGCAGGATGCCGATTTTGATCTTGCCGATGAGGCCATCGGCGCGGGGGGGGCTTGGCCAAAAGTGCCGCGACAACATCACGGCTATCCGTATCCTCAAGAGTTTGGCGGCTGAGGGCCGAAAAGCGACGCCTGATGAGCGCAAGGCCATTGCGCATTATGTTGGCTGGGGTGCGTTGAAGAGCGTCTTTGATCCCGGCAACAGGCAATGGTCGAACGAACATGCCGAACTGCGGGCATTGCTCACAGATAAAGAATGGGCGGGCGCTCGTGCCTCTGTGCTCAATGCGCACTACACCTCACCAGCCGTGGTGGGCGCAATCTATCAGGCGCTTGGGCAGATGGGTTTCCGCTACGGGCGTGTGCTGGAGCCTTCCGTGGGCGTGGGTAATTTTTTCGGTCTGATGCCCGCAGACATGCGAAAAAGCTCGGAATTGCACGGTGTCGAGCTTGAACCCATGACGGCCTCGATTGCCGCAGCCTTGTACCCGTCTGCAAGAATTGCATCGAAGGGATATGAGGACTACGACAAACACGGTATACCTCATTGGATCGCATGTCGTTTTTTCCCGTGATCACTGTGACCAGCTTGAAGTCGTTCGCATCTTGCACCTTCGACGCCTGTACTGGCACTGGGGTGAAAGGCCAGATCCCGGCCTTCATCGATGCGCTCATGCCGGTTCTCGAAGGGACTGGCTATGCGTCCGAAGTCGTCTTCGTCGATGACGGCTCAAGCGATGCGACCGTCAAGTCCATCCTTGCGCAGCA
>JAITVD010000037.1 GCA_031285965.1 Azoarcus sp.
CTGCCATCCCTGCGGCGGCAACAGGCCGCGCAAGAGGCGCAGCAAAAATTAGCCGCCTCCCGCGCCGGATTAGCGAAGGAACTGGAAATTCCAGAGGACTGGAGCCGCGTGCCGCAAGCCGCGCCGCTCACGCCGGACGCATGGCTAGCTGCGCCCGCCACCGCCCCGCTGCGCTATCTGTGGCAAGGCCGAAGCCCGCAGGACGGGCGCATTTCCAGCATCGTTCTGGTGAAAGGGCTGTCTGACGCCGACACCGCGCGGCAACTGGCGGCGCTGGGCGATGCCCATGTCCAATGGGTCGACAAAACTGCCGAAGTCTCCCTGCTGATGGGCCGCTACCGAACGTGGCTCTGCGCGGCGCTCCTCGCCGTCTACGCGCTCGTTCCGCTGGCGCTCTTCGCCGCCTTCCGCCGCCAGACGTGGCGGGTCGTCATGCCTTCCCTGCTGGCCACGCTGGGGACGCTGGCAATCATGGGCTACGCCGGATTGCCGCTGCAACTGCTCAGCGCGCTCACGCTCCTGCTGGTCTTTGGCATGGGCATCGACTACGGCCTCTTCCTCGTTTCCCAGAAGAGCGATGCCCGCGCCTTCCTCGCCATCTGCGCCGCCGCCGCGACCACCCTTCTGTCATTCGGCCTGCTCGCCGCAAGCACCACCCCGGCACTGCGCACCATTGGCCTGACCATCCTAATCGGCATCAGCATCGCTTGGCTGACGACGCCGATTTTTAGGAAGGCAGCGTTCTAGAGATAGCTTTAGCCGCCGTATCATCAAGTGCTATCTGGGGCAACCTGTTCGGCAATCGTTACAAACTTTTCCTTGTGGCTATTCGGCATCGCTCAATTTCTGCCATCAGCCCGAAAAGACAAGGGACAACCGCATTTTTTGGATACACAAGCATGTATCCATGCGATACTGCCATATTATGTCAAACAAAGATGTTGGCCTCCGTATCCGTATTGAAAGGGAACTACGTGAAGCGTTCCAAGGTGCCTGTCTGGCTGAAAACCGGAATGCGTCGGAAGTACTGCGCGAGTTCATGCAAACATTCGCCGACAGGCATCAAGGCGGCTTGCAGGCGGATATGTTCGCGGTATCGGCAATCAGAAAGCCACGCCAATCAACCAAGATAAAAGCGATATGAGTCAATTCAATTCCTTGGAAATGTGTGCGGGAGCAGGAGGTCAGGCTCTCGGCATAGAAATGGCTGGCTTCGATCATACCGCCCTAGTCGAACTGGAATCCGCCGCATGCGCTACGCTGCGCCTGAATCGCCCCACCTGGAACGTCATCGAGGACGACTTGCGCCACTTCGATGGCCGTCCCTATCAGGGCATCGACCTTGTGAGCGGCGGAGTGCCATGTCCGCCGTTCTCCAAGGCTGGAAAGCAACTCGGCGCAAAGGATGAGCGCGACCTGTTCCCCGAAGCTATCCGCCTAGTTGATGAGTGCCGCCCGAAAGCCGTGATGCTGGAAAACGTGCGCGGTCTGCTTGATGCCGTCTTTGACGACTACCGAAACAAGGTTGAAAAACAACTCAAGAAATTGGGTTATATGCCCGTCTGGCGGTTATTCAACGCATCGGACTATGGCGTGTCTCAACTGCGCCCGCGTGTGGTGTTCGTCGCTATCCGCAAAAACCTGGCCGACGGCTTCTCTTGGCCGAAACCGCTGCAAAGCAAACCGCCGACTGTGGGCGAGCTGCTGCACAACCTCATGGCCGCTAACGGCTGGCGCGGCGCGATTTTCTGGCGCGAACAGGCAAACACCATCGCTCCAACCCTAGTAGGCGGTTCCAAAAAACACGGTGGACCTGACCTTGGGCCAACCCGCGCAAAACGCGCCTGGGCTGCCTTGGGCGTCGATGGCATGGGACTGTGGGATGAAGCACCGACCCGTGACTTCGTGGGTATGCCGCGCCTGACGCCGCGCATGACAGCACGCATTCAAGGCTTCCCCGATGACTGGCAATTCTCCGGCCGCAAGACGGCCGCCTATCGTCAGATCGGCAACGCCTTCCCCCCACCGGTGGCCGCTGCCGTGGCCCGGCAAATCTTCGCGGCGCTGTCCGCCAAACGTATCTACAAAGTAGCATGATGAGTGCGCTCGCTGAATTCTCGGAAGCTCGCAAGGCTTTCCATGCAACACTGCTTGAATCAACGCTAACCATCAACGATGCTGGAGTGGTGAGCAATGCCGACAGCAGCAACACCACGAGCAAAGCGATTGCCAAGGGCATTGCCAATCTGCTCAAGGCTGAAACCATCAGCGAGCGCATCGCGGGTCAGACTTCGGGCAACCTGTTTGAAAGCATCTGCGCAGGCTTCGTGCGTGAAACCTTCCTCAAGCTTGGCCACCTGCGACCTGGCTCTTGGGACGTGCATCAAGTCTCTGGCCGAAACCGTCTGGAAATTGCACGTTACGAACAATACGCGCACCTGGTCGCGCTTGACCGAGCCGCCAAGGCCGATGCTGAACTGGCGGCGGCTCTGGGTAACGACTACACCATCACACCGGATATTGTGGTGGTGCGCGATACCGAGGATGACAGTGCCATCAATACCCCAGCGTTCCTAGTCGATAACAACGTGACTACGCTTGCCTGTCTACGCAAAAGAAACGGCGGCATGCCGTTGCTGCATGCCAGCATTTCATGCAAATGGACGATTCGCAGCGACCGGGCGCAAAACGCCCGATCCGAAGCATTGAACCTAGTGCGCAACCGCAAGGGGCATCTGCCGCATGTGGTGGTCGTCACGGCCGAACCGACACCAAGCCGACTTGCATCTATCGCCCTAGGCACAGGGGACATTGATTGCGTATATCACTTTGCCCTGTATGAGTTGCAAGCCACAGTAGAAACCCTTGGCATGTCCGATGCGGCAGACATGCTGGCCGTAATGGTCGATGGCAAGCGCCTGAAGGACATTTCCGATTTGCCGCTGGATTTGGCCGTATGAGCCAAGCCACCTCCCTCAGCGTAGCCGTTCCCACAAACGTAAACACCGAGCATGTCGCTTTTTCGTCTGCCCGCATTCCCCTTGCCATCATCCTGCTAACAGCCCTCATCCTCCCGGCTTGCGCTTCTTTCTGGCTTTCTGGCGATTTGCCGCTGCTGAGGATTGCGCCGGAGACGCTCGGTACACGCACCGTCGAGCAGCGGGCGAGCGTTGCTTGGCCGGGCGGGCAGAGGGCGCTGGAGATGGTGGTCGATGTGGATGGCGGCACGATGGTGGTGATTGGCATGGCGTTCGGGACACGCCTGTTCAGCCTCGTTTACGACGGCAAGAAAATCACCGAGACGCAGCCGCCGCCCGGCGGGCTGTCCGCCACGCGCATCGCAAACGACCTGTTGCTGGCGTATGCGCCGCTCGATGCCCTGCTCGCCGCGCTCCCGGCGGGCTGGACGGCGCGGGAAGAACCGGGGGCGAGGCAGGTGTTCCGCGACGGGACGCCCGCTATTTCCATCCACTACGCCGAAAGTTCGCCGTGGACGGGGCGCGTCCTTTTCAACAACCACGCCCTGCGCTACCAGCTCACGCTCGACAGCCATGAGGCGGAGGCCGATTCCGATGCGCAATGAACCGATTATCCTGCTGCCTCCGGCGATTTCCTGCGCGTTGGGCGACGGGCTGGAAACTGTCCGCGAGGCGCTTTTCTCCGGGCGCAGCCCCGGAATGCGCCAGACCGATGCCTACAGTCCGGGGCGGCTCCTGACGCTTGGTCATGCCGATGCGCCCCTGCCTTCGCTCGACGGTTTTCCGGTTCCCCAGCGGTCGCGCAACAATGCCCTGCTGCTGGCGACGTTCGCGCAGATTGAAGCCTCTTATCGGACGCTCGCGCAGGGCATTCCGGCGCACCGCATCGCGGTGGTGCTCGGAACCAGCACTTCGGGCATCTTTGAGAGCGAGGCCGCGCTTCGCCATCACTGCCAGACGGGGCGCTTCCCCGCACAATTTCATTACAGCCAGCAGGAACTCGGCTCCCCCGCACGGATGCTCGCCGAAACCCTCGGCTGTACCGGCCCTGCCTACAGCGTTTCGACCGCCTGCACGTCGAGCGCCAAGGCGCTGATTTGCGCAGCGCGGTTGCTCCGCGCCGACATGGCCGACCTCGTGGTTGCGGGCGGCGTGGACACGCTCACCCGCTTCACCGTGGCCGGATTTTCCTCGCTCGAAGTGGTCAGCGCCGCGCCCTGCCTGCCTTTTTCGGCGAACCGCTGCGGCATCAATATCGGCGAAGGCGCGGCGCTCTTTTTGATGCGTCGTCAAATCCCCGATGACAAACACGCGGTCACGCTGGCCGGTTGGGGAGAGAGTTCCGACGGCTATCACATTTCAGCGCCCGACCCCGACGGCGCGGGCGCGGAACGCGCCATTCTTGACGCGCTCGCCCGCGCGGGCTGCCAAGCCGCCGACATCGGCTACATCAACCTGCACGGCACGGCCACGCGCCACAACGACGCGATGGAAAGCCGAGTCATTTCACGGCTCTTTCCTGACTGCCCCGCCAGCAGCACCAAGCCGCTCACCGGACATACGCTAGGCGCTGCCGGAGCGGTGGAAGCGGCATTGACTTGGCTTGCGCTGACCGACGAAGCTCGCCGCCTGCCGCCGCATCTGTGGGACGATGCCCCGGACACCGACGACCCGCCCCTGAAACTGGTTGCGCCGCGTGAAACGGCTCCCGTGCCAATCCGCGCCGCGCTCTCCACCTCATTCGCCTTTGGCGGCAGCAACGCCGCGCTGCTGCTGAAAACTGCCTGAGCTTTCCGTGCCATGACCTACCGCCCCATTGCCGACTATCTGCTGCACCGCCCGCCGATGCTGCTGCTTGATCGCGTCCTCGAAGCCCGCCAGACGCACATCGTCTGCGAAACCACCCTCAAAACCGACAGCCCATTTTGCGACGGCGCAACCGTTCCCGGCTGGGTCGGCATCGAATACATGGCGCAGAGCATCGGCGTTCTGTCGGGCTGGCGGGCGCTGCAAAAGCAGTTGCCGCTGCGGGTCGGCTTTCTGGCCAGCGTGCGGCATTACCGCAGCCATGTGCCGCAATTTCGCGTCGGCGACGTGCTGCGCATCACCGCTGATGAGGAGGTATCAACCAGCAGCGGCCTGATTGCCATGAACTGCACGGTGCGTAGCGCAAGCGGCGCGTTGCTGGCCGAAGCGTCCCTGCTGGTCTTTCAGCCCGACGATCTGGACGCTTACCTGCAACAGACGCCGCCCGCCCATGAAAACGGCTGCAAATAAAGTAGAAATCCTTAGGTGCATTAAATTTTCCGTCATAATTTTAGCCCCTATTTTTTCTTTTTCCTCTTCTATTGATCGCTCCTGAAAAGTTATACGCCCTAAAGTTTCTCGCTTTACGGTTTCGGACAGAGAGAGGTGTCATTGATGAGCCAATAATCGCCTTTTCCCGGAATATGCGTTGCGCGTTTTATTATTTTCAAAAATTGCACGCTATTGAATGTGCATTCCTGCCCGTTAGCGTGGATCGCCAGCATATAATCTTCCAAGAGTTTTTCCTCCAAGAGAGCATAGCCAGAAGCAGGTATATACCCGCCGACACAGAATATACAAGAAATACCTAGTGTTCTTACAATTTCTCCAACATTCACTTATCTATTTACTAGCCGATCTTCTGGATATTCCATATAACCGTAGCCGTTGACAGTAACTTGGACAGGAAAATCACAACCATTTTATAACTCAACTCCAATATGAACCGGCAATGCTTCTGGCGCAGAACAGCCAGATAAAAACAGAGCACAAAAAAGCGCAAAAATTTTCCTCATTATAGACATCCTCTTAACTATTAAAATACACTCTTGCAAGCCATTTCCATCACGGGCAGAGGGATGGGGCTTTGATTGTTCCTAAAAATGTGCCCGTCCTGCAAAAGAACCCGCATTTTTCTTCGGAATAGCCGCTTTTTTTCAATATTTCGAGAAAACGATCTTTGTCTAGGCTAAGTGTTTTTCCGTTGGTGCTTATTTCTAGTTTGTAATCATTAGGAAGGGCGCGTTTTATCTTTGGAGAACCATCTATACCCAGAAAAATAATAGTTGATTCATTGGGTGTTAATAGCTTTTCTATACTTAATATTTCATCACCCTTCGGTCTGTAATGAGATGAGGTTATTTGAACGGTGTGAGGACACATATTATACAAAGATACACTAAAACCATAAAATCCTTGTTGAGAAATACACACGGAACTGTAAAACACACTCATTAAAATGGCAAGCCGCATTAAAAACTTACTCATTGGAATTTTACCCTCGTCAGCCATAGCAGACCCTTGACATCCTGCTCAGAAGCAACGGCTCTTTGCCATTCATCCCGTTTACCGGTTTTATATTTAGCATATTTCATCAAATCAATTTCCCCGCTCGGTGGGTGTGCAGTTCCAGTTAAAGGTTTTTGAGTTAACTCCGTGGAGGATTGATTATGCGTCCATGAATAAGTCCGCCCTCCATATGCGCCCATTATGCGGTGTCCGAATTCGTGGGCTGCTGTGCGCTCGAAGTCAGCCATTTCCATCACGGGCAGAGGGACGGGTCTTTTATTGTTCCTGAAAAGCGATACGTTCTGCAAAAGAACCCGCATTTCCCTTGGGAATAGTCGCTCTTTTTTAATATTTCAAGAAAGCGGGTTTTATCTAGAATAAGTGTTTTTCCATTGGCGCTTATTTCTAGCTTGTAATCATCTAAGAATACAAAAAATCCTCGCCTTCGTTCTTTTTGCTTTGCCAGTGGCGGAAATCATCATTCCTAACCTCAACAAAATCTCCATAATTTTTAAAAAAATTCACAACTAAAATACTCAATAAATTTCTTTCTCAAAAACAACCTCTGTTTCTGTCTAAGAGTACACCAGTAGATGTTGGCAAGAGCACATGCCAATCATAGCCACCAAGAAAATAAACGCTCTTAAAATCCCAATACGGTCCCACTTCCATACTAAGAAACGTTTTTCCTGTATAAAGTAATTTACCTGATTTACTGTATAGTTCAGCTTTACCTTCTGCGTATAATTGATCTGTGAGAGACTCTGCAACTGTTTGATAACGTTTAATATAATAATCATGATTTGGACTGTAGCATATTTCAGGGCCATAATCTGAATCTGATGGATAAGGAACCCAGTTCGCAGCAGTACAGTACGTTAGAGACATAATGATAATTATGCCAATAATAAATCGAGGAATAAAACGGTTTTTATTTTTCATAGCAGTTCCTTTTTTAATTGTTACTCTGTAGGAATTTCAACCACAAAAGGACGTGTATTGGTATCCGTCCACAACATGTCTGAAAAAACATAGAAATCCCCTCCTTTGCCATGCTTTTCTGACCATCTACGAAAATCAGCATTCTTAACCTCAACAAAACCTCCATAATTTTTTAAAAAAGTTTCCCAACTAGACGAATTCTTTGTTTCCGAGACAGCAGATGTCAGTGCTGTCCAGTAGTTAGCCGTTTCTTCCTTGGATAGCATTTTTTCTTTACTCCAAACACCCAAACCAACAAAAGTATCTTCGTATTTTTTAGCATTAAAATCAAAGGTATCACGTATATAAAAACCTAATTCTTCAACATAAAAAAGATCTTTTTTCATTTCTGCATCATAACGAGCAGATCCAATAACCGCCACCTTTAGTGAGGCTTTAAAAACAGCCGCGTAAAAATCATTCAATGTATCTAAATATTTTCCAAAAATTTTAGTATTTACTTGATATTTCATATCCTGTACTACAGCTTTCGCTTTTCTGTCACCAAACGAAAATGAGGAAAACCCCGGACGCCATCCGGCCTGAAAAAGACGACCACGAAGCGTTTTTCTTCCTGCTATAGAATTCCAGTTTTCTGCCAAATAATCAAAAGCATCTTGAACTTGTGGATAATTCAAAGCCCACTGCATTGTTATTATTGAATCGTTTACTCTTTCTTTCGGTAATTCGGTATATTCAATCGCTTTACCATTCGCTGCTACTCCACTTCTTTCTACTGGACTCATGTTCCAAGCTGGATTTGAAAACCATTTCCGCAGCATCTTTGCTCCAACCGTCCAACCCATTTTATCCATCGCACCGGGTAACTGATTCAAATACAAAACAGGGAATATAACCTGCTTTGAATCCATTCTGTCCAGTTCTGTATAACATTGCGAATCCGT
>JAITVD010000069.1 GCA_031285965.1 Azoarcus sp.
CGGCTTAAATTGGCTTTAACCGGACTTTAATCGGCAGAAAACTACCAGTTGAACCTCGAATTTCTACCACTTTTCTGCAGGAAAACTACCGAATTTCTACCAAAAAACTACCAAAAAAACCAAAAATCGTCCGGAAATCAAAATTTTTGAAAAAAGACAGATTTCCCTATAGCCATGCGGGTTACCGGATGAGGCGGCGGGGGTCGAACGCATCCCGCACCGCGTCGGCCAGCAAGTTGGCGGACAGAACCAGCGCCAGCATGAAGCCGAACGCGGCGGCGAGCGACCACCAGACGACCGGCTCACGCGCCAGTTCCGCCCGCGCCGCGTTAATCATGGAGCCGAAGCTGATTGTGGAGGGGGCGACGCCGATGCCCACGTAAGAGAGCACCGCTTCGGCCAGCACGAGGCTGGAAAAATCCAGCGCCACCGTAATCAGCACAATGTGCATCACGTTCGGCAGAATGTGGCGGCGCAGGATTTGCGCGGTCGACGCGCCAAAGGCCCGCGCCGCCTGCACGTATTCAAGCTCGCGCAGCTTGAGGGTTTCGCCGCGCAGCAGGCGGCACAGCCCCGTCCAGCTTGTCATGCCGAGGATGGCGCACAGCGCGAGCAGACGGGCATCCGACCGCTGGGCGGCGGTATCGAACCATTGGGGATGCGTGTCGATCATCACCTGCATCATCAGCACCGAGGCGGCAATCAGCAGCACCGAGGGAATCGAGTTGAGCACGGTATAGAGATACTGGATGGCATCATCGACCCATCCGCCCAGATAGCCCGCCGCAATGCCAAGCGCCACGGCAAAAGGCAGCATGATGAGCGTGGTCAGGGTTCCGATGACCAGCCCGGTGCGGATGCTTTTCAGGGAGAGATAAAGCACGTCCTGCCCGACCTTGTCCGTGCCGAGCACGTGGTAATGCGGCGCGAGCGCAACACCCGCCGCAATCAGCAAAACCGCCAGAAAGACCACGGCAAGCGCCGGACGCCAAGCCAGTTCCGTTCTCCCGGCAAGGATGCGCCGCACGGCCTCTTTCATGCCGACGCGCTGTCTTCGCGCCATGCCCGCGCCCAGCGCCGCCAGCAACAGGCCCGCCGCCGCCAGCGCATGAAGCGGCGCCCAGGCGAGGCGACGCGCAATGTCGGGCAGGCTCGCTTCTCCTTCCTGCAAATGACGCGCTCCGTAAGCAAGGCGGGGATAGCTCCGCGCCTGTCCGCCGCCGCTCTGCTCAACCGTTTCGCGCTGGAAGGAGACACGCGCAAACGGGGCGGAATAGGTTTTTTCCATCTGCGTGCGCAGGGGCGCGAGCAGCGCGTCGAGCACGCTCAAAACTTCGGACGAATACATGGGCGCGGCTTTTTGCGCTCCGACGGACACATCCTGCGCCGGGGGCAACTGCGGGCGATAGTGCAAGCTGTCCATGAAGCCGATGGCGGCAAAAACCGACAGGATGACGGCAGAGGCCATCGCCGCAGGCTGCCGTCCCACCCGCCGCCACGCTTCACGCGAAGGGGCGCGGCGACGCGCTTGAACGGCAAAAAACACCGCGCACGCCATGAGCATAAAAACGAGCGCATCGGTGGGCAGCAAGACAGGCAGGATGCTCATCGCCCTACCCCAGCCTCACACGCGGGTCGACCAGCGTGTAGGAAAGGTCGGTCAAAATCAGCCCGATGATGTAGAGCACGGAGCCGATGAACACCATTGCGCGAACCACGCCAAAATCCTGGCTGTGGATAGCGTCAATGGTGTAGCTGCCCAAGCCCGGTATCGCAAAAAAAGATTCCATCAGCAAGCTGCCGAGAAAGAGCGACGGAATCACGACCACCACGCCGGTGAGGATGGGAATCAGCGCGTTCCTGAGCACATGCCTGAACAGCGTCGCCAGTTCCGACAGCCCTTTTGCGCGGGCGGTGCGCACGTAATCACGCGAAATTTCCTCAAGGAAAATCGTGCGATACCAGCGCGCGCCCGACCCCAGCCCCGCCACGACGCCAATGAGCACGGGCAGGAACAGGAAACGCGCCATGTCCAGCCCCTCCGCGTAGCCCGAAACCGGCGCAAGCGCCCATGCCTTTGAAACCAGCCATTGCCCGCCGATGATGTAGAACATGCTGGAAACCGACATCATCGCCACGCAGAGCGCGACACCCCAAAAATCGAGCCGCGTCGCCCGAAAGAACACCAGCAGCAAGGCCAGTGTAATGGCCGCGAAGAGGCTCAGCGCGAATGTCGGCAAGGCGACGGCAAACGACGGAAGCATGCGGGCGCGTATTTCCAGCGCGATGTCGTGCCCGTCGTTGCCCTGCCCGAACTCGAAAGCGAACATGCGCAGCGATTTGTCGAAGAAAAGGGTATGGGTGAGTTTTTGCGCCCCTTTTTGCGCCGGGTCATAAAACATCGGCTTGTCGTAGCCGCGTTCGGCTTTCCACCGCTGGATGGCGTCGGCGCTCGCGTATTTCGGCCCAAGCTGCATCCGGGCAATGTCATCGGGCGTGTTCACGCCGAAAAAGAGCACGAAGGTGAAAAGATTCACCCCGAGAAGAATCGGCACGGCATAAAGCAGCCGCCGGACGACATAGGCCATCATGGCGCGGCCTCCGTCCTCGCGCTTGCGGCAGCCCGTTCGCGCCGCCGCCAGGACATCACCGCTGGCGCGGCAAGCGCGGCAAGCAGCAATCCCACGGCTGCCAGCGGCCAGCGCGACGGCACGTTCCAAGCGGCTCGCGCCGCCTCCCGCGCCGCCACGTCGATGCTTTGGTACTTGAGTCCATTGCGCACGATGTCGCCCGGCTTGCGGTTTTTCACCCAGCCATGCTGGAGGGAATACGTTTTCGGATGGAACCAGAACGCCCAAGGCGCATCGTGCCGCAGGATGGCGACCATCCGGTCAATGACGCGCTGGCGCTCGGAGCCGTCCGGCATCACTTTCATGCGGTCGAACAGCCGATCGTATTCGGCATTGACGTAATTGGCCGAATTGTTGCCTTGCCCGCCCGCCTTGCCCTGCGGGCCATAGAGCAGGAACAGCAGGTTTTCCGGGTCGGGATAATCGGCGTTCCAGCCCAGAAGGAATATTTGCGCGTTGCCTTGGAGGATTTTGTCCTGAAAGCGGTTCCAGTCCGTCGCCCGCACCACGAACTGCACCCCGAGAGCGCGGAACTGCTTCGCCAGCCAGTCGATTCGGGAGCGGTCTCCCATTCCCGCGTCGGTGGTATCGAAGTAGACGATAAGCGGCTCGCCCGTGCGTGCGTCGCGCCCGTTCGGCCAGCCCGCAAGCGCCAGCAGCCTTTTCGCTTCCGCCACGCCGCGCCGCTGCGGCTTGCCGTCGCGCCATTCGTAGACGACGGAGTTGATTCCGGCTTCCCCCTCGCGCGCGCCGAAAACACCGGGCGGAATCGGCTGCATCGCCGGAATGCCGCGCCCGTTGAGGAAAATCGAGATGTATTCCTCCGTATCGAGTGCCACCGAAATGGCTTGCCGCAGCAGCCGTGCGCGTTCCCGTCCGGCGGCGTCGGCTCCAGCGCCCCCGACCAGCGGGTCGCGCATGTTGAAGCCAAAATAAAACGTCGACGAGGATACCGCCGTCATCAGGCGGATGCCGCGAGCGGCCATGTCGTCGGAGAGCGTCACATCTCCCTGAACGCCCATGCTCACCGCCTGATCGAAATTGTCCGAAGAAATCCCAGCGGCATCGTAATAGCCTTGCAGGAACTTGTTCCAGTAAGGAATCGCCTCGCGTTCGCGTGTAAATACAACCTTGTCGATGAGAGGCAGAGATTTGCCGCAATCGGCCAGCAGACCTTCTTCCGCATCGCCCACCGCGCCTTCGCAGGGATAAGCGTCAGCGCGGTAATTGGGATTTCGCGCCAGCACCATCCGGGCGTTGGGATTGTTCTCCGCCAGCATGTAAGGCCCCGTTCCCATCGGCCAGCGGTCGAGGGTCAAGTTGCGCTCCGCCATGCCCGGCTGGGAAAAAAAGCGGTCAACCTCCGGCGGAACCGGGCCGAAAAACGGCATGGATAGCCAATACAGAAATTGCGGGTACAGCCCCGTGAAAGTAATCTGGTAGGTGTAGCGGTCGACCGCCTCCACCCCGTCGAGGGCAAATTGGTCGAGGTCAAGCCAAGCGCCCGGATTTTTTTTCATCTCTTCGCTGAGCGCGGCATGAAGCGCCTTAAGCCCCGGCAGATGCTCGGCCATCAGCTCAAAAATCGGCGACTGCACGCTTGGATGCGCCAGACGCTT
Source organism: Azoarcus sp. (assembly GCA_031285965.1). Classification (GTDB taxonomy): domain Bacteria; phylum Pseudomonadota; class Gammaproteobacteria; order Burkholderiales; family Rhodocyclaceae; genus WRNU01. The sequence goes on from JAITVD010000069.1 coordinate 4,250, forward strand.
GATTTCATAAACAAAGTCGTTCGCCACCAGTTCGCGGCTATCCAGATGCTCGAAATCCATCGGGCTGCGGATGTCGGCAAGCGCCTCTTCGGAGAGCGCGAAATAGCGCGGCTGCCCATGTTCGTTTCGGGCAAAGGCCGGGTGGGGCTGATAGCGCGTGCCGGGGCGGAGACGGATTTCAATCTCGCTTCTTGCCACTTTCGCCGGGTCAGCGGCATCACGAAGCGCGCGCCCGTCCGCCGCGAAATAACGCACTGCGGGCATCTCCGCCGCCACGGCAGGCTCCAGCGCATAAGGCCGCTTCAGGTAGTGGTACTGCAAGGGCGGCTCGATGATTTGGTAGAGAAAGGTCGCCTCGTCCTCGGTAAACGACTGCGCCGGGTCGAGATGCCGGGGACGCTCCATGAAGGCGGAATACAGGATGTTCTGCCCGCGCTCCCCGTCGGGATAAGGCGCGTTGGGGACGGGGCCGCATGCGGCAAAAAACAGACACAGCCCCGCGCACGCGGCGCTCCGCGCACGGGCAAACGGGCAAATGCCGGAAAAATAAAGAAAAGCTCGAATCAGCACGGCGCGATTCTGGCAGGTTTTCACGCGCCCTGCCACGAATGGCGTGATGCCTTCCCTCCATGCGCGGCGCGGGCGGCGTCCGGCAAGCGTCAAATGAGGCAACGTGTAAGTGCTTCGATTATTTTTTGGCTATAATCCCCGAAATTGCCTTGAGGAGTTGTCATTCATGGGTTTTCTTGCCGGCAAACGCATTCTTATCACTGGATTACTGAGCAATCGTTCCATTTCTTATGGCATTGCCAAAGCTATGCACCGCGAAGGGGCGCAGCTTGCTTTTACTTATCAAAATGACCGTTTCTATGAACGTGTCTCCAAAATGGCCGCCGAATTCGGCAGTTCGCTGCTTTTTCCGCTCGACGTGCAGGATGACCGCCAGATAGAAGAACTGTTTTCCAGCATCGCCTCGCACTGGGACGGGTTGGACTGCATCGTCCATTCCATTGCCTACGCCCCCGGCGAGGCGCTCGAAGGCGATTTTCTCGACGGTTTTTCGCACGAAGCCTTCCGTACCGCGCTCGAAGTCAGCGCCTATTCCTTCCCCGCGCTGGCCAAGGCGGCTCGCCCGCTGATGAAAGGGCGCAATGGCTGCCTGCTGACCATGACCTACCTTGGCGCGGTGCGCACCATGCCCAACTACAACCTCATGGGGCTGGCAAAAGCCACGCTGGAAGCGTCGGTGCGCTACCTCGCGGTCTGCCTCGGCTCAGAAGGCACTCGCGTCAACGCCATTTCCGCAGGCCCCATCAAAACGCTGGCCGCTTCCGGCATCGGCAGCTTCAGCAAGCTCTTGGCGTTCAACTCGCATAACGCGCCCCTGCGGCGCAACGTCACCATCGACGAAGTGGGCAATGCCGCCGCGTTCATGTGCGCCGATCTGGCAAGCGGCATCACCGGCGAAATTCTTTACGTCGATGCCGGTTTCAACACCACGGCGCTTGGCAACGCGCAGCCCACCTCCGGCTGATTCGCGCTCGGTTCCCCGGCTGAAACGCTTGTTCCGCAGCCAACACCGCCTGCTGGACAGGCAGTAGTTCCGGGTCTGCTGCCGTCCAGGGGCGGAAAATACGCCTCATAGTGCACAGCAGCCAACAATAAGCCGAAGCGCGGAACCCGAAGCAGAACGTTGACCGACCTGCTGCGCGTCGAGTTTCCGCGCCCGGACAACCGGAGCCTTTCATGATTTTTGAAAAACTGTTTACGCTCATGGCCGAGAAAAAAGCCTCGGACATTTTCGTTACAGCCGGAGCGCCCATCCACATCAAAATCGAAGGCGTTTCCCTCCCGATCAACCAGCAGGTCATGGAGCCGTCCATCATCAAGAAGATGCTCTACGAGATGATGACGCCCGAGCAGGCCGACCGTTTCGAGCGCGAGCGCGAAATCAACCTGTCATTTGGACGGCAAGACCTCGGCAACTTCCGCATCAACGCCTTCTGGCAGCGCAGTTCCGTCGCCATCGTGGTGCGCTACATCCGGGGCGACATCCCGACCATCGACACGCTGGGGCTGCCCCCCATCCTCAATGATTTTGTCATGGAAAAGCGCGGGCTGGTTCTGGTGGTCGGCGCGACTGGCTCCGGCAAATCAACGTCGCTGGCCGCGATGATTGACCACCGCATCCGCAACAGAACCGGACATATCCTCACGGTGGAAGACCCTATCGAATTTCTCTTTCGCCATAACAAATCCATCGTCAACCAGCGCGAGGTCGGCATCGACACCCATAGCTGGCACAACGCGCTCAGGAACGCGATGCGCCAAGCGCCGGACTGCATCCTGATTGGGGAAATCCGCGACCGCGAAACCATGCAGGCGGCCATTGCCTACTCGCAGACCGGGCATCTTTGCCTTGCCACCCTGCACGCCAACAACGCCTACCACGCCCTGAACCGAATCGTGAACTTCTTCCCGCTCGAAAACCGGGAACTGCTTTTCCTTGATCTTTCCATCGCGCTGCGCACCATCATCTCGCAACGGCTGGTCACGCAGCCCGACAAGCAGCGCATCCCGGCGGTGGAAATCCTGCTGAACACGCGCCACATCGCCGACCTGATTCAGACAGGCTCGCTCACCAGCATCAAGGAAGCGATGGAGCAAAGCCTCGCCCCCGGCTCGCAGACTTTCGAGCAAGACCTCTACCGCCTCTATCACGAAGAGAAAATCACCCTCGAAGAAGCCCTTGCCAACGCCGATTCGCCCACCAACCTGCACTGGCTCATCAACAACGCCGGAAGCAATCTCCTGCGGGAAAACGCCGTCGGGGAAAACGACGCAACCTTGAGCATCCCGGATTTGACGCAGACCCACCCGAGCGCATCCTTTCAATCATTCACCTTCAACGCGGACTGAACGCCTGCTCTGCGCGCACAGTCTGGAACGGCCTTAAAACGGAAAACCCACATGAACGACCACCAGACGTGCCAATGCGGATGCGCCGGCGCTGAAGAAGAACATCACGAAGCCGGGCCGCTCGCCGAGCTTGTCACCGTGCGCGACTGGCTGCGCTACGCCGTCACGCGCTTCAACCGCGCCGGCATCTTCTGCGGACACGGCGCGGACAATACGTTTGACGAAGCCGCGTGGCTCATCCTCGCCACGCTGGCGCTGCCGCCAGACCGACTGGAGCCATTTCTCGACGCTTGCCTCCCATTCGACGAGCGCGCGGCGCTGCTTGAGAACATCGAGCGCCGCGCCATTGAGCGCATCCCAACCGCCTACCTCGTCCATGAGGCGTGGCTGGGCGCGTACCGCTTCTATATTGACGAGCGCGTCATCGTCCCGCGCTCCTATTTCGCCGAACTGCTCGACGAGGGCGCGTTTTCCCCTTGGCTCGAAGAGCCGGAAACCGTCACCGCCGCGCTCGACCTGTGCACCGGCTCCGGCTGCCTGTCCATCCTGCTGGCGGAAGCCTTTCCCAACGCCGACATCGTGGCGGCGGACATCTCAACGGACGCGCTCGAAGTCGCGCAACGCAACATCGACGAATACGGGCTGGAAGCGCGCGTCGAACTGGTGGAAAGCGACGTTTTCTCCGCCCTCGAAGGCCATCTCTTCGACCTCATCCTCTGCAACCCGCCCTATGTCACCGCCGAGGCGATGGCGCAACTGCCGCCCGAATACCTGCACGAACCCGCGCTCGCGCTGGCTGCGGGCGATGACGGGCTGGACATCGTGCGCCGCCTGATTCGCGAGGCGGCGAGCCACCTCCACCCGCAAGGCATCCTCGCGGTTGAAGTCGGGCACAACCGCGATTGGGTCGAAAACGCTTTCCCGGAACTGCCCTTTGTCTGGCTTTCCACGCGCAATGGCGCGGAAAGCGTTTTTGTTTTGCGAAAAGAAGATTTATAAACAAAAAGTTACAGCCAGAAACTACGCCAAATAAATACTTAATGCGTAGTTTCCGCAAACACGCCGTAAACCGTCCGGCACAGCGAATTAGTTCATACGCCAATCAATCTCTGTATACGTGGTTTCCGCGACCCGTGGCCTCCGCCCTGCGGGCGGGCGGCGCGTTTTTGTTTTCATTGCGCCATGCCGTTTCATATGTCGGAAACCATGATGACCAATACGCCATTTCCTTCCAAGCCTTCCAATCTTTTTGCTATTCCTCCCGTCGTGCTCGTTGTCGATGATTCAAGCGATACGCTCAATCAGCTTTGCGAAAGCATTGCCGCCTCGGGGTGCATCGCCATTCCGGTTCGTAACGCCGAAGAAGCCCTGAAATCACTGGAATTTTCTACGCCCGACGCGGTTTTGCTCGACGCGACTTCCCCCGAAATCAAGGGCTTTGAACTGGGACGCCGAATCAAATCCATGCCCATCTGGGAACACATTCCCATCCTTTTCATGGTCGAACTGGCCAACACCGCCCAAATCATCGCCAGCTTTGAAAACGGCGGCGTCGACTACATCCCGAAGCCCTTGCGCATCACTGAAGTCATCACCCGCCTGCTTACGCGCATCGTCATCCAGATTTACGCAAAGCACGAGTAGCCGATTTTTTGCGGAGCCTTCGCGCCGCCGCGCCCCAACGGGCATGGAATGGCGAAATTGGGGATAATCACATATTCTTCCCCTTCCCGCTGCACGTGCCAACATGCCGACGGCTGCACCGCTTACCCGCCCCCACTTTCTCCTTTTTGCCGCCGCAATGTTGCTCGCGGCGTGCAGCGGTCAGGATGAGGCCGAGCGAGCGCCGCGTCCGGCGCTGACCATTACCGTAGCAAGCCCCGCCCGCGAAGTTTGGCCTATCCGCATTCCGGCAAACGGCACGGTCGAGCCATGGCAGGAGGCCGTGGTCGGCGCCGACGTGCAATCCCTTCGGCTCGCGGAAGTGCGGGCGGACGTGGGCGATGCGGTATCGGCGGGGCAAATCCTTGCGATATTTGACGACGAGCCAGTCAAGATTGACGTTGCGCAAGCCGCCGCCGCGCTCGCGCAAGCGCAGAGCGCGATGGAAACCGCCCGCGACGACGCGCAGCGCGCAAGAACTTTGAGCGGCAGCGGCGCTTTGAGCGAACAGGCCATCGCAAAGCACCTGACGGCTGAGCGGAGCGCCGCCGCGCAAGTGGCCGCCGCGCAGGCCATGCTCGCGGCGCAGAAATTGCGCCTGACGCGCACCCGCGTGCTTGCGCCGGACGATGGACTCATCTCGGCGCGTACCGCTACGGTTGGGGCGGTATTCGGCCCCGGCGGGGAGCTTTTCCGGCTCATCCGCAAAGGGCGGCTGGAATGGCGGGCGGAACTGACAGAGGCCGAGCTGGCGCTTGTCGCCCCCGGCACGGCGGCGCGGCTCACGCTCGCGGAGGGGCGAAGCGTTGAAGGCGCTGTCCGAATGACCGCGCCCACGCTCAATGCCCGCACGCGCACGGGCTTCGCCTATGTCGACCTGCCGCCCGACGCGGCGCTGCGGCCAGGGATGTTCGCCCGAGGCGAATTCGACCTTGGAGAGCGGGCGGCGATGACCGTACCGCTGCAAGCGGTCAGCATCCGCGAGGCGTTCAGCTACGTGTTCCGGCTGGAAGCGGACGGCACGGTGCGGCAACTGAAGGTCACGACGGGACGGCGCGTCGGGGAGCGCGTGGAAATTCTCAGCGGCTTGGAACCAGCGGCAAAAATCGCCTCGGCGGGCGCGGGCTTCCTCAACGATGGCGACCGCGTACGGGTCGCCGACGAATGAGCGGGCGCGGCATATGGGCATAAACGTTTCGGCATGGTCGATACGCAACCCGATACCGCCCATCATGCTGTTCGTGCTGCTGTGCGTCGGCGGGCTGTACAGCTTCCAGCGCATGAAAATCCAGAATTTTCCCGACATCGACCTGCCGATGGTGTCGGTTGTGGCCGCACTGCCCGGCGCGGCGCCGGGGCAGCTTGAAAATGACGTGGCGCGGCGCATCGAGGACTCCATCGCCACGGTGCAGGGGCTAAAGCACGTCACGACATCCATCCAGGACGGGCAGGTTTCGATGCTGGTCGAATTCCGGCTGGAAAAGCTCCTGCAAGAAGCCGTGGATGACGTGCGCTCCGCCGTGGCGCGTGTGCGCTCCGACCTGCCGTCCGATCTGCGCGACCCCGTTATCAACCGCGTGGACATGGTCTCCCAGCCCATCCTTGCCTACGCCGTGCGCTCGCCGCGACGGGACGACGAGGCACTCTCATGGTTCATCGACGACCAACTCTCAAGGCGCTTGCTCGCCATCCGGGGCGTGGGCGCGGTGAAAAGGGTCGGCGGGGCGAGCCGCGAAATACGGGTGACGCTCGACCCGCTGCGCCTACAGGGCTTGGGCGCGACGGCCACGGAAATCTCGTGGCAAATCCGCCAGATGCAGACAGAAACCGCTGGCGGGCGCATCGACCTGGGCGGCGGCGAGCAGCCAGTGCGCACGCTGGCGAACGTGGCAGACGCGGCGGAACTGGCGCGGATGGAAATCCCGCTCAGCGACGGGCGGCGCATCCGCCTCGGCGAAGTGGCGGACGTGCGCGACACCGTGGCGGAAACGCGCTCGCTCGCCCTGCTGGACGGCGCGCCCGTCGTCGGGTTTGAAGTCACGCGCAGCCGGGGGGAAAGCGAGGTCGAAGTCGGCAGGGGCGTGCAGGCGGAACTGCAAAAAATTCTCGCCGCCAATCCCGACCTTGAAATCGTCGAAGCGTTCAATTTCGTCGACTTGGTACAGGAAGAATACGAAGGCTCCATGCGCCTGTTCTACGAAGGGGCGCTGCTTGCCGTGCTCGTCGTGTTCCTTTTCCTGCGCGACCTCCGCGCCACCCTCGTCTCCGCCGTGGCGCTGCCGCTGTCCGCCATTCCCGCCTTTCTGGGCATGGACTGGCTCGGCTACACCATCAACCTCGTCACGCTGATTTCGCTCTCGCTCGTGGTCGGCATCCTGGTCGATGACGCTATCGTGGAAGTCGAAAACGTCGTGCGCCACCTGCGCATGGGCAAAACGCCCCGGCAGGCGGCGTTCGACGCTACGGCGGAAATCGGGCTTGCCGTGGTGGCGACCACCGCCACGCTGGTCGCCGTCTTTTTGCCGACCGCTTTCATGGACGGCATCGCGGGGCTTTTCTTCAAGCAATTCGGCTGGACGGCCTCGCTTGCCGTGCTCATGTCCCTGCTCGTCGCCCGGATGATTACGCCGATTCTTTCCGCCTCCATGCTCCGCCCCTTCGCGCAAAACCACTCGGAACCGCGCTGGGTGTGGTGGTACACGGGCAAAGCCGAATGGTGCTTGAAGCATCGCGGCATCACGGTGCTTTGCTCCGGCGCGTTCTTCGTCGCCTCGGTCATGCTGATTTCCCTGCTGCCGGAAGGCTTCATGCCAGCGGACGACAATTCCCAGACGCAGGTCTACATCGAACTGCCTCCCGGCACGACGCTCGAACAGACGCGCCAGCTTGCCGAGGAAGCCCGCGCCCGCCTCACGCAACTGGAACACATCGAGCGCGTCTATTCCGCCATTGGCGGCGGCAGCGCCGGGGCTGACCCCTTCGCCTCCTTGCTCGCGGGCAGCGACGTACGCAAAGCCTCGCTCACCATCCAGCTTTCCCCGCGCGCCGAGCGCCCGCGCAAGCAAGCCATCGAACAGCGCATCCGCCACGCGCTCGAAACCCTGCCCGGCGCGCGCACCAAAGTCGGGCTGGACAACTCACGCGAGCACTACGTCCTTTCCCTCATGGGCAACGACCCGGAGGCGCTGCGCGTCGCGGCGCTGGCCATCGAGCGCGACCTGCGCGATACGCCGGGGGTGGGCAACATCAAATCCACCGCCAGCCTCATCCGACCGGAAATCGCCGTCCGCCCCGATTTCGCCCGCGCCGCCGACCTCGGTGTCACCAGCCTTGCCATCGCCGACACGCTGCGCATCGCCACTCTCGGCGATTACGACGCGGCGCTCGCCAAGCTCAACCTCCAGCAGCGCCAAGTGCCCATTCTGGTGAGGCTCGCCGACGATGCCCGCCGCGACCTCGCCCTAATCGGGCGGCTGCCCCTGCCCGGCGCGCGCGGCCCGGTGCTGCTGAACGAAATCGCCGCCCTTGAAATGTCCGCAGGCCCCGCGCAAATCATGCGCTACGACCGCGCCCGCGCCATCCGCTTCGAGATTGAACTCAGCGGCATACAGATGGGCGACATCTCAAAGCAGGTTCCCAGCCTCCCCTCCGTGCAAGCCCTGCCCCAAGGGCTGACGCTTCAGGAAGTGGGCGACGCCGAGGCCATGAACGAGCTGTTCGAGAGTTTCACGGTCGCCATCTTTACCGGCATCCTGTGCATCTACGCCGTGCTCGTGCTGCTTTTCAAGAACTTCCTCCACCCCATCACGCTCTTGACCGCCCTGCCCCTGTCGCTGGGCGGCGCGTTCATCGGGCTTTTGCTGACCGGCTCCAGCTTCTCGATGCCTTCCCTGATTGGCCTCGTCCTCTTGATGGGCATCGCCACGAAAAATTCCATCCTGCTCATCGAGTACGCCATCACCACGCGGCGCGACAAAGGGCTGGACAGGCACGCCGCCCTGCTCGACGCTTGCGCGAAACGCGCCCGGCCCATCGTGATGACCTCCGTCGCCATGACGGCGGGCATGCTGCCGCTGGCGCTCGGGCTGGGCGACGCGGACACGAGCTTCCGCGCCCCGATGGCAATTTCCGTCATCGGCGGGCTGGTCACTTCCACCGTCCTGAGCCTGCTCATCGTGCCGGTGGTATTTACTTTCGTCGACGATTTTGCGAACTGGGCCGGCGGGCTTCGCCGCCGAGCGCGGACGGATGCGGGGTCAGACGGTTCCGCATAGCTTCTCTATCTGCTCCATATAGCCCGCAACGCCCCGCTTCGTCGAATACACCAGCGCGCTTTGCCGGGCGCTGGCCCGCAAAGCGGCAGCTTCCGGCGGATTCGAGAGCGCATGGAGCAGCCGCCCGACAAGCGCGTCCCGATCAAAAAAATCGGTCAGCCAGCCGTTCTCGCCGTGGCGGATAACCTCGCGCACCGGCGCGGTATCGGAAGCGACGAGCAGGCCGCCGCAAGCCATCGCTTCCAGCGCCGACCATGACAGGACAAAGGGATAAGTCAGATACACATGGACGACGGAGACCTGCAAAACGCAGCGATACACGTCGTAGGCGACCTTGCCGAGAAAATGGACACGCGCCGGATCGACGGGATTTTCCCGCAGCATTTTTTCGCGCCAATGAGCCGCGTCTTTCGGGCGGTCGCCGTAACTGACCTCATCGCCGCCGACCACGAGCACCTGGCAATCGGGATGCGCCTCAAGCAGCGGCGGCAAGGCGCGCATGAAACAATGGAAGCCCCGGTAAGGCTCAAGGTTGCGCGCCACATACGTGACGACCGGATCGCCGGGGCGCAGCACCCTGCCATCGGGAAAGCGGACGAAAGCGTCCGGGTCGGGTTTCAGCCCCTCCACGTCGACGCCCTCGTGGACAACATGGATTTTGTCGTGGAAAACCGCCGGGTAGCGGCTCCGCTGCCAGCGCGTCGGCGTGATGGCCACGTCGCACTGTTCGATGTTCAGCAGATGCAAGGCGTTGCGGACAGTAATAAACGCCGCGCCCTCCAGCGTGGACGGAAATTCCGGGTCGAACCCCGCGTCCGCGCCTTCGATCTGAAAATAGTATTCGCTGTAATGGATGAGCTTCGTGTCGGGGAACGCCAGCTTGACGAAAAGCGTCTCGCCCCAGCCGGGATGCGCCACGACGGCATCGGGGCGATAGCCCTTGCTCTTGAGGTCGAGCAGGAGGCGCAACACCTGCTGGCCGTGCAGCACCGCGTCTTCAAAAGTGCGCACATAAGGATGGGTTTCCTTGGCGGGCGAGCGATGCGGGCGGTAGCGCAGCAGCCGTATCCCCTCCATGCCCGGCGCGGTCTCGCGCCCGATGCCCAGCACCTCGGTTCCAGGACGCCGCGCCAGATGCGCGATCAGATGCCGAAGCTGGCCGGGGAAATTCTGGTGGATGAAAAGCACCCTCATGCCGTTTCTCTTTTTTCTCGTCGTTTAGAAAAGCCGAAAAGGGTTCCGCCCTTTTCGGCGCGGAACCCTTTTCAGGATACTTCTGTAACCGTCGGGCGGCGAAGCAAATCCGGCAATCCGAATACTGCCTCGCCGCTTCCTCCGATGCCAGCTGGGCAAAATCAGATCAAAAGGCCGGGGTCTTGAATCTCGCATTGGCCGACGACGGACAGATCCGGCTGCGGGAATTCCAGCGGATTTTCTGGAACATCGTCGCCGAACGCAATGTCCTCGATTCTGTTGCAGCCTCGGAAATGGTTCTTGACGAACACAAAGCCATCCACGCCCTCGAAAGTGATCATCAGGTCATAGCGCCCGCTCTGCTCGTACCTGACATCGCTCTGATCCAGACCGGCAAACACGATGGAATCGGCGCTGCCGCTGCAATCGTAGATGTAGTTCTGCCCAATGTCGGCGACATACGCCCCCTGATCGCCGTCCGCACTTGATGTCATCGGCGCGTTGAAATCAAACACATAGGTGTCGCTATCAGTGCCGCCCTCAAGGAAATTGTCGCCCAGCGTCCCGCCGACGAGGATGTCGTTGGAACTGCCGCCATAGAGCTTGTCCGTGCCGCCGACGCCGCTCCACAGTTCATCCGCGCCCCCTTCGCCATAAATGATGTTGTCGCCCGAGCCCGCCACGACGGTGTCGCCGCCGCCGCCCGCATAGACCTTGTTATTGCCCGCGCCGGTGTATATCTCGTCGCTGCCGTTATAGCCGTAGATGAGATCGTTGCCGCTGCCACCAAGGATGGTGTCATTGCCGTTGTTGGAGCCATAAATGTAATCGTTGCCCGTGCCGCCACAGACAAAGTTATTGCCCAGCCCGGTATGGAGTTTGTTGGTTCCGGCGCCACCAATGATGGTGTCGTTGCCGCTTCCGCCGTAAACCGTGTCGTTGCCGTCGCCCGTATTGATGTAGTTATGCCCGTAATCGGCATAAATTTTGTCGTTTCCATAGCCGCCAAAGACTTTGTCATTGCCAGTTCCGCAGCGGACGAGCGTTCCGCCGTTGCCGGTATAGATGGTGTCATTGCCCGCTTTGGCATAGATGATGTCGCGCCCGCCGCCGCCAAAGATGGTGTCATTGCCCTGCCCGCCATAAACGGTATCGGCGAAAGCCGTACCATTGATTTGCAGCCCAAATACAGCTTTGCTGTAGTCAAGTCTCATGATGTTGTCCTTTTTCAGAGAAATACAAATTACGGCGCGAAGCGCCACCATAACGAGCCGCCTAGCATGACAAAAAATATGCTATCGGTATTCGTTTAGTCATTCTTTATATCTGGAGCAAATAACATGCCAAAAAGGAAAAACAATGATTCATAAAGAAAAAATTTTTCTATATACAAAAAATGTAAAAAATATCGACGTTTTTATGCTAAACAAATATCTTTTATGCGTGACAAATTGATGCGAGCGGTCTTTCCCGCCCAACGGAACGCGGTTCCGCTCGCCGCAATGCCCTGTAAAAAGCGCCGACAGCCGCGATTTCGCAATCCTTGCGGCACATTCGCGCGCGCGTTTTTTTAACTTGCGCCTATCAACGCAGCCGCCGCGTTTGAGCAAACCAAAGACATCACAGCAACGGCAGAAACGCTTCTGGCTGCGCCGCGAGCGGCGCAATATTGGGATTGAGCATGGTTTCCGTCACCCAAAACTGCACACAGCGGACGCGGCGGGATGACTTAGCTTGCATTAACGTTTCATGCAATACATCATGTAAAAACACATGCAACCAATTGAGACCACGATGGCATTAACCCACGAATCGACTGGCAAGGTAGCGCGTCACCGCGAGCGAATGCGTGCTGCGGGGCTGCGGCCCGTGCAGTTTTGGGTACCGGACACCCGCTCGCCAGAGTTCACGGCGCAAGTACGCGAGCAGTGCCAAAGCCTGAAGGGCGACCCGGCAGAAGCCGATGTTTTGCGCTTCACCGAGGAGGCTGCATCGCACGTCGAGGGCTGGAAGTGACAGCGATACGGCGGGGCGACTTGGTGACGGTTTCTCTGCAAGGCGACTATGGCAAGCCGCGCCCGGCCTTGGTCATCCAATCAGACCTTTTGGCGGATTTGGAGAGCATCGTGCTGTGCCCCGTCACAAGCGATCTACGCAATGCCGCATTTCGCGTGACCGTAGAACCGAATCCCGCCAATGGGTTACGCACGCTTTCGCAAATCATGGCGGACAAACTTGCGACGCTGCCGCGTGCAAAAATCAGCGACCCGTTTGGCCGTCTCGATGAGGAAAGGATGAAAGCGGTAGATCGAGCCTTGTTGCTGGTCATTGGCGTGATCTGATGCCGACAAGATGCCCACTCGCAGCGACCGCCCCTGCTTGCCTACCTCAAGCAAGCGGTTCCCCAAGTTAGGTGCTGGCTGGCGGCCACTGCCTCGCCGCATGTAGCGCCGTTACGGAGCGGACTCTTCGAGCCTACGCCGCGTGGCCGCACGGCGGGCAGCAAAGTGAGCGGTAACGTTGGTGTCAGACACGCCCAGCATTGGCAGACCCAACGCCTGTCTGAACTTGCCGGCAAAACCATGTGTCATGCCCTGACGAGGCCGTCGAGCCTTGGACAAACTCTCGCATAAAGCAGCGCAATAACTGCGCCCCCGTGCGGTCGTGTTTCTTTGCCGCTGCGGCAAATTCTTCTTTCAGGGTTTCGTCAACTCGAAATGTAAAAGTAACCTCGTTCATAAAACCGCCCCAATGTGTTACGCAGTATGCACATGACATCACGGTTTCTTGAATTCTGGGTTCTCCCCTCACCGCCCCCGACGCGCCGCGCCGGGGGCATCCATGTGGCCGTGGCGGGCGAGCGCCATTTCGTTGAGGGCGCGGGCGGCGCGGTCGTTGACGGAGCCTTTCGCCATCAGGCCGCGCTCGTCCGGCACGCCCGCCGGGACGCCCGTGAGCACGGACATGGCCTCATCCACGGTGCGCACCGGGAAGATGTGGAAACGCCCGGCGCGGGCGGCTTCCACCACATCTTCCCGCAGCATCAGGTGGCGCATGCTCGCGGCGGGAATCACCACGCCATGCTGTCCGTCCAGCCCACGCGCGGCACACAGGTCGAAAAAGCCTTCGATTTTTTCATTCACGCCGCCAATCACCTGCACTTCGCCAAACTGGTTGACCGACCCGGTTACGGCAAGGCGCTGCCCGATGGGCAAGCGGGTCAGCGCGGAGAGCAACGCGCACAATTCAGCGAGCGAAGCGGAATCGCCCTCCACCGTCGCGTAGGACTGTTCAAACACAAGGCTCGCGGAAAGCGACAGCGGCTGGTGGCGGGCATAACGCGCCGCGAGAAAGGCGGAAAGAATCATCACGCCCTTGGAGTGAATCTCGCCGCCAAGGTTGGATTCGCGCTCGATGTCGACCACGTCGCCGTCGCCCAGCCGCACCGTGGCGGAGACGCGCACCGGATGCCCAAAGCGTTCCCCCGCCAGTTCGATGACGACCAAGGCGTTCACCTGCCCGGCGCGTTCGCCGCTGGTCGCAATGAGCGTTTCGCCATCGAGCATGGACTCGCGCACTTTTTCGGGATAAAGCCCCATCCGGCGGGCGCGGGCGGCCAGCGCGGATTCGATGTCGCCGCGCTCGACGCACGCGGCGCTTGGGGCGCGTTCGCGGGCGCAGTAATCGGCCTCGCGCATGATGCCGGACAGCTTGCGGGTTTGCAGGGTGAGCCGTCCGGCGTCTTCAGCGATGCGCGAGCCTTCTTCCACCATCCGCGCCACGGCGGCGCGGTGAAGCGGCAGCAGCCCCGCATCCTTCACCAGCATCGCCAGCAGCCTTGCGTAAGCCGCTTCGTTCGCAGACGTTCGCGGCAAATCGTCGCTGAAATCGGCTGCCACGCGGAACAGTCCGGCAAACGCCGGGTCGTTTTCCATCAAACTGTAATACGTTTCGCGGTGGCCAATCATCACCACCTTGAGCGCACACGGCACGGGCTGCGGCTCAAGGGTCAGCGCCCCGCTCCAGTCCTGCGAGCCGTCGGGCGGCTCGATGCGGATTTCCCGGCTGAGCAAGGTGCGCTTCAGCCCTTCCCAAGCGTGGGGCTGCGCGAACAGGCGCTCGGCATCGACCACAAGATAGCCGCCGTTGGCGCGATGCAGCGCACCGGAGCGAATCAGCCCGAAATGGCTGACCTGCGCCCCCTGATGCCCCGCCGCCCGCTCGATGCGCCCCGTCAGGTTGCTGTAGCCGGGGTTGTCCTCAAAGACGACGGGCGCGCCCGCCGTGCGGGAATGGTCAATCAGGAGCTTCACCTGATAGCGCGGGAACGCCGTGTGGATGCCTTCCTCGCTCTCGCCGACGGCCTCTTCGTTGTCCGCCCGGATGCCGGACACCGCCACGTCCAGCGCGTCCTTTTCCACCGCGCTGAAAAACGCCAGCACTTCGGCATGTTCCGCGTAACGGACGCGCAACTTGCGCAGCAGATGCGCCAGCGCGGGCACGAGCGCCTCATGCGCGGCTTTTTGCAGCGATTCACGCAAGGCGGAGCGCCAGTCGGGAAATTCCTCAAACAGCGCGGCGAGCCGCTCGTTCCAGCCGTCGATGAGCGCCTCCACGCGCCCGCGCTCCTCCTCGGGGAGCGCCTCGTAGGCTTCCGGCCCCAGCGGCTCGGGCGAGCCTTCGCCCGCTTTGGCGGGAACGAACACGAAACCCTCCGCCGTGCGGATCAGCATCAGCCCGTCCGCCCCGCACCGCTCGCCCATCTCGCGCAGCGCCGCTTCCTCGCGCGCTTTGTGCGCGTCCTGCAAAGCCTCGATGCGCTCGCTGTGCGGCTCGCTGTTCAGCGCCGCCTCGATGGCCGGTTTCAGTTCGCGGGAAAACGCCAGCATATCCGCCCGAAACGCCGCGCCGCGTCCGGCGGGCATCGTGAGCAATTCAGGATGCAGCGGCTCATCGAAATTATGCACATAGCACAAATCCGGCGGCACGGGGCGGCTCGCCGCGTGGTCGCGCAGCAAGCGCAAAGTCGTCGCGTGCTTGCCGCAGCCCTCTTCGCCCAGCACGAAAACGTTGTAATCGGCGTGTCCGATGGCCAGCCCGAAGCGCAGCGCCTCCATCGCCCGCTCCTGCCCGAGGTCGCCGGGATGCGCCTCCAGCGTTTCCGTCGTCTCGAACCCGAACTGCTCGGGGCGGCAGGTCGCCCGCAGGGATTCGGGCTTCAAAGCGGCGGGGAAATCGGAATGGGGCTTGGGCATTGGGGTCATGATGGACAGGCAAAGCAAATGGAATCTGCCTCTATACCCCGGAGTGGGGATGGCAAGCAAGCGCCAAAGCCTTCGCGGGCGAACAAAGGTAGGATGGCGCTTTTCCCCGCCGCCCTTTTCCCGATGCCGAAACGCCCGCCCGCCCTCTTTCTGCCCGGCCCCACCGCCAGCGGCAAAACCGCATGCGCGCTGGCGCTGGCACGGGAATTTCCCGTGGAAATCATCAGCGTCGATTCCGCGCTCGTCTATCGCGGCATGGACATCGGCACGGCCAAGCCGAGCGCCGCCGAGCTTGCCCTCTGCCCGCATCACCTGATTGACCTCATCGACCCCGACAAGAGCTATTCGGCGGCGAAATTCTGCGACGACGCCCACCGCCTGATGGCGGACATCACCGCTCGGGGGCGCGTTCCCCTGTTTGTGGGCGGAACCATGCTCTATTACAAGGCGCTGCGCGACGGGCTGTCCGATTTGCCGCAAGCGGACGAGGCGCTACGCGCCGACATCGACACCCGCGCCAAAGCGCAAGGCTGGCCCGCGCTGCACGCCGAACTCGCCCGCCGCGACCCCGCCGCCGCCGCGCGGCTCGCCCCCAATGACGCGCAGCGCATCCAGCGGGCGCTGGAAATCGTCCTCGCCTCCGGCAAGCCGCTCGCGGACGCTTTTGCCCAGCGCACAAAGCGCCCGCTGCCCTGCCGCCCGGTCACGGTGGCGCTGGTTCCCTCGGATCGGGCGGCGCTGCACGGGCGCATCGCGGCGCGTTTCAAAAAAATGCTGGCGGACGGGCTGCTCGACGAGCTTGCCGCCCTGCGCGAGCAATACCGCCTCACGCCCGACATGCCCGCGATGCGCGCCGTCGGCTACCGTCAGGCATGGCGGCATCTGGACGGCGAAATCGACGCCGCCGCCTTGCTGGAAACGGGCATCGCCGCCACCCGCCAGCTTGCCAAACGGCAACTCACATGGCTGCGCCAGTTCCGTTCGCAATGGCCGGAATACGTAGAAACCGATGGGCTGCGGCATGGCGCCATAGACGTGATGCGAAAAGCATTTTTTTTCTCGTAACTCATTCTATTTTTTAGTAAAAATTTTGGCTACTTTAAGTACCATATTTGCATAAATTTTATAGGCAAGTACCAAAAAACGCACACTTGAAATGGAAACTCAAAAGGTACGATACGTATAAGCACGTAGTTCCCAATACGTATCTATGCGGAGAACCATAAATGAATCGCGCTTTCCCCGGAAAAACGCCCGTTCCAACCCTTTCCAAAGAGAAGAAACCGGAGACGAAGTGCTCTAAATGCGCTCTCAAGTCGTGGCTTGCCCACATCCCGTGCCTGATTGGCCTGGGCGGCTCCAGAGTAGAAGGCGGCGCGGCAAATCGGGAAGCGGACGCGCCGCAAGCGCCCCCCCCCGCCAACGGCTCGCCCGCGCAAAAATCCAAGCCGCCCGAAGCCTCCCAAAAATCCCCCGCGCCCGAGGCGACGAGGCAGCCCGTGACCGCGTTTTTTCAGTCGCCCGTCTCCAGAATGAAACTGTGCGCGCCGCCTCCGAGGCAGCCCGCCGCAGTGTCGTCGATGTGGGCGACGGACGCTTTCAAGCCGCCCCTGCCGACTTCAAAACGCTAGAAGAAGCCCGCGCCGCCGCCGCCGCTTTTTTGCCCGTGGCGGCGGGCGCTCCGTCCCGCTTTTTGCCTGAACGCGCCCTCCGAACCGCGTAACTGAATAGCATTTTTATGAATTTTGAATTCAGTGCGCGTGCACGGCGGGCTGCCCCGGAAAGCGGCGGTTCACTCGTTGAAAAGGTCGGCGTGCCGCCCGGTGCGCTCGAAACGCACCACGTCGCCTTCAATTTTGTAAATCAGCAGCCAATCCGGTTCGATGTGTGCATCGCGGAAACTGCGCCATCCGTCTTTCAGCGGGTAGTCGAGATAGGGCGCTGGCAGCGGCTGGCCTTCGATGAGCAACGTAAGCAAGGTCTTGAGCCTATCCATGTCCTTGCCGCGCCGCTGCGCTTGCTTCACGTCGCGCTTGAACTGGCCGGAATAGTCGGGCTGTCGCATTAGATGCCAAGCTGGCTGAACAGGTCGTCCGCATCCTTGGCGTGGCGCACGTCCTCGCCCCGCTCGCTCTTTGCCAGCGTTTCCGCCGTCTGCGCGTTGGGAACGCGCATCTCGAACGGCAGCGCCTTTTCCTTGGCGATTTTGGTCAGCGCGATGCGCACCACGTCGGAAACGGTCAGCCCCATGTCCTTCAGCACGGCGGCGGCGTCGTTTTTCAGCGCCTCATCAATCCGTGCGCGAACCAATGCAGTTGCGGCCATGTTTCAGCCTCCAGTCAAATCGGGACTTGATTGTAGCTCAGTTGAGCACAGGGGCGGTGGCATGGATTTTCCACGGGCATTTCGGCAGCGCCCCCTCATGCCACAAGCGAGCGGACGCGGGGCGCGGGCGGCAAGCCGACCCAATCTGGTTTTTTGGCTGAATATGCTTCGTTGCGGGCGCGGTTTCAGCCATTGCCGGAACATGCCGCGAGCCGCGCCAGCGGCGATACGAAAAATTTGTTACGCATAAAGACGGCGAAAGCGTATCAGCGTTAATTTATACGCAAAGGCTTCTGACACGCACACGAAAACTATCGGTAAACCGCAGTAATATGCTGGATAAAACCATCGGTAAACCGCAGTGCAAATGCCGTCAGCCCATCTCTTTCCGCTTGCCCGTTTTCCCCATGTCCCCGGCTTAGGCACGCAAAGGAAGCGAAATTTTCCTGAACTTGAAAACATGGCTTCTGTCCCAACAAACCCAACGCGATTTTCACGGCTTTGAAACATTCTCCTCAAAAAGGCTCGATCATGTCTCCCACCGCTTCCCGTTCCGTTTCTTCTTCGCGCCGTCCGGCTTTCACGCGCCGCCCGGGGTTCTGGCTCATCGCGCTAGCATGGCCGATGTGCGGACTGATGCCCCCGGCCTTCGCCGAAAACGTCAGCTTTCCGGGCAGCGGCTTGACCGGAAACCCGAACACGCTTTTTCCGGGCACTTCGGAGATGCCCAACTCGGTTTTCCCGAAGCTCTCGCCATCCAACAATACCGTCAACGTGATCTCCGGTACGGTGCCGGGGGCGGTGTATGGCGGGGTGAACGATAACGGCAATACCGATAACAACACCGTCATCGTCAGCGGCGGGCGGATCGGGTCGAGCCAGGCCAGCAGCGGCAACGTGACGGGCGGCTGGAGCTTTGCCGGGGACACGCTCAGCAACACGGTCACTGTGTCAGGCGGGCGGGTAGACGGCAGGGTGTTCGGCGGCTGGATACAGGGCGGCGATCTCGACAGCACCGCACAGGGAAACCAAGTGGTCATTAGCGGAACCGCCAATGTCCGCGACAACATTTACGGCGTTTACGCCAACAGCGCCAACACAATCGGCGGTGCCGGTTCCGATGGCAACTCCGTGAATATCAACGGCGGCGTCCTGAACGGCAGCATTGAGATCATCGCGGGCGGCTACGTCTTCAGCGGCGACGGCGCCACCCCGACGGTTGCGGGAAACGCCGTCAACCTCAATGGCGGCAGCCTCAACAAAAAAAGCATCAATATCTACGGCGGGCGCGCCATCAACACTTCTGACGTGACAAGCAACAGCATCCGAGTCACAGGCGGAGACTGGACGGTCAATGCCCTGTATGGCGGGGAATTCGGCGGAACGGGACATGGCAACGTCACAGTAAACGAAATCAATATCACAGGCGGCAACGTGGCTGCGACGATTTACGGCGGACGCTCCGGTGGCAGCGGCAATGTCGACAGCAACATTGTTAATCTGGTGGACGGCAACATCATTGGAAGCGTTTACGGTGGCTGGAGCCAGCGCGGCACTGCCACCGGCAACCAGGTCACGATAAGGGCTATGACGCCGGGTTCCACGCTGGACAAGGTCTACGGCGGCTACGTCAACGCGGGCGGCGGCGACGCTTTCAGCGACAACAGGCTGGCCAGATATTCCGGCAATACGCCCATCAACGCCGTGGCCAATTTTGAATTCATTGATTTCAATCATACCGGCAACGCCAACATCGGCGCGCTCGACACCACCGCCACCGGCTGCCCCGCCTGCTACGGCATCACGCTGGATCTCCACAGCGGCGACATCACCTTCGACGGCCTCATCAGCGGCACGGGCGAAATCTACAAAACGGGCATGGCAAACTCTACGCTGACGCTGACCCGCGACGGCAGCGCCATCAGCAACCAGGTGATCATCGATATAGGCCATCTGCAAATCGGCAACGGCGGCACGGGCGGCAGCTTTACCGCCAGCGGCGGCTTTGATACGAACACTAACACGAGCCTTATCTACAACCTGTCCGACACGGTGCTGATGAGCGACACGATTATCGGGCAGGGCAGCCTCGTCCAGCGCGGCAGCGGCACGCTCACCGTGGGCGGCGACAACCACTTCACCGGCGGCACGACGATTGAGAACGGCACGCTCGTCATGACCCACGCTGGTGCGCTCAATTACGTGAATCCGGCGCTCAACGGCGGCATCAGCGGAACCGACGCGGGCGTGGTCAATTTCATTGGGGCAAACGCCAAAAAATTCTCGCTCGCGCTGCCCGACGGAACCCCCGGCGGACTGAGCCTTTCCTTCCGCACGGACGCGACGGCGGGCACGAACAACACCGTGGAACTGCGCTCGCCCCAAAACAGCGCCACAGAAGTGTTTCTCGCGGGCGCGACGGGCGGCAGCGCGTTTTCCGTGGCAACTGGCACGGCCATGCACCTCTATGCCGACAATCTGGCCATCGCCGGGAATACCCCGAACGACCTTGACAACGACGGCACGTTCAATGTGCACAGCGAAGGGAATATCGCTTTTAACAGCGGCATCAGCGGAACCGGCACGCTGCGTATCGACGCCAACGCGCCCATTGGCGCGACGTATTTTAGTAACGGCATCACGACTCACACATGGGCGATGGGCAACGTTTCTGTCAGTGGCAGCGCGGCAAAACGCGCCTTGCTGTATCTGGATAGAACCATGGGTGGCCGCGTTGAGCTGAATACCGCGAGCTTTACCACAACTGGCGGCGGCGCTGCCGATTTCAGCGGCGCGGTGGTGGCGGGCGACGGCATCATAACCGGAAGCTCTTCCCTCAGCGTGAGCAATGGCGCGAGCCTGCTGGCCATGAGCGGCGCGGGAACGCACGGCACGCTGACGCTGAATTCCCCCAACATTACGCTCAGCAACTTTGCGCTGGCGACCTTGCTCAATCCCAGCGATACCCAAACACAAGCGCCCTTGGGTACATTGGACGGCGCTAAGAGCAGCAACAACAGCCTGCTGGATATGAACAGCGCAGCCCCAGTTAGCATTAGCGGCAATAACGCGATTTACCTGAGCACCGACACCGGGGCGACCTTCCATCAAGGCGACTACCTGCTTGCCCTGTCGAATAACGGCTATTCCGGCATTGCGGACAGGGCAGCCCTGAACAATTCATTCAAAATCTACCTGCGCGGCTTTGAACTGCTTCCAAGCGACCTCACCCCGCGCGGCGACCTGAGCTTGAGCTTCGGCACAGACAGTGCCATCGACAGTAGCGCGACCGCCCTGATGGACGACGGCATCTGGCTCACGCACGGCATGAACTCGCTGGACATGGACTGGACGGGCGGCAGCAACGCCGTGCCGACAACTGCCACTTGGCGCAGCGGCAACATTGAACTGTTCAATTCCCTAGAAGCGGAAAACGGTGTCCATGAACACACCTTCATGCCGGGCGACAAGGTGTATGTGTCCGGCGCGAACACATACAACATTGACCTCGCCCGCATTGCCTCGCCGAACCCTGCTGATGCCCACATCGTCGTCAGCGGCTTGGTGATTGGCCAGAACGCGAGCGGCGCAACGTCCGCAGACGGGCAATACACTTTCAGCGGCGCGGGCGGCATTGCCACGGACAGCGCCTCACGCATTGGCACCACCGTGCAGAACCCCACCGGGAAGCTGCAAAAATACGGCAATTCCACGCTCGTCTTTGAAAACACTGGCGGCAACATGTTCACCGACGGCGTGGATATTTACGGCGGCACGGTCTCCATCAATGACGGGCGGCAGCTTGACGTGGGCGCGGGCGAGGCCATCACCTTCATGGACAGCGCCACGCTGGAATTGCGCGGCATTTCCACGCTGGAGGCGGACAACATCGTTGTGGGCAACGGCGGCGTCAATCCCAACGCGGTCGCCACCTTTCGCGCTGACGGGAATTTCACGCTGGCAGGCGACGTGAGCGGAACGGGCGGGATTATCAAGGGCAGCGCGGGCAGCCTCACGCTTTCCGGCGCGAGCACCTACCAAGGCGACACCGTGGTCGAGGGCGGCAACCTGACCGTGAGCGGAACGCTGGGCGCGGGCGGCAATTACCTGGGCGGCATCACCACGGCTGCCAATACCAGCATGACTTTCCGCCAGACCGCCAACCAAACGGTTTCCGGCAACATCACCGGGGGCGGCGCGCTCATCAAGGAAGGCACAGGCACGCTCACTCTTTCCGGCAGCGGCAATACCTATAGCGGGGCGACGGAACTGCGCGGCGGCACGCTCGCCGTGTCGGGCCTGAGCCGCGCTTCCAGCGTGCTGGTGATGAGCGGCGGCACAACCTTCGACAACAGCAGCAACACGGACACGCGCTACATCAAGCGGCTGGACGTGCTCGCCCCGGCGAACTGGAATGGCGACATGAATTTCAGCGCGGGCGATCAGGCCATGAACTTCTGGATTCCCACGACGATGGGCAATCGGCAAGGCCAGATGCTGCTCATGACGGGCGACGCGGACATCACGGGCGCGAAGGTGAACTTGGGCATCGCGGGCAACACTTCGCCGCTGACGCTGGGCGATGAGGTGATTCTGATCGCCGCCAATTCCGTGACGGGAGACGCTGCCAACCGCAACGCCTACGGGCGCGGGATGTACGGCGTGACGCTGCACTACGATTTCGAGCTTGAAACGCGCCCGAATGAATTCATCGCCAAACTCATGCGCATCGGCGTAAACGAGCAGGCCAAGGCGTTCCCCAACGGCAACCTCGCGGGGCTGGCGCTGGTGAATCAGAGCGGCGACCAAATCGCGGGTACGGGCATGGCGGCGGCAACGTGGGCGGCAAGACAAGGGCTAGGCGTGTTCGGCAATATTGAGGGCGGCTGGTCGCGCTATGAAACCGGCTCGCACTTCGACCTCACCAGCCTCTCGCTGCTCGCCGGCGTTTCCGGCGGGGAAAACGTGGGGCCGGGCTTTTTGACCATGAGCCTGTTCATGGAATACGGCACGGGTGACTACAACACGTACAACTCGTTCGCCGCCTCGCCCTCCGTGCGCGGCAACGGCGACCTGTGGCATCTGGGCGGCGGCATGATGGGACGGCTTGATTTCGAGCGCCGCCTAAAAGGGCTATACATCGAAGGCAGCGTGCAGGCGGGGCAGTTGCATAACGACTACCTCAACAGCGACATCCGCGACATTTCGGGTCGCCGCGCGGGCTTCGACTACTCCACCGGCTACTACGGAATGCACGCGGGGCTGGGGCGCATCTGGCAACTGAACGAAACGAACAGCCTCGATGTGTACGGCAAGTTCTTCTGGATGCGCCAGGCAGGCAAGAGCGTGATCCTCAGCACCGGCGAAACGGTGGAGTTCGATGACGCGGATTCCCGCCGCCTGCGCGTGGGCGCGAGGCTGAACCGCCGCCTGAACGAGACCACCGTCCTGAGCGGCGGGCTGGGCGCTGAACGCGAGTTCGACGGCAAGGGCTTCGCCACGACCAACGGGCTGGCTCTCGAAACGCCCATGCTGCGCGGCAACACCGCCCTCGCGGAAATCAACCTCGCCATCAATCCTTCCAAGACCAAGCCCCTGCACATCGACCTGAATGTCACGGGCTATTCGGGGCGGCGTGACGGCGCGACCGCCAGCGCGCAGTTCAAATGGCTGTTTTGAGTAGCAGACTGGGGTTGAGCGGCAAGCAACATTTTAGCGGTAGGCAAAATTCACGCTGGATGCAGGGAATTTTGCCTACCGCGCTCTCGCAAGGAACGAGCATCTTTAGGCTTTATTCCTTGGCGGTATTCCAAACAGGAGACTATCTATGAACATCAAGCCAAAATTCTACGCCTTAATGATTCTGTCTTTGGTTTCCCTGCTGGTGGTTGGCGCCATCGGCATCTGGAATATCGATGACGACATTACGCAGATGGAAGAGGTCGGGAATAACCGATTCCCGAAAGTCATCGCTCTGGAACTCTTGGGCTTGAGGATAGCCCAGATCAACCGCTACTCTTACGAAATCCGCAGCAAAAAGGGGCTGACCTATGAGGAACAAGCCAGCGAGCTGGCGCGCGTTCTGCCCTTGAAGAAAGCGGCGGATGCCGACGCGCTGTCGGCATACAGCGAGTATGACAAAACCGACCGCGTAGGGCAGGAAGTCATCAAGCACTGGGATACCGCCAAGGAAGCATGGAAAGACTGGTATGCCGAACTCGCCACCGAACAAACGCGGCTTCTAGAGGAGGCGACACGCAGCCCTTCCCCGGAAAAATTTGAGGCGCTCTATCAGCACATTTGGGAAGCCAACGTCAGGATGCGAGCCAAAAGCGTAGCAATGCAGTCAGCCGTAACATGGCTCGTCGACGAAAACGTGAAGATTGCCAACAATCAGATGGCTGACAGCATCGCAGCCGGAAAGCTCGGCATCGTCCTACAGGTCATTGTGACGGTCATCTCCTTCATCGTCATGGTCGTGCTGGGGCTTATCACAATGAAGTCCATATTTGTCCCGCTCGACCGGATACTCGAAACGGTTACGCAAGTCGAGCGCGAGCATGATCTCTGCCTGCGCGTGGATTATCAGAAGCAAGACGAAATGGGCCATATCGTGGCTTCCTTCAACCAGATGATGGAAAAACTGCGGGCTTCATTCAAAGAGATTCTGGACGGCGTGGCACAGGCAGACACGGCGGTGGAAGGGCTTAGCGTTTCTTCGCAACAGGTCGCGGCAAGCTCGTCCAACCAGTCCTCGTCTACGTCCGCAATGGCCGCCTCGGTGGAAGAGATGACCGTTTCCATCAGCACGGTTTCCAACCGCGCGAACGAAGCGCAAAGCATTGCGCGCCACACAAACCAGACTTCGCAGGAAGGCGGCGAAATCATCAAGCGCACGAGCGACGAAATGGGCAAGGTGGCCGAAACCGTGGCGGGCGCTTCCCGCGCCATTCAGGCGCTAGGCGAAGAGTCGCAGCAGATTTCTTCCGTCGTCCAGGTCATCAAGGAAGTCGCCGACCAGACGAACCTCCTTGCCCTGAACGCGGCCATCGAGTCGGCGCGCGCGGGCGAACAGGGACGGGGCTTCGCGGTGGTGGCCGACGAAGTGCGTAAGCTGGCCGAGCGCACCGCCCAGTCGACGGGCGACATCAGTAACATGGTCGGCAAGATTCAGGTGTCCGCAAAAGAAGCGGTGAAGGAAATGGAGCAGGTGGTGCAGCAGGTCGAGTCCGGGCAGGCGCTCTCGAACGAAGCGGGCAACCGGATGATGGCGATTTGCGATGAAGCGAACCAGGTCTCCACAGCGGTCACGGAAATTTCGGATGCCCTCAAGGAGCAAAGCCAGGCCAGCTCGGATATTGCGCGGCACGTGGAGAGCATCGCGCAGATGTCGGACGAGAACAACGCCGCCGCCGAAGAAACGGCTTCCGCGAGCAAGCAATTGGCCGAACTGACCAAAAATATCCGAGACATCATCACGCAGTTCAACGTTTGAGCGCGATTCGACCCCAAACCCGCGAGGCTGCCCGAACCGCCGCAACGGCGAGGCGGGCAGCCTTCGGCACGAAAAGCGGCTTCTCCATCGTGGCGCACTCCACAGTTTGCCGTTACCGATGTCGGCAGCCACCGCTACCATCCAAGCATTGCGGCTTGTCGCCACTACAATATTTGGCGCAGCCGCCTACACGAAGCCCCGAAAGGGGCTTTTATTTTTTTGATTCTGAAAAAGGATGCGGCTTATGGATCGCTATGCTATTTTCGTCGATGCGGGCTATTTCTTTGCTGCTGGCGCTAAAGCGGCCTTTCCGTCAGAGTATGACGGCCCTCTGATAGCCGCTTCCACTTTTGGGCATCTGTGCCGGACATGGAAAAAATAACGAGCTTGGCTCTGAGCGTCCCTTCTGCGACCCATAGAACAAGGCGTTTTTTTGGCTGAGACACCATCACAGCTTTCTCTGAGACCGACAGATCCATGAACTGCGGGGAGGCAGGGACATCATTGATACGGTCTGTGGCTTTGCGGAGCGTACATGCTTGGGAAAAGTCCAAGTATGACTTCGGCAAGCACAGCAGCGGCTCATGCCAAGCCGTGATACCCATCCGGCTGA
Organism: Azoarcus sp.; assembly: GCA_031285965.1. Taxonomy (GTDB): domain Bacteria; phylum Pseudomonadota; class Gammaproteobacteria; order Burkholderiales; family Rhodocyclaceae; genus WRNU01. The sequence continues at coordinate 29,996 of JAITVD010000069.1, forward strand.
GGCGTCCAAGCAGCAGGTCGGGGGAGGACAGAGGGGCTGCCCGTGCCTCCGCTTCAGGCAGCTTTTGCATCGGAGATGGAGTGCGTCGCCCGCACGGTGTCGAGTATCTGAGCCAGAGGGATCGTCGGGTAGTTTCTGCTGATCTGCATAAGGAACAGGATGGCAACTGCGGAAGCGTCTGTTGGCAGTATCTTCACGGCGCGAGCCGGGTGGCTGGGCGTTTTTTTTGCCGTAACCTTGGCAAAGAAGTGGTTTCCCTGCAATTCGATCAGGAAGGATTTATCGTTTTGAGCTCCGTGATTGGTTAATTCGATGCTGCGCCGCCACCGGCGGAGGACGGCCAAGATGGCTCCCGCTTCGTTGATGTTTAGCCAGATGTGCGTTGCATTCGCCCAGTCGTAGGACTTTGCACCTGACTGAACCGCAGCGTCTACCATCACGCCTTGCTCGCCTTCCTTATGATCCGCGTTGAAGCATAGGGCGTAGCTGGCTCCATAGACGTGGACTGACTGGCGAAACCTGCCCTTGCGGCAGCTTTTTTCTGCCGCATTTCCCTCCGCTGGTAGCGTGTCTGTGTTTTTGGAAGGCTCTTTGGGGAAGTGCTTCGCAGGGAAGAGCGATGCGAGATATGATTTTGCGTCATCGTGCCGCGCATGGTTCACGTTGCTGGCTGCGTTGAGCGCCGTAAGGAGCCTGTTGGGAGCCGCTGCGGCCGCCTTGGCAACCAAGTCGATGGTCGCATTTGGATGAATCGCCTCAATCTGCCTGACGGTATTTGGCGACAGGCATCGGGTCAGTGCGCCAAGGAAGTTCAGGCTTGCTTCGTCCGCGCCGTTTGGGGCAGAGCATTTTTCCAAGGTTTTCAGGAAAAGCGGACGGCATATGCGCGAGACCGCACCCAGCGCATCCTTCGTCATCTCAAGTCCTAGCGAAGAAATGGCGGCTCTTACATCTTTTATCGTTGCAAAGCGAGTGTTTTCCATGCGGTAATCCTTCGTTCATGAAGCGTCGCGTGATAACTCGCGCAGTTTTGCTTGATAAATCTGCGCAAATCCATTTCCATGGCGTGAAAGGGAATTGCTGCCGATGGAAGCGCGTTTGATTTCTGGACAGGGAAAAACCGCCTTTTGGGGGCGGTTTTTTTGTCTTTTTTTTGGGGGGCTGGTGTCACGTTTTCGGCGGCGAAATCCACAGCACCTCCGTCCTTGCCAGCGGGCCGAGCCCAGCCGCGTAGTGGCTCCGCTCGATGCGCTGCCAGCCGTGCAGGAGGCCGTCGTAAAGTGCGCTCGGATAGCCTGCCACCATCGCCATGCCCTTGATGCCGCGCAGCAGCGTGAGCAGCTCAACATGCTGTTCGTCGGTCATCTCGTGCCGGTATTTGCTGCCTTTGTCGCGGGTGCTAGCCACATACGGCGGATCGACGAAGAAGAGCGTGCCGGGGCTGTCTTGGACACGAATCACGCGCAGGGCGTCGCTGTGTTCGATAACGACACCGCGCAAACGGCGGCAGACAGCGGCGAGGGTGCGCGGATACGCCCAGTGCCACTTCTTCGCCGGGATCGGCGGATGGCCTTATGCGCTCCGGCTCGCGGGATGGCCGGACGGGCGAGCCGCCTGGACAGGCTCCTGCCCCTGCCAGCCCTTCAGCGTCGCAGGGAAAGCGAAAGGCGCAGATGACGCCCGCCACCTCTGGCCCGCGTGGCATCGGCTCCTCGAAGTCCGCCGCCCTCCAGTCATTTTTGGAGAGCAGGTTGATGGCGCGGTTCGCCACGGATGGCTCGACATTGTATCGGCTGATTTGGAAAGCCTCGGCTACGCCGTCGGGGCGGCGGTTCTGCCTGCTGCGGGCGCAGGCGCGCCGCACGGGCGGCACAGGCTGTTCTTCGTGGCCGACGCCGACGGCGGGCGACTCAAACAGGCATCCGTCCTTGGGCTTCGCGCCCACGCCCAACATGACGCTGAACCATTCGGCGCAACTGGCGGGATGGCCGACGCCGAGCGCCACGGACGGCAAGGGCGGCTATCCGGGAGGGCGGATCAGGAACGGGAAGCTGAGCACGGATCGTCTGGATGTCACGGCGCAACTGGCGGGATGGCCGACGCCGAAAGCGTCGGATG
>JAITVD010000090.1 GCA_031285965.1 Azoarcus sp.
CATTGGCGTAGCGTGGAAAATGGCATGATCGGCGAAGTTGGCTTCGGTCAGGACGAAACCCTGATCGACATGCCGGCAAACGCCCACGGTGCTTATCGCTACCTGACCGAGTATTTCAGTTTTCCAGAAAAATTTAATTTCTTCGATCTCGACCTGAGCTTGCTGCCATCCGCTTTGCTCGCCGAGGGTAAGATCACGCTGTATATTGCCTTGGGCAACCTGCGGGCGGACAGCGATGCGTCCCGTCTGCTACAGACGCTCACGATCAAGAACTTATGCTTGGGCTGCGTACCGGTGGTCAATCTGTTCACCCAGCGCGGCGACCCGATTCTCGTTAGTCACAAACAGTCGGATTATCCCGTTATTGCCGATGGACGGCGGGCGTATGCCTACGATATTTGCTCGATTGATTCGGTGCGACGGGTTCGCCAGACACCGCAGGGCGAAGAAATTGTCGAGTTCCGTCCCTTTTTCTCGCTGTACCACGGCGAGACGCCGAAAGACAGCGGCTATTACTGGTACGCCCAGCGTGATCCGCTGCTTGCTGAATCCAGTCCGGGCTATGAGACCTCGCTGTCGATTGTTGATGCTGACTTCGATCCGGTGCAGCCGAAAACGGATGTGCTTAGCCTGCATCTGACCTGTACCAACCGTGACCTGCCAACCCTGATGTCGGTTGGCATGCCATCGGGCGATCTGTTTCTCGAAGGCGGTTCCAGCGTGCGCACCATCAAGTTGCTGCGCAAACCGACACCGCCCTACCGATTCGATCATCGGCGCGATGCGCAGTGGCGGATCATTTCGCACTTGTCGCTGAATTATTTGTCGTTGAGCGGTAACGGTCTTGCCGCTTTTCAGGAAATGCTATCGCTCTACGACTTGCCGCAGACGGCGGTATCGCGTCGGCAGATCGACGGATTGCGTGCCATTGAGCAGCGCGACCGCACTGTCTGGATGTCCGGCAAGCCATTTGCCTGTTTCATCCGTGGACAGGAAGTCCGGCTGACCATCGACGAATCCAACTTCGTCGGCAGCGGCCTTGATATTTTCGCCCGCTGTATCGACCGCTTTCTCGGTCTTTATGTCAGTCTGAACAGCTTCAGCCAATTGGTCATCATCTCGAACCGAACCGGGGAGGAACTGATCCGATGCGCAGCCCGCAACGGCGAATCGATCCTGGGGTAGTCGAACACAGCTTGCAGGAACCGGAGCGTTACGAATTCTTTCAACTGGTTCGCCTTTATGAAGCATTCTTTCGCGCACAAGGAAGCGACAGTGTTGGTCAGCGCATTCGCTTCGGCAATTCCTTGCGCCTCTGTTTTGCACCCAGCCAAGTCGACGCTTTGGTGCCGCGTTATCGGCGCGATACCGATGGCCGGGAAACTGGTGAACTGGAGCAGATCGAGATTACGCCCAGCTTCATCGGTATGCTTGGTGTCAATGGCACTTTGCCGATTCACTATACTGAGCAGGTCATTCATTACGAGCGTTTCAAACGCGACAAATCAAGGCGTGCTTTTCTCGATCTCTTCAACAATCGCGCTGTCAGCCACTTCTATCGTGCTTGGAAAAAATATCGGCTGGCCATTCTGTACGAAGCTGATCGACGCAACCGCTTCCTGCCGTTGATTCTTTCGTTGGGCGGACTTGGCTTTGCCGCGCTGCGCGAACGAATGAACCAGACACCGGGGCGTGTGCAGGATGAATCGATCGCCTATTTCATCGGCTTGCTGCGCCAGCGCCCTGTTTCGGCGGAAACACTGGAACGCGCGTTGAGCGGCTATTTCAAGGAAGTGGTTCAGATCGAGCAATTTGTCGGCTACTGGTATGCCGTCCCTCACGAGCAGCGGTCAGCCCTAGGCGTCATCAATGCCACGCTTGGCGGTAACATGCTGGTCGGCGAGCGGGTCTGGCAGCGCAATCTGCGCATTCGTATCCATATTGGTCCACTGAGCCATCCGCGTTACATGGCTTTCCTGCCCAAGGGCGACATCGCGGTGGCGCTGGAAAAGATACTGACTCTCACCACCGGCGGCCAGTTTGAATATGAAATTCGCCCTATTCTGTGCGCCGCCGGTGTTTGCCCGTTGTCTATCGGAGGGCAGAACAGCGGTCGCCTCGGTTACGATAGCTTCATCCTGACCCGCCCTGAAACCCGCGACCGCAGTGATACCCGCTATCTCACCCATCCCATCCAATAAAGAAATGACGATGAGCACATCCCTCAAGACCTTAATCAGCAAGTTGAACGCCACCTGCCGCCAAGCCGCCGAGCGAGCCGCCAGTCTATGTATGGGACGCGGCAATTACGAGGTTGACCTGGAACATCTATTGTTGGCTCTGATGGATCAGCCAGACAGCGACCTGATGACTATCCTGTGCCGCAACAGTATCAGCCCGACTGGTGTCGAGCGCGAGCTGAATCTTGAAATCGACCGCTTCCGAAACGGCAATACGCGAACGCCGGTCTTTTCCCGGCACATTCCCAAACTGTTTGAGCAAGCATGGTTGATTGCCTCGCTTGATGCTCGCCTGCCGCGCATTCGATCCGGCCATTTACTGCTGGCTCTGCTGACCGAACCGGAACTATCGCAACTCGCTTTCCGAGGTTCTCGTCTGCTGGGCAAGGTCAAGCTCGAAGAACTCAAGCACAATTTCGACAAGATGACAGAAGGCTCGGCTGAAGCAGCCGAAGTCGCTGGCATGGGCAGTGCCCAAGGTGGCGCGGAGGAGGAGAGCGACCCGCTCCAGGCGGTGATGCCGCAGGTCGGCAAAACGCCCGCACTCGACCAGTTCACCACTAACCTGACGCAGCGTGCCCGCGACGGCAAAGTCGACCCGGTCATCGGGCGCGATAGCGAAATCCGCTTGATGATCGATATCCTGATGCGCCGACGTCAGAACAACCCGATCCTGACTGGTGAGGCCGGTGTCGGCAAGACTGCCGTCGTTGAGGGACTGGCCCTGCGCATTGCCGACGACGACGTGCCGCCGCCATTGAGCGGCGTCGAACTGCATGTGCTCGACATGGGGTTGCTGCAAGCTGGAGCCAGCGTCAAGGGTGAATTTGAAAACCGCCTGAAGAACGTCATTGACGAAGTCAAGAAGAGTCCCAAACCGATCATCCTGTTCATCGACGAAGCGCACGCCATGATTGGTGCTGGCGGCCAGTCCGGTCAGAGCGATGCTGCCAACCTGCTCAAACCGGCGCTGGCACGCGGCGAACTGCGCACGGTCGCGGCGACGACCTGGGCCGAATACAAGAAATACTTTGAAAAAGACGCAGCCCTAGCGCGCCGTTTCCAGGTCGTCAAAGTCGAAGAACCCAGCGAGCCTTTAGCCGCCGCCATGCTGCGCGGCATTGTCCCGCTGATGGAAGAACACTTTGGCATCCGCGTCATGGATGAAGCGGTAACAGAGGCGGTGCGCCTCTCGCATCGCTACATCAGCGGTCGGCAACTTCCTGACAAGGCGATCAGCGTGCTCGATACCGGCTGCGCCAAGGTCGCGCTCGGTCAAAGCGCCACGCCAGCCTTAATCGACGAAGCAGAAAAACGCCTGCTCCGCGAGCAGGCGGAACTGGCCGCGCTGCAACGGGAAGCCGCCAGCGGCGCGTGGCACGACACGCGGATCGGCGAGCTAAAAGCGCAGATTACTGCCATTGAGAGCGATCTGGCTCTATTTACCAGCCGCTTCACCGAAGAAAAAACGCTGGTGGCTCGCATCCTCGAACTGCGCGGCAAAATGGAAAAAGAACCTGCTGCGCTACGTCCTCAGAGCAAAACGAAGTCCGCTCGCAAAGCGGCGGCTTCTTCCAAAAGTCAAGCCGAACCCGTCGAAATCGACCAATGCCTGACCCGTCTGCGGGAACTGCAAGGTGAAAGCCCTATGGTTCCGCTGCAAGTCGACGGCCATGTGGTCGCCGAAATTGTCGCTGCATGGACGGGCATTCCGCTTGGCAAAATGGTCAAGGACGAAATCAAGACCGTTCTCAACCTGCGTCCTCTGCTGGAAGAACGGATCATCGGTCAGGATCACGCGCTGGAAGCCATCGCCCAGCGCGTCCGAACCGCCCGTGCCAATCTGGAAGACCCCAACAAGCCAAAAGGCGTATTCCTATTTGTCGGGCCCTCCGGTGTCGGCAAAACCGAAACGGCGCTGGCACTGGCCGACATCCTCTACGGCGGTGAACGCAAGCTCATCACCATCAACATGAGCGAATATCAGGAAGCCCACAGCGTTTCCGGGCTCAAAGGATCACCGCCGGGCTATGTCGGCTACGGCGAAGGTGGCGTGCTGACCGAAGCCGTGCGGCGTAACCCCTACAGCGTCGTGTTGCTCGACGAAGTGGAAAAAGCCCACCCAGATGTTCTTGAACTGTTCTTCCAGATATTCGACAGGGGCGTTCTGGACGATGCCGAAGGCCGTGAAATCGACTTCCGCAACACACTGATCATCCTGACCAGCAACGTTGGCTCGCCCCAGATCATGCAATCCTGTCTCAACAAACCGGCTGATCAACTGCCTGCCGCCGACGCGCTGGGCGACGCGCTGCGTCCGGTGCTGTTCAAGAGTTTCAAACCGGCTTTCCTTGGGCGCATGAAAGTCGTTCCCTATTACCCGATCAGCGACGACGTATTGATCAAGATCATTCAACTCAAGCTCACCCGCATCCGTGATCGCGTTGCCGCCAATCACAAAGCTGAATTTATTTGGGACAATAAGTTGGTCGAAGCGGTGCTGGCTCGCTGTACCGAAGTCGACTCCGGCGCGCGCAATGTAGATCACATCCTCAACGGCACGCTGCTTCCCGAAATTGCCGGTGTCGTGCTAGCTCGCATGGCCGAAGGCGCAAGCGTTAAACGCATCAAAATCGGTGTTGGCAAAAACGGCGAATTCAAGTATGCCATTTGCTGACTGCATCGACGCTTGCCCGTGTTCGTCATTCACCTGCCTGCCTTCCACATGCCCGCATCGGCCATGCGTCGGGCGTCAAAATGAAGCGCGGCGCGAATCGTCATTATTGACGCCGCGCCGCGCATGGTGGCTGCTGGAAAATCGCTAGAACTCGTAGCGGATTTGCAAACTCCCCGTCACGCCCTCGCGCACTCCCGTATACGGTGTTGTTCCTAGGCGTGTGGGAGCAGATCAACAACCCTCGCTTCAATTCCCCCGAATTCGAGGGAATTAGAAATGAGGCCGGACGCAACAGCTTCTACCTATCAGCCAAGAAATGGATCGACGCGACTGGTGCCCAATCCGGCGCGCACGGGAAATGCCTTGTCGCCCCTGACGACGGTATGCCCGGCGGTGATGCGCCCGATCACGGGCGGCATGATCGTGATGCCTTTGCTGACGGAAAAGGGATGTTCCATGTATTTC
>JAITVD010000021.1 GCA_031285965.1 Azoarcus sp.
AAATGCGGAAGCTCGCGCTGCGCGAAAAGCTCAGCGAGCACGGCATCACGTTTGAGCGGCAAGCCGATGGGGACGGCGTGTTCACGGTCAACATCATGGTCGACAAAGAGCGCATCCACCGCGTCATCGGGCGCGAATCGGAAGGGACGACGCGCACGCAGGCGGAGGATTTCATCGCCAAGCTCCGCAGCGATGCCAGGCATGACCGGCTGGCCTTGCCGAAAGGCCGGAAAGTCGCGCTGTCGTTCAGGGAGGCCGCCGACAAGTACCTCAAGAGGCTTGAAGAGTCAGGCGGCAAGGATTTGAAGATGAAGGCCATGCGGCTGAACCTTCACCTTGTCCCATTCTTCGGCGACACGCCCCTATCAAAGATCAGCGCCTTCGAGGTGGAACGCTATAAGCGTCTGCGCCAGCAGGAGCCTATCATTGTCCGCCCCAGGGGAAAGACCGTAGAGCGCGCACCGGAGAAAGTCACAGCAGCTAAGTCGGGTACGGTCAACCGTGAATTGGCCGTGCTGTCGCACCTGTTTAACATGGCTGTCGAATGGGGATGGATTGATCGCCGTCCGGCCAAGCTCACCCGTTTCCAGGAAGGGCAAGGGCGTATCGTCTACCTGACGGTGGAACAGGTTGCCCGCTTGGTGGAATGCGCCAAGGCGGATGCCAATCCAATCATTTATCCGTTCATCATCATTGGCGCGGAAACGTCCATGCGGAAAATGGAAATTCTCTCCATCCGGCGTGAATATGTAGACTTGCAGCGTTGCGTTATCTATATCCCAAGAGCGAAAGCCGGGGCGCGCGAGCAGCCCATCACAAAGCACCTTGCCGATTTCCTTGCCGGGTACATTGCCGCATTGCCCCCAGGCAGCCCGTGGCTCTTTCCTTCGCCGGGTGCAGCATTGGGACACACAATGGACATTCGTAAGCCTTTCAGACGTGTTGTCGAAGCGGCAGGTTTAGACCCAAATCAGGTGGTACGACATACTTTACGGCACACAGCCATTACGCACTTGGTTCAGGCTGGCGTTGACTTGCCTACCGCAATGCGGGTCAGCGGGCATAAGTCGCTATCAATGCTCCAGCGGTACGTTCATCAGAACGGGGCACACATCGAGGAAGCAATGGACAAGCTGCAAAAGCGCCTCCAGCTCGCATCCTGAGAGGCGAATTCCTAAGCACGATTACACAGGAATTACACAAAACGAAAAGGGTTGCAAGGCGGAACGCTTGCAACCCTTTGATTTTTTGGTGGCCAGTCTCGGAATCGAACCAAGGACACGCGGATTTTCAGTCCGCTGCTCTACCAACTGAGCTAACTGGCCGGAAGAGGGCGAATTATAGCGGCAGATGGGGTGAAGTCAATGGCGGGAAAGGAGCCGTAGCCCTTCTCCTGTGCGGAAGAGGGCGCTGCGCGGGAACGGGCAGCGCCCTCTGTTCACATTGATTCGCCTTTGAGGGCGCGCAGATGCCAGTCGAACGCCTCGCCCAGCAAGTGCGGGGTCTGGAGGCCGTTTGCGGATTTTTCGGCGCGGGCGAGGTAGTCCCGCAGCGCGGGGCGGAACTTGGGGTCGGCACAATTTTCGATGACCCGCTTGGCGCGTTGGCGCGGCGCAAGCCCCCGCAGGTCGGCCAGCCCGTGTTCGGTGACGAGCACCTGCACGTCGTGCTCGGTGTGGTCGACGTGCGAGACCATCGGCACGATGCAGGACAGCGCCCCGTTTTTGGCAAGCGACGGGGTCATGAAAATCGAGAGATAGGCGTTGCGTGCGAAATCGCCGGAACCGCCCAGCCCGTTCATCATCCTTGAGCCGAGGACATGGGTGGAGTTGACGTTGCCGTAGATGTCGGCTTCGAGCATCCCGTTCATCGAGATAACACCAAGGCGGCGGGCGATTTCGGGGTGGTTGCTGATCTCCTGCGGGCGCAGGATGATGCGCTTGCGGTAAATGTCGATATTGGCGTTGAAATCGGCCAAGGCTTCCTTGGAGAGCGATATGGCCGTGGCCGAGGCGCAGACGAGCTTGCCGGAACGAATCATGTCGAGCATGCCGTCCTGCAAAACTTCGGTGTAGGCGGCGAGGTTTTCGTAAGGGCCGTCGTTCAGGCCCGCCATGACCGCGTTGGCGACGTTGCCCACGCCCGACTGGAGCGGCAGCAGGTTGGCCGGAATGCGGCCTTTGCTGACTTCGTGCTGGAGAAATTCGAGGATGTGTCCCGCGATGAGGCGCGAGTTTTCGTCCGGTGCGGAAAACTGGGTGTCGCGGTCGGGGCAGTCGGTTTCGACAACGGCGACGACCTTGGCGGGGTCGACCGTCAGGTAAGGCGTGCCGATGCGGTCATCTGCCTTGGTCAGCGGAATGGGCTGGCGGTGCGGCGGCAGGGCGACGCTGTAGATGTCGTGCATCCCTTCGAGTTTGGCGTTCAGGCCGGCGTTGACTTCGAGGATCACGCGGTCGGCCAGTTCCAGCCAGGCGGGGTTGTTGCCGATCGATGTGGAGGGCACTAGCCGCCCGTCTTCGAGAATGGCGACAATTTCGATTAGCGCGACATCGAGCTTGCCGTAATGCCCCCAGGCCACGTTCTGCGCCACTTCCGAGAGGTGGACATCGGTGTACCAGGCATCCCCGCTGTTGATGCGGTTGCGGCAGTCTGGGTCGGACTGGTAGGGCATGCGCATGGAAACGCCGTTGACCTTGAACAGGGCACCGTCCATCTCAGGCGCGGTGGACGCGCCTGTGAAGAGGCCGACGCGGAAGGTTTCGCCGCGCTCGGTGGCGGCAGCGATTCGCCGCGCCAACGCCTGCGGGACTTCTTTGGGATGACCCGATCCGGTGAAGCCGCTGACGCCGATGTTGTCGCCGGGGCGGATAAGCGCGGCAGCCTCATCCGCTGACATGACCTTACCGCGCAGGGCGGCGTTATGGATGCGAGATTCGCTCATGAGTGTCCTTGCCTGTCAGGAAAATACGGAAAGTTTCAAGTTTATGGAGAGTGCTCGCCCAGCGTCAACGGTGACGGCAGTAGGGTTTTTGAGCCGTTTCGCCCGATTTATGGCGTTCGGGAAATCCACGCCGCCGCCGCTTCGACGGCGTTGGCGATTTCGCGTGAGAGGCGCTCGACCAGCGCCTCGTCGCGGCCTTCGACCATGACCCGGAGCAGCGGCTCGGTACCCGACGGACGCAGCAGAACCCGGCCATGCTCGCCAAGCTGGGTTTTGGCGTTCGCGCAGGCGGCGGAAATTCCGGCATCGCTTTGCCAGCCGAAGCCCGGATTCACGCGGACGTTGAGCAGCCGCTGCGGATAAAAGACAAGGTCGGCGCAGGCTTGCGCCAGCGTTTGGTCGCTCCCGCGCAGCGCCGCAAGGACTTGCAGGGCGGAAATGATGGCATCCCCTGTTGTGTGGCAGTCTAGGCAGATGATGTGGCCGGAGCTTTCGCCGCCGATGCGCCAGCCTTTTTCATGCAGCAGTTCGAGCACGTAGCGGTCGCCCACCTTGGCGCGGGCGAACGGCAAGCCGAGCCGCTCAATCGCGTGTTCCAGGCCGAGGTTGCTCATCAGGGTTCCGACGACGCCGCCTGCCGCTTCGGCGTTGCGTTCCCGCGTTTTGCGGGCGGCGGCGATGACGTAGAGCAGCTTGTCGCCATCAAAAATTTCGCCTTGGCAGTCGACCATGATGAGGCGGTCGCCGTCGCCGTCGAGCGCGATGCCTACATCAGCGGACTGCGCCAGCACGGTCTGGCGCAGGCGTTCCGGGCTGGTCGCGCCCACGCCGTCGTTGATATTGAAGCCGTCCGGGGACACGCCCGCCGAGACCACTTCCGCGCCCAGTTCGTGAAACACTTTCGGCGCGATGTGGTAGGCCGCGCCGTGGGCGCAGTCGAGCGCGATTTTCAGGCCGCGCAGGTCGAGTTCGTTCGGGAAAGTGCTTTTGCAGAATTCGATGTAGCGTCCGGCGGCATCGTCGATGCGCTGCGCCCGCCCCAGTCGGGCAGATTCCACGCAACTCATGCCGTCTTCCAGCAGGGCTTCGATTTCAGCTTCCACGGCATCGGGCAATTTAAGCCCGCCAGCGGAAAAGAATTTGATGCCGTTATCGTAAAAAGGGTTGTGCGAGGCGGAAATGACCACACCGGCCTGCAAGCGCAGGGCGCGGGTCAGATAGGCCACGGCGGGCGTGGGGATGGGGCCGGCAAGCATCACATCAACCCCGGCGGAGGAAAATCCGGCTTCCAGCGCGGCTTCCAGCATATAGCCGGAGATACGGGTGTCTTTTCCAATCAGGACGGCGGGGCGCTCGCCAGCGGGCAATTCGTGGCGCGTCACCAGCGACATTCCAGTGGCATGGCCGAGCCGCATCACGAATTCAGGCGTGATTGGCTCTTGCCCCACCCGCCCGCGCACGCCGTCCGTGCCGAAATACTTGCGTGTTCCCATTCTGTCAGTTCCTTGTCATATTCAGGCGGCTTCCGCGCAGGCTCGCCAAATTTTCAGCGCCTCGGCGGTCGCGGCCACATCATGCACCCGGACGATTCCCGCGCCGCGCTCCGCTGCCAGCACGGCGGCGGCAACGCTAGCGATGAGCCGTTTTTCCGGGGGAGCGCCAGTCACGGCACCGAGCATGGTTTTGCGCGACAAGCCCGCCAGCACCGGAAAACCATCGCTCGTAAAACGTTCCAAATGCTTGAGCAAGCTGTAATTGTGCGCCACGCTCTTGCCAAAACCAAACCCCGGGTCGAGCACGATGCGCGAGCGGGCAATGCCCGCCGCCATGACTGCCCGCGCCCGTTCGACAAGCGCCCCGGCTACTTCTGAAACAACATCGTCATAGTTTGGCGCAAGCTGCATCGTGCGCGGCTCGCCCTGCATGTGCATGAGGCAGATCGCGCAATCACTCCCGGCCACGGCATCCAACGCGCCGGGCGTGCGCAGCCCGTTGATGTCGTTGATGAAATCCGCGCCCGCAGCGAGCGCCGCTCGCATGGTTTCCGGCTTCATGGTGTCGATGGAAACTGGCACGTTCCAGCCTTCGGCGCGGATTTTTTCCAGCACGGGCAGCAGTCGCGCCAGCTCTTCCCGCACGGACACGGGCGGCGCACCGGGGCGGGTGGATTCCGCGCCCAGATCGAGAATGTCCGCCCCCGCTTCCCACTGCGCCCGCGCGTGGGCGAGCGCCGCTTCCGTGGAACCGGCAAGCCCGTCGCCGGAAAAAGAATCGGGCGTGAGATTGACGATGCCCATGATGAGCGGACGATCAAGTGACAGGCGGAAATTGCCGCAGCGGAAGATTTTTTCGTTGTTTTCGTTCATGGTTCAGTTATTTAGGGAAGATCACAAGTCCGAGCACAGAGAAAACAATCCAGTGTTCTGACGTGTTACACGGGAAATTCTTGACTGTGGTATTATAGAACCCTGACTATTGAAAATAGAAGTGGTAATGTGCCGTTGGGATCAGGGGCAACTACTCTACTTCCAGTTTTATTTTTTGAAAAGCATTGCTACAGTTAGTTCTCATTGAATTTAATGGGACTGATGTTAGCACATGTGAACCATCGTTTCACAAATCATTTATGGATAAAACGGGTATGCCTTTTGCCCCGGAACGCTATACTGTTCTGCGTAACTATAAACGAGTTTTTGAGCGTGCTTTTCTTGCAACAGTTCTTGATAGTAGATTGATAATTACTGATTTTGCTCGTGAATTAATAAAGGATTATAATAGTTTTAAAAATTAAGATGACTATTTATTAACGGTTATTGGAGCTTTTGCGCGAAGCAAAATCGTCATGCGGGGACAGAGACAAAAAACTGTTTCAGTTCATAAACGAAGTAGGTGCACGAGCCTTGCGCATGCAGATTGGTCGCGTTCTTGAGATGGCTGAATCTTCACCAGACAAGAAGACTTATGAGGCAAAGATTGTTGAGAGGTTCGGAGATCAAACGTTACCTGGCATCCTTGTTTAATACGTCTAATTTATGCGGTCAATTTCTTGTAAGTAATTCTGGTTCCTGTCATCTTGCTCAAAAATGCATCAATCCGATCCAGCCTATGCACCTTGCAGTTTCCTTCGTTGAGACGGAAGGAGAACTTCGCAATATAGCGAGAGAGGTGCTTGGCACTGCAAGAGTGATACACGCAGTAGAAGCCGCGTTTCAACACTGGCCATACGTTTTCAATGGAGTTAGTGTGCGCCATGCCATCCACGAACTGCTTGGCAGAGTGATTGACTGACCTATGGCTGTAGCCTCGCATTCCACGATAGGCTTTGAAATCGTCTGTGCAAACAACTGATCCTCGCTTGATACTGCCCGATGAAGCCGTTCAGCGTCTTGGCGCTGATGTTGGCAACATGCTTGGCGCGCCGAGTCTCCCGCCGCGCTGCTTCGTGCCCACGACAATGGCTTTGCCGACGTTGTTACGGGCAGCTTTCAGCTTCTTGCTCTCATGTCTGTTCTTTTCCTTACCGCCGATGAAGGTTTCGTCGACTTAGGGTAGACGCAGAATTCGGAGAATAAAGCACGTTAGCTCATTTATATAGAATGTTGAGTGGTTTTATGTCAGAATCTATAACAGCAGTAAACACGGGCGTTTCGGGTCGTTTTGTCTAAGAATTTGAGCAAATGTCTAAGTCCGTTTCAGGCTGACGGGTTCCGCGACCGGGATTTCTTTCGACCTCAGGTAGCGCATGTGGGCGGAATCGGATGCGTGGCCGAGCAGCTTCTTGCTGTCGAGGCCCTGCGCCCTCGCGTCCGTCGCGGCCTTGGCGCGGAT
>JAITVD010000049.1 GCA_031285965.1 Azoarcus sp.
GCGACAAGCCGGCATCTCGGTATCTCGCCCATTTCGTGCTCGAAGGTGTAGGCAATCCCCTCCTCAAACAGCAGCCTCTCGATAAACGCGAGGTCGCTCTCCCGGTATTGGAGGCAGTACAACCTGATGAACGGGCGGGGCGCGACCGACAGCGTCGGCGAATATGCACGTGATGATGTGACCACGAACAGTGCCGAATCCAGCTTTGCTATCTTGAAGAGAGGGCTGTACGGCGTATTCCGCCATGTATCTGAAAATCATCTTCAGCGATATGCAAATGAGTTTGACTTTAGGTGGAATACCCGTGCAAAACTTGGCTTCAACGATGTTGAGCGCACAGCGGTTGTCCTCAAAGGCATTGATGGAAAGAGGTTGACATATCGGCGGACTGACACACAAGAACAGCTTGCGAGCGTCTGCTATAGAAAATAACACACGAAAAATACTTGACACGGTGTTTGTTGTTTGCCAGAACGGTTCAGTTGGAGTTTGAAATTGCCCAGTTGGAATTGGCTCACGCCAGGGTTGTTGAGGCGGAGATCAAAATTAAAGTGCTTTAATTGAAGGATCAGGTCAGAGCACTTCAAGATGCAGGTCTTGCTGCCGATGCGCCAATGTCGTCTACCCTAAATTCCGGTTGTACAAGAACCCCTAAAGGTTCTGTACAGGAAATGCTAGTAACAGTATTTAATAGTAGTGAGGAATTTGGTCTCAAGACAATCCTCGACCGCCTGAACCGACGTCTACGAGTATCAGTGACGGCTGATGGACTTAGAAGCCATGTAATGTACTTGAAGAACGATGGTGTTTTGAAATCATGTGGGCATGGAGTTTATCGACTTGCCCAAAAGGGAGAAGCCCCTCCAAGCGGGGCTTCTGTTACAACAAACATCTTTGAGTGAAAAAGGGAGGGTGACCTGTGAGCATGAATAACATTCGCACTCAGCGTAGAGCCGCAATACGTACCAAATTATCAGTGACGGTCTGGACTGCGATACTACGGTTAAACCAGTGACTAACCTGAGCCAGTGAGGGTGCGATCCTCACTGGCTCATATTGTATGTAAAATCTCTGCTGTTTGCAACTGCTCAGATCGCCAAAATCGATGGTTGAGAAACAAAAGAAGAAATAAACTGACTTACCTGCTAAATAACCCTAATTTGCTGGTTTTCAGAAATTTCTGTATGCGTCCTACCTAAAAAATCATCAAGATACCAACGTTTATGAAAATCATTCACATCTTGCATTTGTTTTCCGAATACACCAAGCCAACCACCTGACCATGTGCTAAATGCTAACGAGCCGTCAATCTCGTAAACATTTTCAGGGAAATGTACGTATTGTATAAATCGGATTTTGGATGCCCTATTCTTTACCTAACATGTGAAAATAGTCCCTTTTCAAAATGAATTTTTGGTTGCCGTTGTATGAAAAGATAACCTTACTAAATGTTCTGTTTTTGAGTTTTTATTCATATTGAATAAGCATTCTGAATGCATCTAAAGGGGGCTTTCAGGTACACTGCGTAAATCAAATACCAGCACATTCAGGGAGACAAACCAAAGATGGTGGGTAAAAACAGATGTACCGCTATTACACGGGTCGTTATCAATAACCTCTGAGACAGGGCGATAGGCAGAGAAATAATTCCAGATAGTTACAGCGCATAAAGTAGTAAGAAGGATGACGACGAAAATTTTAATGCGGCGGAACACATGGATGCCTAACAGGAAATTCAATCTAGCACATTAGACTACGTACAAGCAACGTTCCCACCAATGTTTTCATTGCGTTGGTGTGTTATGTATATATTTATTAAATATCTCGATTAGCACCAAGGCGCGGCTTTCTCCGTCGGGCATCTGATAGATTGCCTCGATATTTGCGAATGGGCCATCGGCAATCTGGACAGGTTCTCCGGCAGCGTAGAAGCGTTCCGGTTCGGATTGGGAGGATTGCTCGCGGGATTTCAGCAGTGCGATCAGCGCGTCATCGACTTGGGCGGGGCGCTGCCCAAAACGCACAAGCTGGCTCACGCCGCGTGTCGAGCGCAGCGGCCCCCAGCTTTTGGCGGAATTTTCTTGGCTGAGGCGGATGAACAGGTAGCGCGGAAACAGGGGCGCGTCGACGACGGTGAGTTTGCGCTGACGCAGTTTTTCCGCAGGATAGAGGGGCAGATAGCACTCGTAGCCTTGTCGTTCGAGGTTTTCCAGAGCGCATTTTTCCAGCCGGGGTTTCGTGTGAATCAGATACCAGTCCATAGTTTTTCTTTACTGTTTGTGTAAATACGAATTATTCCAAGCGAGTACCAGCGCATTCTATGTGCACGGGCAGGAAAGGGCAACAATCGAGGCTTGGGAGGTAGAATGCGTTTGTTCCGCAGGAATTGGCTTTCTTCGTTGGCTGCGTCTTATAAAAGATATATGATAACGAAGTTAACCCGTTTGCTTGGATGTCCGAATACGGAGCCAGTCCGGCATTTTTTAAGAGGAAACAACTGTGCTTGAAACCTACCGCGCCCATGTTGCCGAACGTGCCGCGCTCGGCATTCCGCCGTTGCCGCTGTCGAAACAGCAAACCGTTGATCTCGTTGCGCTATTGAAAAACCCGCCTGCCGGAGAGGAGGCGTTTCTGGTTGATTTGCTTGCGCACCGGATTCCTGCGGGGGTAGACGATGCCGCCAAGGTGAAGGCCGAATTTCTCGCCCGCGTTGCGCGTGGCGAGGAGCCTTGCGCGCTGGTTCCCAGAGCGCGCGCTACGGAACTGCTCGGAACGATGCTGGGCGGTTTCAATGTCAAGCCTTTGATTGATTTGCTGGGCGACGCCGAAGTGGGCGGCATCGCCGCCGAGGCGCTGAAGAAAACCTTGCTGGTTTTCGATTACTTTCATGATGTCGCCGAACTCGCCAAGGCTGGCAACGCAAACGCGAAAGCGGTGATGCAGTCTTGGGCGGCGGGCGAATGGTTCACCTCGCGCCCCGAAGTGCCGGCGACGCAAAAACTGACGGTGTTCAAAGTGCCGGGCGAAACCAATACGGACGACCTTTCGCCCGCGCCGGATGCTTGGTCGCGCCCTGACATTCCGCTCCACGCACTGGCCATGCTCAAAAACGCGCGTCTCGGCGTCAAGCCTGAAAAACCCGGCGAGCGCGGCCCCGTAAAATTTCTTGAGGAACTCCGCGCCAAGGGCAATCTCGTTGCCTACGCGGGCGACGTGGTTGGAACCGGCTCTTCGCGCAAATCAGCCACGAATTCCGTGCTCTGGTTTACTGGCGAAGATATTCTCTTCGTCCCCAACAAGCGTTTTGGCGGTGTTTGCCTAGGTGGCAAGATTGCCCCGATTTTCTTCAACACGATGGAAGACGCGGGGGCGCTGCCCGTTGAAATCGACGTGAGCAAGATGGAGATGGGCGACGAAATCGAGCTTGTCGTCGATCAGACGAAAGCCAGCGTCACGGCAAAGAAAAACGGCGAACTCATCGCCGGGGCGAAGCTCAAGACCCCTGTGATTCTCGACGAAGTACGCGCCGGAGGACGCATTCCGCTCATCATTGGGCGGGCGCTCACCGCCCGCGCCCGCGAGGCGCTGGGGCTGCCGCCTTCCACGCTTTTCCGTCTGCCGCGAGCGCCTGCGGATTCCGGCAAGGGTTTCTCGCTCGCGCAGAAAATCGTTGGACGTGCCTGCGGCTTGCCGGAAGGCCAGGGTGTCCGTCCGGGAACCTACTGCGAGCCGAAGATGACGACGGTCGGCTCGCAGGACACCACGGGGCCGATGACGCGGGACGAACTGAAAGACCTCGCCTGCCTTGGCTTTTCCGCCGACATGGTGATGCAGTCCTTTTGCCACACTGCTGCGTATCCGAAGCCCGTTGACATCAAGATGCACCGCGAACTGCCCGGATTCATCAGCGTGCGGGGCGGCGTGGCGCTGCGCCCCGGCGACGGCGTAATCCATTCTTGGCTCAATCGGCTCTTGCTGCCTGATACTGTCGGCACAGGCGGCGATTCGCATACGCGCTTTCCCATTGGCATTTCGTTTCCGGCGGGTTCCGGCCTCGTCGCCTTTGCCGCCGCCACGGGCGTGATGCCGCTCGACATGCCCGAATCCGTGCTGGTTCGGTTCAAAGGCCAGATGCGCCCCGGCATCACCCTGCGCGACCTCGTCAATGCCATTCCGCTTTACGCGATTGGGCAAGGTTTGCTGACGGTCAGCAAGGAAGCCAAGAAAAATATCTTCTCCGGGCGCATCCTCGAAATCGAAGGGCTGCCAGACCTCAAAGTCGAACAGGCGTTCGAGCTGACTGACGCCTCTGCCGAACGCTCTGCCGCTGGCTGCGCGGTGCGGCTTAACAGGGCACCGGTCGTCGAGTACCTGAACTCGAACATCGCGCTGATGAAGTGGATGCTCGCCAACGGCTATCAAGATGCGCGGGCATTGGAACGGCGCATCCGCGCAATGGAAGATTGGGTCGCCAACGGCGAGCTTATTCAGCCTGACGACAATGCCGAATACGCCGCAGTCATCGAAATAGACATTGCCGACATCACGGAACCCATCCTTGCCTGTCCTAACGACCCAGACGATGTCAAACTCCTTTCCGAAGTCGCGGGCGACAAAATCGAGGAGGTGTTCATCGGTTCCTGCATGACCAACATTGGGCATTTCCGCGCCGCTGGAAAAGTGCTCGAAGGCAAAACCGACTTGCCCGCGAGGCTCTGGATTGCCCCGCCCACTCGGATGGATGCCATGATTCTCAACGAAGAAGGCTATTACGGCATCTTGGGCCGTGCCGGGGCGCGGATGGAAATGCCCGGTTGCAGCCTGTGCATGGGCAATCAGGCGCAGGTCAAAAAGGGCAGCACCGCTATGTCGACCTCTACCCGTAATTTTCCTAATCGCTTGGGACTGGACACTCGCGTCTACCTCGGGTCTGCGGAATTGGCCGCCGTCTGCGCGCTGCTGGGACGGATTCCAACGTCTGCGGAGTATCAGGAGCAGGTTGCCGTGGTCAACAAGGGCGCGGCGGATATTTACCGCTACATGAGCTTTGACAAGATTGACGAATTTGTCAATGCAAAATGATTAGCATTTCCAGGCTCCGGCTGGCGCGTGGGCGTTAGCCGGAGCCTTTCATTTAGGGGATATGTGAAGTATTTCCATCTCGCAGATTCATAAGATTGTTACTTTTGACAAACCCCACTGGCGTTAAAAGTGCGGTTGTGAATTTAACGACAAAACAAGCGGTCAGGATGAAAGAATAATCTGTCCGCATATTTGAGCGAGAGCCAGAAAATGCTTCATACCCCAACCGACCTGAAATTCAGCGAAACCGCCCGCAGGAATTTCCCCTCCCTGCCTCCCTCCGCGACAGATTCGCTTCTCCCCCGTCCCGACAATTATCTCGTGCGCTCCAATTTGCCGGGGCTGTGCTTCGAGATTGAGAAACCGGACGCGGATTTTCCATTGAATGTGGAAACCGAGAAAGGCTGAACGCTGTCAGAATTTTGCTCTACGCCGCTTCCGGGCAGAAACGGAAAAACGAACCCGCTTGGCGCGGGTTCTGTTTTTTTGCGCTTCCAGAAAATTTATCGATGCGAAAACGTAATCAGGGAAAAGCTAGGCTCGCGCCGGGTACATCGCCAGCGGTGCGGCGAACCTCTCAAAGACCGCCTACGCCGCCCTCTGGAACTGGGCGGTGCATAACGGCCTTCTGGTTGCGGCAGGCAACTGGTCTGCGGGAATCGTCAAGGTTAAGGACAAGGGGAATCGGAACGTTTCAGCCATGCAGATGGTACGCGCGCCAGTGGTCAGACAAGGAACGCTGTGACAGGATCCCGTGGAACATCTGCATCCACTGCCGCGCAATCCGGTGAAAAAACTGAAG
>JAITVD010000023.1 GCA_031285965.1 Azoarcus sp.
CCCTCGCCGACGGCATGTTCGCCGACAAGCCAGTCGGGGCGGGCCCCACCGAGTTCTATACCAAGATGGGCGGCATCGTCTACATGAACGCCGACGGCTCCTTCCACTACGTCGCGCCCATCATCAAGCATGGAGAAGCGGCAAATGCTGATAGCTTCTCCTATCGCGTGAGGTACGCCGATGGCACGTTGAGCGCACTGATTGTCGCCACTATCGACTTGCTCGACACCAAACCTGCTGCCGAAGACGACGATTACGCCACCTACCATCTCCAGAGCAACGTTAGCGTCGTGGACAACGACGTTCTGTCGAAGGACTGGATAGAGGGGATTGGAAACGACGAGAAGCTCCAAAACATCGTGTCTCAAGTGAGGACGGCGGAGGGTGCGGCAGAGGTCTCCGTGCCGGAAGATTCGTACAATGCTGGCGACCAGCCGTTGCTTGCTACTGAAAACGGCGGCAAGGTCTGGGTCAACCAAGATGGCACTTTCGACTACGAAGCCGCCGTGGATTTCGTTGGCAAGGATACGTTCCAGTACCAGCTCAACGATGCCGACGGTACGCCAAGCGGCTGGGCGACGGTGACGATCGACGTGCCCAACATGGTCGAGGGCGGCGCGGATCAGGCCGAACTGAGCGGCACGGAAGACGCGGATGTCTTCCAGTGGAGCTTGGCCGATCTCAAGGCCGCCGACGGCGAATCGGTGACGAATACCGTCAACAACTTCAATCCTGACGAAGGCGACAAGCTTGATCTGCGCGATCTGCTCAAGGACGGTGATGATTACCTCTTCGATACCGATCACTTGGGCGTGACCGTCAATGACAGCGGCAATACGGTGATTGCGGTCAAGCCAGTCGATGAGTCTGCGCCCGACCTGAACATCGAGATTGTTGGAGACCTGACGGGCGGCTATCAGGGCCAAGATGCCATCGACCAGTTGATAAAGAACGGGAACCTTATCAACGACTAAGTCTTACGAGAGGGAAAGTTGATGTTAATCCCCGCGCGGCGAAAGCCGGGCGGGGATTTTTTATTATTTGCTATGAATGGTCATGCCACCGCTTCCAGCGCAAAATATAATATGAAGTCGCCATTTTTTGCGGTATTTCAAAGTAAGGCTCTTGATTTTTATAGATTTCGTACTATGCTTGTATTTATGAAATTTATGGGATAAAAAGGCGACCAAAATGTATATTAAAACATTAAAAATACGAAACTTTCGCAAATTAAAAGAAGTGGCGATAGATCTTCAGCTAGATACTACTTTGTTCATTGGAGCTAATAACAGCGGAAAAACCAGCGTAATAGCGGCAATGAATTTATTTTTGAATGATAGAATAAAAGAAAATAAATTTTCGCATTATGATTTTTCATTGGCGAACCACCTAAAAATCAACGAACTGTTTGAAACGGAAACAGAGCCAACCGAACAAGATTTTGATGGGATTTTCCCTGCCATAGATTTATGGTTTCATATTGAAGACAAAGACGTTCATTATATTAGCCGATTATTGCCGACCTTGGATTGGGCGGGCGGAGATTTGGGCGTTCGCCTGCGCTATGAAATAAAAGATATTTCCAAACTATACAGCGAATACAAGACTGCGCGGGATAAGGTCAAAGGTAAAAACGGATTATTCCAAAAGGATATGATGGATTACCTTTCCAAACACCTGTCCACCAATTTTGAAATTCGCCGCTATATTCTTGACCCTGCTAAAAAGCAAGAAGTCCAAACGCAAGAATCTTTGGGCGTAGCGTTGGACGACAATCCGTTAAACAATCTATTACAAATCAACACTATCAATGCTCAACGCGGCATGAATGACGAAGTGGCCGACACAGAACAATCCGAAAAACGGAAATTGACCGCGCTAATGACGAATTATTATTCCGCCCATCTTGACCCGAACAAAGGCGAAATGACGGAAGAAGATGTAAAGGCGTTGGAAGAATTACATAAAGCAACGGAAACTTTTACGTCAAATATGAGAGCCAATTTTGACCCTGCGTTGAAAGAAATATCAAAAATTGGCTATCCCCCATTTGGCGCACCCAGCATTACTATCAATCCACAGGTTAATGCAACGGACGGGATAAGCCACCCAAATGCACTGCAATATAAAACAGAAAACGGATTATGCTTGCCGGAAGCCTACAACGGGCTTGGGTATCAAAATTTGATTTTCATAACCTTCAAAATGATTGGATTCAGGGATTCGTGGATAAGATATGGAAAAATGCAATCTGACGATACTGGATTTGCCCCAATTCATTTGGTTTTGATAGAAGAACCCGAAGCGCATTTGCACCCACAAGCACAACAGGTTTTTATCAAAAAGGCGTATGATATTTTAACCGATAGACCAGAGATTAAAGCGGGCGGCCTAACAACCCAAATGATTGTATCTACACATTCGTCGCATATCACGCACGAGTGCGAGTTTGCAAATCTGCGTTATTTTAAGCGTTGTATTTCATGCGCCAACGAAAGCCCAATAACAGATGTTATCAGTTTGACAAATGTATTCGGAAGCGATAAAGAAACGGAGCGTTTCGTAACGCGATATATCAAAATAAACCATTGCGACTTATTTTTTGCAGACGCGGCAATTTTGATAGAAGGCGACGCAGAGCGGATTCTAATGCCATATTTTATTGCTAAATTGCAACATCTTACCCAATCTTATGTCTGTGTTTTGACAATCGGCGGAAGCCATGCACATAGACTAAAACCTTTAATGGGAAAATTATGTATTCCAACCTTGATTATTACTGACCTTGATGGTGCGGCTGGTGGAAAGACCACTAACCCAACGCTAAAAAAGTGGATTCCAGCGAAAGAAAATGTTGATGACCTGTTGGCACTAACGCCTGATGATAAAACGCAAATTGACTTGTTCCCATTGCGCGTGGCATATCAAACGGGTAATGCCGAACGCACTTTTGAAGATACTTTGAAAAACGAAAATAAAGAACTCACAAAGGACGTAAAAGGCGATAAAGCGGCATTCGCATTAAATCTTTTGGATTTAGAAAAATTTGACGACGCGGCAGATGGTCTGAAAACGCCGACATATATTGAAGAAGGCTTGACTTGGTTAGATAGTATTTTGCAGAAAAAATTAGATCAGAAACCATGCGCAGAAAACGCGGGGGACGAAAATGCTTGAACTATTTGAAACAGAAGCCGACAAAACGATTGCCGAATGCTTATCATTGGAAAATCCAAAAAGTTTCTTTTTGTTTGCGGGGGCTGGTTCGGGCAAAACCCGTTCGCTAGCCAATGCGCTTAAACATATAGAAAAGACAATCGGCGACAATTTACGCCTGCGCGGCAAGCGTGTTGCGGTTATTACTTTTACCAATACCGCCGCCGATGAAATTATGCACCGAGTTCAACATAACCCGTTATTCGCTATTTCAACAATCCATAGTTTTGTATGGGAACTTATTAAAGGGTTTGATACAGACATAAAAACATGGCTAAAAATAAAATTACAAGCCAAAATTGACGAATACAACAGCAAGAGCCACAGGGGAACTGCCACAAAAGCCGAAGCCGACCATAATAAAAGGATTGAACGCCTTAAAGAATTGGACAATGTAAAGCGTTTTACTTATGACCCAAGCCCAAGCGCAATAAACTCCGGCAAGGATTCTCTTTCCCATGCTGATGTGTTGGGAATTTGCGCGTCCTTTTTGACTAAGAAGCCGTTAATGGCAAAAATACTTACTCAACGATTTCCGATTTTGCTTATTGACGAAAGTCAAGATACAAATAAAGATTTAATGGAAGCATTTTTATCTATCCAAAAAGACCATAACGCATGTTTTTCGTTAGGATTATTCGGCGACACCAAACAACGCATTTATGGTGGCGGGAAAGATGATTTAGGAACAATTGATTGGGCCGCTTTGGATTTTTCAACACCAGCGAAGCTAATAAACCATCGTTCCGGTAGTCGCATTATTAAACTTGCCAATAAAATTGGCGAACTTATTGATAAAACCTCTGTTCAAGAACCCAAAAAAGAAAACGGAGAAGGATTTGTCCGTTTATTCATCGTGCCAACCAATGTAAATAAGGAAGTTGTCGAACAAAAAATCAAAGAAAAGATGGCAGAAATTACAGGTGATAATTTATGGGGAAAAGAAGAGTGGAGAGACGAAGAAGGTGCCGCACTTGTTTTAGAGCATAGAATGGCGGCGGTACGACTTGGTTTCGTGGAAATGTGGGACTCGTTAAAAGAATTTGATAGTGTCAAAGACGGCACGTCCGCAGAAATAAAATGGTTTGCCAATTTCATAATACCCTTGGTTCAAACGGAAAATCCATTTGAAATCGCAAACATCACGAAGAAAAATAACAAGGATTTATTCAAAAACACCAACAAAGAAACTTTGGGAAAAATAAAATCTAATGTAGACAAAATCAAAAAAGCATACACTAATAATCCCGATATAACTTTTGGGGAAATGGTTGAAATTGCTCGCGAAGGTGGTGTTTTTGAGCTCCCGCGAAAATATAATGAAGAATCCGAAAGATTTGCCCCATTTTTTGCCTCTAAATTTTCACAAATAATTCCGTATTCAAAATATATAAATGAAACATCGGGATTTAGAACACATCATGGTGTAAAGGGATTGGAGTTTGATTGTGTTATGGCAATCGTTGATAATAATTCAAATTGGAGAGCATACCAGCATCCGCAATTCTTTTTAACAGGCACTGCAAACGATGTAACTTTACGGCTTCTTTATGTTATCTGCACACGGGCAAAGAAAAGTTTAGCAATAGTTCTTTATGAAAATAGGGCAAAAGAAAGTATAGCAAAAGGCTGGTTCGCAGATGATGAAATTATTCCTTTGAATTAAACACTCTTCTATGATGCAATCATAATTCCAAAAATCAACGATACAAACAATGCCAGTGTGGATATTAAAATTCCCATTTTAGGTATTTTTACCGCTCGCTTTACGGTGGTTGCGCCTTCAATTTCTATGTTATATGATTGTTTTTGTCTCAATGCGTCCAACACTCCGTATAAGAATAATTCACACTTCTTATTAGTAAGATCTTGTATTGGTTAAGTATTTTTCCATGCTTCAAAAAATCCCTTACATATTTTGGGTCAGTCGGCAACTATGCCTTATAAAACGATAATTGTTTTATAACATCAATAACGGAAAATTCCACAATAATTTTTAGAAAACTCTCATCATCAATTTTTATTTTTTCTCGTTCATCAATAGATAATTCAATGCAATTCCTATATCGAATTTTGCATAAAAATGCACAATTTGTATAACAAAGATTTATAGAGGTATGCGTGTCTTATTTTGTCATTTAGACCATCACAAGAAGTTATGCTTTTTGGTTATTCAACTGCATGTCAATAAACTCCGCAAAGCCTTTGTGTCTACGGCTTCTATTTTTATAGACCACTCTTCTGCTCTCCTTGGGATGATGCCTACCCTCCAGATTCAGCGCGATTCCAGAATTAGCCGACCGTTGGCGGGCTGCGGCGGGCGGGCATTCTCCGTGTGGAGGCGCGAAAAAATCTCGGCCTGTTCATCCGAAATTGTCAGCGGCTCTTTCATCACCACCCACAGCACGCCCTCGGTGCAAGGCGGTGCGGTGAGCGACCCCATGTAGAGGTAATGCGCCGGACTGTCCGGCAGGAAAGCGGCCATATCCAGCGTGGCTTGTGGCGTGTGGCTGTCGCCGCGTTCCAGCGGAAGGTTGTTGAGGAGCGTCTGTAGCGGCGCGTTGGAACTGATGCCGCGCACAAACTGCACCGCCAGCACCGCAATCTGCCCCCTGTCGCCACGATGGAAGAAATGCGCCTCCATGTCGGCGGATTGTTCGCCGATGCGCGTCTCAGCCGGTCGGTGCAAGGTGAAGCCTTCCAGCGCGTAAGACTGCCCGCGCACTTCCATGCCCATGCCTTCGGCAACTTTGACCCGCAATTGCCGGGAGCCGTTGGTGATGACGAAGCCCGCCGGGCGGTAGTCGAATTTCACCGGGTCAAGATTCGCCGCGATGGGTCTGGCTTCTTCCAAATTAAGCGGGGACTGGCGCTTGCCTTCGCTGCACAGCTTCCATTCCGGGCGCAGCTTTCCCCAGAAATCCGGCCCCGTCGCGCCCTCATAGCTCCAATCCTTGCCACTGTCAGGAAGCAGCGGGGAAGGCTTGGGAGGCGCGGAGTTCGCCGCCGAAGCCCGTTTTACCGGCATCCGCCTCGGCGCTTTGGCGGGCGCGACCCTTGCTGCGGATTCAGGCGCAGGCGCTGGCAGAATCAGCGGAGAACTTGCCGGAAGGCTGCGACGGGCGGGAGGCGGCGGTTTCTGCGAGGGCAGGAGCGCGGGGATTTCCGGTTGCTTTGGCACGACGGGCGCGACCGGATTCTGCGGCGCAACAGGCATCGGAATGGGCTTAACGCTGGGCAGCGCAATCGGTGCGGGCGGCACGGGCGGCGCCAACTCCGGCATCGGCTCATCGGCAGCGGTTTTCAGCGGCGCGGCGTTTTGAGCCACGCCGCTGGCGGAAAGCAGCACCGCCTTGGGCGCATCCGTTTCCACGGCGCGAGCCGCCACCGAACTGGCCAAATCGGCCAATTTGCTGACCTGCCTCATGGCGTTGGCATTAGCCCTGCCCGCATTGTCCAAGCCGCCTTTGCTCCGGTCGCTCGCCACAGCAGGCTGGGAGGACAGGCCGCAGACCTTGCGCCAGATTTGCTCATCGACCGAATTGTTGCGCACCGTCACCGGCTGCGGGTCTGGCACGGATTCTTCGCGGACGATATTGTCGTCATCGTCCATATAGATCCGCTTCATGGTCGTGAAATTCCGCCCAAAGCAGTCGTAGCGGTTCAGCGCCCGCACCGTGCGGTATCCCGCCTGCTTCGCCTCCAGCGTGTTCAGCACGATCCGCCCCCATGTCACTTTTACGCCACGGTCGGCGCTGAACATGGCCGATGTGTCGATTTCAACCGTCAGGTCATCATTGCTGACGAGCTTTTCCCATCCCTCCGCCCGCGCCGCAGCCGAGGCGAGCGCCGCCACGGCAGCCAGCGCCAGCGCGCAAGGCAAGCGCGAAATGGAACAAGGGGCTTTCAACGGTTTCATCGCAAGGCATCCATCGGCATTTCAGGCAAAGATTACTGCGCCCCGGGAAGTAGCAGGATTTTTGATGCCGCCGGGTGTGACTTCCTGCTTTATCCTCGCCGGAATGTGCGCCCGCGAACAATCTTGCTTGTTGGATTGTTTTTCTAATACAAAAATAAATCATGTTGCGTACCGTTCCGCTCTGTCGCAAAACAATGTTTTTCGATAGCGCACATGTTGACTAAGGCTGAAAAATATCCCTTTACATGTATAATTTAAAAATGGATGAAAAACCCCTCGAATGGATTGCCAGCAGCCACAAAGACCTCATGGCTTTGCCTCGCGGTGTACAGCGTTTGTTTGGGTATGCGCTGTCTTTGGCACAGGCTGGTGATCGGCACGATGTTACGAAAGTGCTCAAGGGATTTGGTGGCGCGGGTGTATTGGAGGTGATCGAGAACGATGTAGGCGGCACATACCGTGCGGTCTACACCGTCAGGTTCGAGGAGGCTGTGTTCGTGCTGCATTGCTTTCAGAAGAAGAGCAAGCATGGTATCGAAACCCCAAAAGAGGACATGGACATTATCCGCGACCGACTCAAGGTGGCAGAGGTAAAGGCAAAGGAGTTACGAGATGAAAAAGAGCGTCATCAACGGCGTTGAGGTTTGGGAAAGCTCAGGCAACGTGTTTGCCGACCTGGGATTGCCCGATGCGGAAAAGCTCAAAATCAAGTCTGGTTTGGTGATAGAGATCAGGAAAGCCATGCGCCGCCTCGGCCTGACGCAACAGGAAGCCGCACGGCGGATGGGTATCACGCAGCCGAAAATATCCGACATGATGCGCGGCGATTTCTCGAATATCTCCGAGCGCAAGCTAATGGATTGCCTGAATCGTCTCGGCTACGACATCGAAATCAAGGTGAAACCCACTGCTGAGTCGATGGGGCATTTGATGCTGGCTGTCGTCTGATGCAGGAAAAAAAGTGGCGGCTGGTGATACAGCTTCTTATTCTACCCCAACCCAGTTGCCACCCACCCGCGAGACCCCAATAAAAAAACCGGCTGGTTGCCCAGCCGATTTTTTTAGGTGCTGCGGGTTATTTTAGCCGCCAGCGCCTGTGCTTACTTTGTCCCGGCAGGTTGCGGGCAGGTAACGTTCTTCGATGCCGCCAGAACCAGCAGGACCGCATTTCCAAGCAATGACCGCTTTCTCCGAACCTCTTTTGAAGTTTGCTGCTACGGCCGCAGTAGTACCTACGCCATCTGTGCCGACCTCAGTGAACGGCGAAAGTTGCAGCTTCGTATTACTTCCTAGCTGCGAAATACCCCTAGCGGTTACAGTAATTACGCCAGCAGCACTCGTGTTGAGCGCCGAAACGTACTGGGATGTTGTCTTCCCTTCACCACAACCGAAGCCATCCGCCTTTCCGCCTTCACTCAAGCCCGATTGAGACACCTCGGTAATGCTCGTGCGGCAAGACGACGCCGCCAAGATGACCTCGGAGACCCGCGCCCGCGCGGTGTAGTCCTGATAGGCGGGCAGCGCGACGGCGGCGAGGATGCCGATGATGGCGACGACAATCATCAGTTCGATGAGGGTAAAGCCTTGTTGAATTTTTTTCATTTTGAATGCTCCTGTTGTGGGCGGGTTTGCCGCTGTACAGGAGGGAGCAAGCGCCGTGCCAGCGTTTTGCGGGATCATTTTCGTGACGGAAGTCCCGAAAAGAGGGCGCGAAAATGACAATCCGGGCGGCGGATTGTCAAAAAACGACAACGCGCCGCCCGGATGGATGCGTTCCGCAATGGAAAGAAGGAACCGATACCTCAATCCGCAACAGCCCGATGGTTACGCGGGAGGGGAAGAAACCAAGGCACATGCGTACACGTATACTCGCCCATAAATGCGTTATCCCTCAGACAAACTTTGAAGCCTACGGGATACTCGATGTTAAGCAGATTTTTCTTTAATGCTGTCAACATATTTATTGTATTTACAGCGTATGGAATGTTTATATCGTCGGGTTTCTTGAGTTACCCGGAATGGGCGAACGCGCCTGTCGATTGGCTAATCGCCAAATTTGAGGCTTCACAGGAAGAAGCGGATTTTCTCGCGGTAGCGTTTGTCGCCGCAGTGCATCTCACGCTGATTGCTATCGTTGCTGCCTTGGTTTGCTTTGGCATTAAATGGCGAATGCCGCCTGAAAAAGCCAACGTCATGTTACGTCGGCTCTCAAAAGCTGTCCGCTGGTTTTTTGTGGGCTTCGTTGTTGTCATGGCGCTGTACGGCATAACCCGATTCATGACACGCAATATCGCTTGAACATTGCCGCTTTTTTTCATTAGGCGGCAATGTTCTCTTTTAGTTTGCGGGCTTCATGCGCCCGCCCTGCAAAGCCGATTAACGCCGCTGAGCAGCGCACGGATTGAAGCGGTCAGAATGCTTTCGGCCATGCCAATGCCATATAATTCGCCGCCGTCCGGCGCGCCGTCTTGATTTACGCCGACAAGCTCGATGAATGCGCAGGCGCAAGCGTCCGCGCCTTGGCGGCTGGCGGAAACCGACTGTTCCTCAAAGCTGCGCACCCGCACGTCAAAACCTGCGCCGCGCAAGGCATGCGTGGCCGCGTCCACCGGGCCGTTGCCGCGTCCGGCGAGCACTTGGCGCTTGCCGTTGATTTCAACGACGAGCGTAATGCCCTGCCCGCCATCTTCTTCGTGCAGATGATGTTCGACATAGCGGATGGGCGAGCAGGGCGCGAGATACGTCTGCGAGAAAAGCTGCCAGAGCGTTTCGGCGCTGATTTCCCCGCCGGATTCGGCGGCTTTCTGCACTTCACGCGAAAATTCCACCAAGAGCCGCCTTGGCAGGGCGATGCCGTAGCGGGTCTGGAGCAGCCAGGCGATACCGCCTTTGCCGGACTGGCTGTTGACGCGGATGACCGAATCATAAGTTCGCCCAATGTCTGCCGGGTCAATCGTCAGATAAGGCATGTCCCAAGGCGCATCGGGGCGCTGCGCCGCGAAGCCTTTTTTGATGGCGTCTTGGTGCGAGCCGGAAAAAGCGGTGAACACGAGGTCGCCCGCGTAAGGGTGGCGGGGATGCACCGAAAGTCCGGTGCATTGCTCGAATGCCCGCGCCACGCCGCTGATGTCCGAAAAATCCAAATTCGGAGAAACGCCTTGGGCATAAAGATTGAGCGCCAAGGTGACGAGGTCGGCATTGCCGGTGCGCTCGCCGTTGCCGAAAAGGCAGCCTTCGATGCGTTCCGCGCCGGCCATCATCCCCAATTCGGCAGCCGCCACGCCCGTCCCCCGGTCGTTGTGCGGATGCAGCGAGAGCACGATGCTGTCGCGCCGCGCCAGATGCCGGTGCATCCATTCGATTTGGTCGGCGTAATGGTTGGGCGTTGCCATTTCAACCGTGGCGGGCAAATTGATGATGACTTTGTCGTCTGGCCGCGCCTCCCATGTCTGCGTCACGGCATCGCAGACCGCGCGGGCAAAGGGCAGTTCCGTCGCGGAAAAAGTTTCCGGGCTGTATTCGAGCGTGATTCGTGTGCCGGGCATTTCTTTGGCTCGCTGGCGGATTTGGGAAACCGCCGAGGTAGCCAGCCGGATGATTTCGTCCGGCTTCATGCCAAACACGACTTCGCGGAACATGGGCGAAGTGGCGTTATAAACATGGACGATGGCGCTGTGCGCCCCGTTGAGCGCCGCCATTGTCCGCTCGATGATGTCCTCCCGCGCCTGGGTGAGCACTTCGATGGTCACGTCACGCGGGATACGCTCCTCTTCAATCAGGGTGCGCACG
Source organism: Azoarcus sp. (assembly GCA_031285965.1). Lineage (GTDB taxonomy): Bacteria > Pseudomonadota > Gammaproteobacteria > Burkholderiales > Rhodocyclaceae > WRNU01. Next base: position 10,925 of record JAITVD010000023.1, read on the forward strand.
AAATCGAATTCGGTCTGCGACGCGGCGGGAAAGCCGACCTCGATTTCCTTGAAGCCGATGTCGCATAACACGCGGAACAGGCGCATTTTGCGTTCCACGTCCATCGGCTCGAACAACGCCTGATTTCCGTCGCGCAGGTCGGTGCTCATCCAGATGGGCGCTTGGGTAATGGCGCGGTCGGGCCATTGCCGCCCATCGAGGCGGATTGGCGGGACAGGTCGGTATTTGGACGCGGGGCGGGCAAGCAACATGGCGCGGACTCCTTTCTGTTTTCGGAACGATATAACGCGACATGTTACGTGGCATCGCGCCGCAAAATATTGCAATCTTTGATTTGTTTTTGCTTTTTTTAGAAGGTTATTGCGCGTTTCTCTTTTTAATATAAATAATCTGCCAAACCCTTTATGGAGCAAAGCCATGCAGCTTGACCGCTACGACCGCCAGATACTTGCCCTGTTGCAGCGCGAAGGGCGCATCAGCAACCAAGACCTCGCCGACCGGGTCAGCCTGTCGCCTTCGGCGTGCTTGCGCCGCGTGCGCGCGCTGGAGGAAGCGGGCTTCATCATCGGATACCGCGCCTTGCTGGACGCCCGCCACCTTGGCTTTTCTTTGACCGCGCTGGTTCACATTTCGATGGACCGGCACACGCCGGAGCGTTTTGCCCATTTTGAAGCCGAGATTGCCCAAATCGAAGAAGTGGTCGAATGCCTGCTGATTACCGGGCAGTCCGCCGATTACCAGTTGAAGGTTATGGCGGCGGATATGGATGCCTACCAAGAACTGCTGTTGCAGCGCATTACCCGCATCGCTGGCGTGTCGGGCGTACAGACGAGCTTTGTGCTGCGCCGCGTGGTGGATGAAACGGCGCTGCCGACGGGCTGAGGTTCAACGCCCGCGCCTCGGGTGGGGGAAGGCTAAACCGCTTGGGCAAGTCGATGGAAAGGAGATTCTGTGAAAAAATAGCCCTCTTTTGTCCGCGCATGCCAAGCGCCAAGGTTGATGAAAACGCCCCTTTCCTCCCATTTTGAAGTCATCGTCATCGGCGGTGGCCATGCCGGAACCGAAGCCGCGCTGGCGGCGGCGCGGATGGGCTGCCGTACCCTGCTGCTGACCCACAACCTTGAAACGCTGGGCGCGATGAGCTGCAATCCGTCCATTGGCGGCATCGGAAAGGGGCATCTGGTCAAGGAGGTCGACGCGCTGGGCGGGGCGATGGCGGCGGCGGCGGACGAGGCGGGCATCCAGTTCCGCACCCTCAACGCTTCCAAAGGGTCGGCGGTGCGGGCGACCCGCGTTCAGGCCGACCGCGCGCTCTACAAGGCGGCGATTCGGCGGCGGCTGGAAAACCAGCCGAATCTATGGCTTTTTCAGCAAACGGTGGATGACCTCATCGTAGAAGCCGGACAAGTTCGCGGCGTTGTGACCCAGATTGGGCTGCGCTTTGCCGCAGAAACGGTGGTGTTGGCTGCTGGAACGTTTCTCAATGGGCTGATTCACGTCGGGCTGGCGCAATGTCCGGCAGGCCGCGCCGGAGAGCCGCCCGCGAACCTTCTTGGCCACCGCCTGAAAGAGCTTGGCTTGCCGCAAGGGCGGCTGAAAACCGGAACGCCGCCCCGGATTGACGCTCGCAGCATCAATTTTTCTGGCATGGCGGCACAGCATGGCGACGCGCCGCTGCCCACGTTCAGCTTTATGGGGCATTCCGGGCAGCATCCGGCGCAGCTTCCTTGCTGGATGACGGAAACGAACGGGCGCACCCACGAGATTATCCGCGCCAATCTTGACCGTTCGCCGCTGTATACGGGCGTGATAGAAGGCGTGGGGCCGCGCTATTGCCCGTCGATTGAGGACAAAATCCACCGCTTTGCCAGCCGTGGCAGCCACGCCGTTTTTCTTGAGCCGGAAGGGCTGTCGACGCATGAAATTTATCCGAACGGAATTTCAACCTCCCTGCCTTACGATGTACAGCTTGAATTCGTCCATTCGATTGCGGGCTTGGAGGACGCGCACATCCTGCGCCCCGGCTATGCCATCGAATACGACTATTTCGACCCGCGCCACCTGCGCCCGTCGCTGGAAACCCGCGACATGGGCGGGCTGTTTTTCGCTGGACAAATCAACGGCACGACCGGCTATGAAGAAGCGGCGGCGCAAGGGCTGCTCGCGGGCATCAACGCCGCGCGCAAAGCTCGCGGACAGGCTCCGTGGAGTCCGCGCCGCGACGAAGCCTATCTGGGCGTGATGGTCGATGACCTCATCCACCGGGGCGTTTCCGAGCCGTACCGAATGTTTACGTCACGCGCCGAATATCGCTTGCAGTTGCGCGAGGACAACGCCGATTTGCGGCTGACGCCGGCAGGGCGCGAGCTTGGGCTTATCGACGAAGCGCGTTGGGCGGCGTTCAGCGCCAAGCGCGAAGCCATCGAGCGCGGAACGGCCATGCTGAAAGCGGCATGGGCGCGGCCAGAGGCGATAAGCGAAGCCGACCAGCAGCGGGTGTTTGGCAAGGCGCTGGAGCGCGAAACGCGGTTCTTCGATTTGCTGCGCCGTCCCGAAATAAGCTGGGACGCGCTCAAAACACTGCCCGGTGCGCCTGAGCCGTGGATTTCCGATGCGCAGGCTATCGAACAGGTCGAAATCGCCGCCAAATACCAGGGGTATATCGACCGCCAGCAAGAGGAAGTCGCCCGCTTGGCGCAAGCCAGCGCGTGGCGGCTGCCGGAAAACATGGATTACGCCGAAGTCAGCGGCCTCTCGAACGAAGTCCGCCAAAAGCTCGGCGCGGCGCGTCCCGAAACCATCGACCAAGCCAGCCGGGTACAAGGCGTCACGCCCGCCGCCATTTCGCTGCTGCTGGTATGGCTCAAGCGCCGCGAACTGGCGGCGAAGGCGTGAGTCACAAGGAACAAGAATAAATGGCTAAACAAAAAACGACCGAGCAATCGCTCGAATCCATCATGTGGAACTGCCGCAACGCCCTGCGCGGAACGGTGGGCGGCAACGAGAAGAACCGCGACGCGGTGATGGGCTTGGTGTTCCTCAAATTCGCCGGGGATAAATTCGACAAGCGGCGCGAGGACATCAAAGCGCAGTACGGCGATGTTCCCGTCTTTTTGGAGAAGAGGTCTTTCTACCTTTCCGAAAATGTGTTCTACCTGAACGAAACATCGCGGTGGAGCTTCATTGTCAAGAACGCCAAGCAGGGCGGCATTGCCGTCATCATCGACTCGGCGATGAAGGACATTGAGGACGGCAATCCGCCGCTGAAAGGGGCGCTGCCGCAGAATTTCTACGCTACCCTCGGCACGCGACCGGAGCAAATGTCCGCGCTCATTTCTGAGATAGACAAAATCAACGAAGCGCGTTTCCACGACCGCGACTTAATCGGGCGGGTGTATGAATACTTCCTGCAAGTGTTTGCCATCGACTCCGGCACGAGCAACGAAAAAGGCGAGTTCTATACGCCCGCCAGCATCGTCCAGCTTATCGCCGAACTCATCGAGCCGTATTCGGGCGTGGTGTATGACCCTTGCTGCGGAGCCGCCGGGATGTTCGTGTCCTCCATCAAGTTCGTAGAGCGGCACAACGGCAACCGCTCGAAAATCTCCGTGGTCGGGCAGGAGCGCAACCCCGACACGTGGCGGCTTGCCAAGATGAACCTCGCCATTCGCGGCATTGCCCACAACCTCGGCGAACGCCCCGAATCCACCTTTGCGGACGACCTGCACAAGGACAAAAAGGTGGATTTCATCATGGCGAATCCGCCTTTCAACCTGAAACTGAACGCGCAGGGCGTGACGCAGGACAAACTGAACGGCGACCCGCGCTGGGACGGCTATTCGCCTCCGCCCGTGTCCAACGCCAACTATGCGTGGATTCTGCATATGCTCTCTAAACTCGATGTGACCAACGGCATTGCGGGCTTCCTGCTTGCCAATGGCGCGTTGAACGCCGACGGCGTGGAGGGCGAAATCCGCAAGCGCCTCGTGGAGAATGACAAGGTGGAAGCGATTATCGTCCTGCCCCGCGAGATGTTTTATTCCACGGATATTTCCGTCACCTTATGGATTTTGAACAACAACAAAAAAGCCCGCTTTCTCAACGGGCGGCAAATGCGCGACCGCCAAGGCGAGGTGCCCGATGCCGAAGTGATGAACCGCGCCGTTGAGAAGATGGTGCGGGACGCCATCACCTGCACGGGCATAGAGAACATCGTCAACGCGGGCGAGCCGGAGGATGTGTTCAGCGACGAATTTATGAAGCGGATTGACGAAATCAACCTGCCGATTACCAAGTTCAACGCCCTGTTGAAGCTGCTCCGCAAAACCATCTTGGGGTATGGGATGGTCAACAAGGTCAAGGCCATCGAGTTCGACAAGCGGTTGCGGGCAGTAGTGGAGAACTACAACAACCGCGACAAGTTGGTGTTTACCAGCGAGGTGGTTGCCGATTTCATCGAAGGGCTGTCGAAGGAACTGATTAAAATCCTCACCGACCTGCAAGCCGACAAGACCTCGTTTGAGGCTCTGGGCATCACTTACGAGGAAAAGGCGTTTTATGACATTCTCGTCAAAGTGCGCAATGACCACGGCTTTCCCTACGCCGATGAAAAGTGCCTCGTCCTCGCCAAAGAGATAAAGAAACTGGTGGACGACAAAGCGCAGTTCGCCGACTGGTCAACCCGCGCCGACATCAAGAACCAGTTGAATAGGGATTTGACCGTCTTGCTCTACAAGAACGGCTACCCGCCAGAGTGGGACGAGGAGGTTTTTGAAAAAGTTCTGGAACAGGCGGAGAACTTTAAGAAGTGGGCAGGATAGAGGGATGACAGAAGACCCTAGGCTATGATGCCTTTGTTTTTTGACATCAAAAATTTATGTTTAACGATTACGGAAACAGGTATGTTTTTTCAATAATAACTTTCTGCCAAGCAGCTTTGGCTGCTTTCATATTTTGCGGCGAAGCAGGGAATATCGGATAACCGTCCCAGTGTTGTACGATATCTCCCTCTTTATTGGTTTCTTCGTGGTAAACGAATCCAGTTAGCGCGGCATAACAAACCCATCCAAGCGGAGCGGAGTTATTTCTGAAAGTCGAGGCAGAGGGCGAAGGGTCGTCAAAGCAATCGACAAGCTCAGCTAACACATTTTCTGGCAGATTATTTCTTTGTGTGCTGGGTGATTGCGCGAGTACGACACTACGGAGTTCTTGCCATTTTGAGTAGTCGTGCGTATTTGATTTGGAACGCCAGTTAAAATGCCCATCGACTGCGGCAAGAGATTGCTTGAATGCAGAGGATTTATTGTTGAGTTCTCCCGTAGGCATACAAGCGGAAAGTACGAAAAAAAATACTCCGCAAAGCAGAAATTTACGATTTAAATGAATAGACATTATTAAATTCTCCACAGCGTTAATCAACGGAAAGATGGATATGGTCGTGATGACCTCCTGCCGACCAATGTTGCCCATGCTTTCGAGTGAATGAAGGTCCAAAATTCTCACGACGAAATGGACACTCTTCAAATTTTGATTGGATATTATCAACAAAAGCTCGAACAGATGGAATTGAATTATATCCGCTTAAAATGTGGCAGCCATTGAAACGGGAAATATCTATTGCTTTTTGTTGCATATGCCTGCTTGGCATAATGTGTGAATCGTAAGCAGAACTGATATAAATGCGGTGTAAAGTATGCCCCGGAGCAATATCATGACGGATAATAATATAAAGGGCTGCAATGACGCGCTGATCGACATCATTAACAGCGTTCTGTGCAAATTCTATATGAACGCCATTGATAACAGCAGGAATAGTAGGCATTGCGCCGTCTCCTAGGAAATGTTAAATTTAAAATGATTATGCTAATTGCTGTATGGATTGTCAATAATTACTTTATGGCGTATGAGCCAACTAACCGCCCTCTTCAATATGACTAACAAAACTCCCGCCCGCCCATGCGTCGCACTCAGCCCCTACTCCGATGAGCTTGCGGAGGGCATGGCCGCGCTTGGCATCGAGCCAACGGCGGAACGGCTTTCGCGCTTGCTGGCGTTCGGCGAATTGCTGCTCAAATGGAATCGCGCTTACAACCTCACCGCGATTCGTGAGCCGAAAGAAATCATCACGCGCCACCTGCTTGATTCGCTGACCGTGTGGCCGTGGGCCAAGTCCCTGCGCACGCTGGCGGATATTGGCTCTGGAGCCGGGTTTCCGGGCATTCCGCTTGCGATTGTTTGTCCTAGCCTCACGGTGCATTCCATCGAGGCAGTGGGGAAAAAAGCGGGTTTCCAGCAACAGGCGAAAATTGAATTGTGGCTGAATAATCTTAATGTCATGCAGCGCCGCGCCGAAACCGTCCGTCCGGCGGAACTGCCGGACGGCGGCGTGGAAGCCGTCATTTCGCGCGCCTTTTCCAGTTTGGCGGATTTCGTCCGGCTTGCCGGGGGGCTGGTGGCAGAAAACGGTGCGCTTTACGCAATGAAAGGCGCGCCGTCTGAAGCGGAAATAGCCGCGCTGCCCGCCGGATGGCGAATCGAAGCGCGGCATTGTCTGTCGATACCGAACTGCGGAGACGCACGGCATCTGCTGGTCGTGCGACGGAGCCTGTTGGCGTAGAAGGCAGGACGCTCCCGCATCTCGTTTCCCGCATCACCCGTTTCCCTTCATACCGCTGGGCAAGTTATCATCGCTAGGTTGGCGGCCATGCCGCGTCACGGAAAGCCTTCCTCAAACGACTATGTCACATATTTTTTGCGTGGCGAACCAAAAAGGCGGCGTGGGCAAAACCACGACGAGCGTCAATCTTGCCGCCGCGCTTCACCAGGCCGGACAGCGCACCTTGCTCGTCGATCTCGACCCGCAGGGCAACGCCACGATGGGCAGCGGCATTGACAAGCGCCAGCTTGCGCATTCGATCTATCACCTGCTGGTGGGGCTGGACGCGCTGGAGGCAGTGCGGGTCGCGTCGCCTTCGGGCGGCTACGACATCCTGCCCGCAAACCGCGATTTGGCCGGTGCCGAAATCGAACTGGTCAATCTTGAACGGCGCGAAAAACGCTTGCGCGAGGCGCTGGAAAAATACGCGGACGATTACGATTTTGTGCTCATCGACTGCCCGCCGTCGCTGTCGCTCCTGACGCTCAACGGGCTGTGCGCCGCACACGGCGTCATCATTCCGATGCAGTGCGAGTATTACGCGCTGGAAGGGCTGTCCGATTTGGTCAATTCAATCAAGAAGGTACATGCCAACCTCAATCGCAGCCTCAAAATCATCGGTTTGCTGCGCGTGATGTTCGACCCCCGCGTCACCTTGCAGCAGCAGGTTTCGACCCAAATCGAAAGCCATTTCGGCGACAAGGTGTTTCAGAGCATCGTGCCGCGCAACGTCCGGCTGGCGGAGGCGCCCAGCCACGGCATTCCGGGCGTGGCGTTCGACAAATCTTCCCGTGGCGCGCAAGCCTATCTTGCGTTTGCCAAGGAACTCATCGAACGGGTCAAGACTTTGTGATGGATATGGCGCTCACTATTTGAGTTCAAAGACGATATGACACCACCCAAACTCAAGGGGCTTGGCCGTGGCCTCGATGCGCTGCTGGCGGCCAACCGCGACGATGAAGCCGAAAAGGGCGAATTGCAGGCGCTCGCGCTGAAGGACTTGCGTCCCGGCAAGTATCAGCCCCGTACCCGCATGGATCCCGGCTCGCTTGAGGAGCTTGCCGCGTCAATCAAGGCGCAGGGCATCATGCAGCCCATCCTCGTGCGCCCCCTGTCCGGCGGCGGGGATGCTTTTGAAATCATCGCCGGCGAGCGGCGCTGGCGGGCGGCGGAACTTGCCGGGCTGGAAGTCGTGCCCTGCCTGGTGCGGGAGATTCCTGACGATTCCGCGCTGGCGATGTCGCTCATCGAAAACATCCAGCGCGAAAACCTCAATCCGCTCGAAGAAGCGGGCGGCATCCAACGCCTCATCGACGAATTCGGCATGACCCACCAAGAGGCCGCCGACGCGGTTGGGCGCTCGCGCCCGGCGGCAACTAACCTGCTGCGGCTGCTCCATCTCGCGCAGCCCGTGCAGGAATTGCTGATGGCGGGCGACATCGACATGGGACATGCCCGCGCTTTGCTGCCGCTTGACGGCGCGAGCCAGATACGTGTTGCCAATCAGGTGGCGGCCCGGCAGCTTTCAGTGCGCGAAACCGAAAAGCTCGCCCGGCAGGTTCTCGACCCGCGCCCGAAGAGGGAGGCTCCCGCTCAAGACCGTGACCTGACGCGGCTGGAAGAGGAGATTGCCGATGCCATCGGCGCGATGGTCAAAATCAAGGCAAACCGCAAGGGCGTGGGCGAGATGGTCATCCGTTTCGGCAGCCTAGATCAGCTTGACGGGCTGCTGGGGCGCTTGCGCTAATTGACTTGCCAAGGCGCATCCTCCAGAATGCGGGCTGTTTCCGGCGGTCATGCCACGAATTGACTTGACGGCGGAGGGAGGATGCGCAAGGCAGTTCTGTTGCAACTGGCGGTGACATTCGCGGTTGCAGCGGTTGCAAGTGTTCTGTTGGGGGCGCGTGGTTTTTTTTCCGCAATATGCGGGGGGATGGCCTACGTACTGCCAAGCGGGTTTTTCGCGTGGCGGCTATGGGTGGCATCCATGCGTGGAGAGAGTGCCAAGGTCGTAGCCTTCATGGTGGGGGAACTTGTCAGGCTCCTTTCGGTCACTAGCTTGCTCGTTCTGGCTGTGGTGCTATACAAGGACATCCATTGGGGGGCGTTCCTGGTCGGCTTGGCGCTGGCGGTGAAAGCGAACCTGTTTGCATTTTTGGTGAAAACTCGAACATGACTACTGAGCACGCAGTTAACGCCCCAAACCCAAGCGAATACATCGTCCACCATCTCACGCACCTAAACAGCATCGGTGAGAAACAGTCGAGCGTTGTCGATTGGTCAGTCGTCAATTGCGATACCCTGTTCTTCTCGCTCGGCCTTGGCCTGCTCACGGTGTTCGTGCTGTGGCTGGCGGCGCGCAAGGCCACTTCCGGCGTGCCGGGGCGCTTTCAGGCCGCTGTCGAAATACTCGTCGAAATGGTGGCCAATCAGGCCAAGGGCGTCATTCATAGCGCCGAGTCGCGCCGCTTCGTCGCGCCGCTGGCGCTGACTGTGTTCCTGTGGATTTTCTTCATGAACGCGATGGACTTGCTCCCAGTCGACGGCTTGCCGATGCTCTGGCAGGCTGCTACAGGCGATTCACACGCTTACCTGCGCGTCGTGCCGACGGCTGACCTTTCGGCGACGCTCGGCATGTCCATCGGCGTGCTGGTGCTGTGCGTGTTCTACAACATCAAAATCAAGGGCGCGAAAGGCTGGACGCACGAGCTATTCACCGCCCCGTTCGGCTCGCATCCGGTGCTGTGGCCAATCAATCTCCTCATGCAGTTCATCGAGTTCGCGGCCAAGACTATCTCCCACGGCATGCGGCTGTTCGGCAATATGTACGCGGGCGAACTGGTGTTCATGCTGATTGCCCTGATGGGGGGCGCGTGGGCGCTTTCCGCCACGGGCGTCATGCTTGCTGTCCTTCATGTGCTGGCTGGCCTCGCGTGGGCCATCTTCCATATTCTTATCATTACGCTTCAGGCGTTCATTTTCATGATGCTGACCCTTGTCTACATCGGCCAAGCACACGAAGGACACTGATTCCGTAGCCGCTGCGGGGCTGCCCACCCGTTTTTTTAACCTCAACCCTCACCCTTTCAAGGAGTTGTCATGGAAAATGTTCTCGGCCTCGTCGCCATTTCTGCCGGCATCATCATCGGTCTAGGCGCTTTTGGCGCCTGTCTCGGCATCGCCATCATGGGGTCGAAATACCTCGAAGCCTCGGCTCGCCAGCCCGAACTGATGAACGCCCTGCAAACCAAAATGTTCCTGCTGGCCGGCCTGATCGATGCCGCCTTCCTGATCGGCGTCGGCATTGCAATGATGTTCGCTTTCGCCAATCCGTTCGTTGTAGCCAACTGATTGGTTGGTTCGCGTTCCTCTAACCATCATTGGGGACAAGAACAGTGAATCTGAACGCAACACTTTTTTTCCAGCTTGTCGTCTTTGTCGTCCTCGGGCTGTTCACGATGAAATTCGTCTGGCCGCCCATCGTGAAGGCGCTGGACGAGCGTGCGAAAAAAATCGCTGACGGCTTGGCTGCGGCGGACAAGGCGAAGTCCGATTTGGCCTTGGCCGAGAAAAGGTCCGTCGAGGAATTGCGCAAAGCCCGTGAGTCCGCCGGTGATGTGCGTGCCTCTGCGGAGCGCAACGCCAGCCAGCTTGTCGAAGATGCCCGCAGCGAGGCTGCGAACATCGTCGCGCAGGCTCGGAAAGCCGCCGAAGCCGAAGCGGGCGCGGCAGCGCAGCGGGCAAGGGACGAACTGCGCGATCAGGTCGCCATGCTGGCTATCGCGGGCGCGGAAAAAATCCTGCGCCGCGAAATCAATCCTGCCGTGCATGCGGAACTGCTTGCCAACCTGAAACAGGAACTGCAATAAGCCATGGCTGAAAACGTCACCATCGCGCGCCCTTACGCCGATGCGGCCTTCGACTTGGCTCGCAGGGCGGGTACGCTGGCATCATGGTCGGAAGTTCTGGACAGGCTCGTTGCCATCATGGCCGATGCCAATATGCAGGACTGTGTTTCCGATCCCGCCCTGTCTGCCGATCAGATTTCCGGTCTGCTGCTGGGCGTGGCAGGGGAATTGGCCAGCGACCAGAGCAATTTCGTCCGTGTCCTTGTGGATAACGAACGTCTGAAGGTATTGCCGGAAATCCGGGAACTGTTCGCTGTTCTGAAGAACGAACATGAGGACGTTCAGGATGCCCAAATTGCCTCCGCCTTCCCGCTTGACGATGCCACGCTGGTGTCGCTGAAAGCAGACCTCGAAGCCCGCTTCAAGTCCCGTATCGAGACGACCGTCACCATTGACCCCGAACTCATCGGCGGGGTTCGTATCGCCATCGGCGACGAAGTCATCGACGCATCCGTTCGCGGCAAACTTGCGAGCATGGCCGCCACGCTCAAGAACCAGGAGTTATCGAATGCAACTTAACCCCTCTGAAATCAGCGATCTGATAAAGAGCCGGATTCAGAACCTGCAACTTGCCGCTACTTCGCGCAACGAAGGCACGGTCGTTTCCGTCACAGACGGCATCTGCCGTATACACGGTCTAGCGGACGCGATGCAGGGCGAGATGCTGGAATTCCCCGGCGATACTTTCGGCTTGGCGCTCAACCTCGAACGCGATTCTGTCGGCGCGGTTGTGCTTGGCGAGTACGAGCACATCACTGAAGGCAATACCGTCAAGGCAACTGGGCGCATCCTTGAAGTTCCCGTCGGCCCCGAGCTGATTGGCCGTGTCGTCAATTCCCTTGGTCAGCCCATCGACGGAAAAGGGCCGATCAACGCCAAGCTCACCGACAAAATCGAAAAAGTCGCCCCCGGCGTCATTGCCAGACAGTCCGTGTCGCAGCCGGTGCAGACTGGCCTGAAATCCATTGATTCGATGGTTCCCATTGGCCGTGGCCAGCGCGAACTTATCATTGGCGACCGCCAGACGGGCAAGACCGCTGTCGCGGTTGACGCAATCATCAACCAAAAAGGCCAAGGCGTTTTCTGCGTCTATGTGGCCATCGGTCAAAAAGCCTCCACTGTTGCCAACGTGGTGCGCAAGCTCACCGAGCACGGCGCGATGGAATACACGATTGTCGTGGCCGCCACGGCTTCGGAGTCCGCCGCGATGCAGTACCTCGCGCCTTACGCGGGCTGCACGATGGGCGAATACTTCCGCGACCGGGGCATGGACGCGCTGATTGTCTACGATGACCTTACTAAGCAAGCGTGGGCTTATCGCCAGGTCTCGCTCCTGCTGCGCCGCCCGCCGGGTCGGGAAGCCTATCCCGGCGACGTGTTCTATCTCCACTCCCGTCTGCTGGAACGCGCCGCGCGCGTCAATGCCGCTTACGTCGAGAAATTCACTAATGGCGAAGTCAAAGGCAAGACAGGCTCGCTGACGGCGCTGCCGATCATCGAAACCCAGGCGGGCGACGTGTCCGCTTTCGTGCCGACCAACGTCATTTCCATTACCGACGGCCAAATCTTCCTTGAGACCGACCTTTTCAACGCCGGTATCCGCCCCGCGATCAACGCTGGCATCTCGGTGTCCCGCGTCGGCGGCGCGGCTCAGACCAAGGTCATCAAGAAGCTCTCCGGCGGCATCCGTACCGACCTTGCGCAATACCGCGAACTGGCGGCGTTCGCGCAGTTTGCTTCCGATCTCGACGACGCGACCCGCAGACAGCTTGAGCGCGGTCGCCGCGTCACCGAATTGATGAAGCAGCCGCAGTATTCGCCGATGTCGATTGCCGAAATGGGCTTCGTCCTCTACGCGGTCAACAACGGCTGTTTCGATGATGTCGAAAGCAACCGCGTGCTGGCTTTCGAGGCAGGGCTTTTGCAGTACATCAAGACACAGAAACCCGAATTCGTGGCGGATGTTCTGGAAAAGCGCGAACTCGACGCTGACGGCGAAAAAACCTTGGCGGACGTGATTGCCGAGTTCAAGAAGATCTGGGCTTGATGATGGCTGGGGAGACGGGAAATGGCTAGCGGGAAGGAAATCCGTACCAAGATCAAGAGCGTGCAGAACACGCGCAAGATCACCAAGGCTATGGAAATGGTGGCGGCATCCAAAATGCGCAAGGCGCAGGACAGGATGCGGGCCGCCCGCCCCTACTGCGAAAAAATCCGTCGGCTTGCCGCGCATCTGTCGCAAGCGGATGTGGCCGATTACCAGCATCCGTTTCTGACAGACGCAGCGCAGGTCAAGCGGGTTGGCCTGATTCTGGTGACAACCGACAAAGGGCTGTGCGGCGGGCTGAACACCAACGTGCAGCGCGTTGCCACCAACGCGCTCAAATCTTGGGAAAACACGGGTGTCACCGAAGTCCGCGCCTGCTGCATCGGAAACAAGGGATTTGGTTTCATGCAGCGCATCGGAACCAATGTCGTCTCTCATGCCGTGCAGCTTGGCGACAGGCCGATGCTCGAAAAGCTGATTGGCCCGGTCAAGGTTTTGCTCGACGCTTTCCAGAACGGCGAACTGGATGTCGTCTACGTTTGCTACACCCGCTTCATCAACACCATGAAGCAGGAGCCGGTGCTGGAGCAGCTTTTGCCGCTCACTGGCGACAAACTGGGCACGCCGGATCGGTCATGGGACTACCTCTACGAGCCGGATCCGCGCACCGTCGTCGACGATATGCTGCTGCGCTACGTTGAGGCGCTCGTCTATCAGTCGGTTGCCGAAAACATGGCCTCCGAGCAGAGCGCGCGGATGGTGGCGATGAAAGCCGCTTCCGACAACGCCAAGAATGTCATCGACGAACTGCAACTGGTCTATAACAAGACCCGGCAAGCCTCGATCACCAAGGAATTGAACGAAATCGTCGGCGGAGCCGCCGCGGTCTGACGAACATTATTGACACAAGGAAAAACGATGAGTAACGGTACTATCGTTCAGTGCATTGGCGCGGTGGTGGACATCCGCTTCCCCCGCGAAACGATGCCGAAAGTGTATGACGCCCTCAAACTTGAGGATGCTGCTGGCTCCTTTGCCGAAAAGGATTTGACCTTTGAAGTGCAGCAGGAGCTTGGCGATGGCGTGGTGCGCACCATTGCGCTGGGTTCCAGCGACGGGCTGCGGCGCGGCATGAGGGTCTCCAACACGGGCGGGCCGATTTCGGTTCCCGTCGGGCCTGCCACGCTGGGGCGCATCATGGATGTGCTGGGTCGCCCGATTGACGACGCGGGCGAAATCCCTACCGAAGAACGCCGTGCAATCCACCAGAAAGCGCCGAAATTCGACGAGCTTTCGCCGTCTGTCGAACTGCTGGAAACTGGCATCAAGGTCATTGACCTCATTTGCCCGTTTGCCAAAGGCGGCAAGGTCGGCCTCTTCGGCGGCGCGGGTGTTGGCAAGACCGTCAACATGATGGAGCTAATCAACAACATCGCCAAGCAGCACTCGGGCTTGTCCGTGTTTGCCGGTGTGGGCGAGCGCACACGCGAGGGCAACGACTTCTATCATGAGATGAAGGATTCCAACGTTCTCGACAAGGTCGCGATGGTGTTCGGCCAGATGAACGAGCCGCCGGGCAACCGTTTGCGCGTGGGTCTGACGGGCTTGACGATGGCCGAGCGTTTCCGCGACGAAGGGCGGGACATCCTGTTTTTCGTCGACAACATCTATCGCTACACGTTGGCCGGAACCGAAGTGTCTGCCCTTCTGGGGCGGATGCCTTCCGCCGTAGGCTACCAGCCGACGCTGGCCGAAGAAATGGGGCGCTTGCAGGAACGCATCACCTCGACCAAGGTGGGTTCCATCACCTCCATTCAGGCCGTGTATGTTCCGGCGGATGACTTGACCGACCCGTCGCCCGCGACCACCTTCCTGCACTTGGATTCCACCGTCGTGCTTTCCCGCGACATCGCCGCGCTTGGCATCTATCCGGCGGTCGACCCGCTTGATTCCACCAGCCGTCAGCTTGACCCGCTGGTCGTTGGCGAAGAGCACTACACAGTTGCCCGTTCGGTGCAGCAGACCTTGCAAAAATACAAGGAATTGCGTGACATCATCGCCATCCTTGGTATGGACGAGCTTTCGCCTGAGGACAAGCTCACTGTGGCGCGTGCGCGGAAAATCCAGCGTTTCCTCTCGCAGCCCTTCCATGTTGCCGAAGTCTTTACTGGCTCCCCAGGCAAATATGTGACTCTCAAGGACACCATTGCTGGATTTAAGGCCATTGTCACTGGCGAGTACGACAACCTGCCTGAGCAAGCGTTCTATATGGTCGGCAGCATCGAGGAAGCGATTGAAAAAGCCCGCAAGCTCCAGTAATTCGCCTTGTTTCACTCCCCGCACGGCTTGTTTTTGCCCGTGCGGGGCGTTTGCACCAAAGGATCAGTCATGGCCATGACGGTACATGTAGATGTTGTCAGCGCGGAAGAGCAGATTTTTTCCGGTCTGGCGGAATTTGTCGCCCTGCCCGGCGAATCGGGTGAACTTGGTATCCTGCCCGGCCACACGCCACTGATGACCCGGATTAAGCCGGGCGCGGTACGCATCAAGGTTCCGCATCAAGAAACGGAAGAGTTCATCTTCGTCGCGGGTGGCATTCTTGAAGTCCAGCCCAACGGGGTGACGGTGCTCGCCGACACCGCAATCCGTGGCAAGGATTTGGATGAGGCCAAGGCGCTTGAAGCCAAACGCATGGCCGAGGAGGCGCTTGTGAGCAAGGGCGCTCAAATCGATTACGCCAAGGCTCAGGCGGAGCTGATGGAAGCTGTTGCCCAAATCCACGCCATCGAACGCCTGCGCAAACGCCCGCACTGAAACAGCAAAACCACCGAAATCTACACGCACGTCAGCACAAGGAGCATCCAAAATGTCGTCTCGCCGTTCGACACCCTGTAAGGCAAGCGGGGGAAAAATAAAACGAACTTTTATGGCGGGTATACACCCGATTTTGGGGGTATACCAGCAGTTTTATGGCGGGTATACACAAGTTATACGAAATACCGCCCTAAATTGGTTAAAAAAATAATATAAATAAAAGATACTTTACAAATAATTCAAAATAAATTAAAATGGATAAGATTTTAGACAAGGAGAAGAAAATGAATTTCCATGATCCTAACGAAAAAGAACACAATGCTATGACCAAAAAATTACATGAATTAAGTATGAAAGGTTCTGGAGAACATGCTCATGGTTTAGATACAACAAAAACTCATAAAGAATTAGTCAAATTATATAATAAAATACATGAAAAAGAAAAAACGGCTGAACAGACACAAATGGCTGTTGCTGCTTTGATATTATTAAACAAAAATGATGAGGCGCGTTTATTATTGGATAAATGGCAAAACATTGGTAAAGAAGATAGACAATGGAATACACAATATGCTTGGTCGTATTATATGGAAAAGGATTATAGAAATGCTATACCATATTTTAGCAAAGTAGAGGATTTATTATGCACAGATACAATTATGGTAAATTATTTATTGGAATGTAATGAAAAAGTTGGAAATAAAGAAGAAATAACACGATTAAAAAATAGAATTAAAGAATTGTATAGCAGTGGTTCTGGAGACCGTGGAAAATATAAAAAGGAGAATTATTATAAAAATAAATAATGGAGTACGGGCGGTACTTCGTATAACAGGACTGTATGCGTTCCGCCGCCATTCGGCGGCTCCAAGGTTCCGCAAAACCGCAGTCGGCCTGCGGCCTTTGTGCGGTTTTACTCCACCCACAGTTTGGGCAGGGGTCGTTGCTTCGCAACGCCCTATAACCTGCCCAAACCGTCGCAT
>JAITVD010000051.1 GCA_031285965.1 Azoarcus sp.
AAATCGTTACAACTGCGTCTTTTGTTAGAGAAAAATATTCATTCTCCTTTTGGGATAGTGTTCTTGTTGGTAGTGCATTGTTTGCAAAATGTGATACCTTTGCCAGTGAAGATATGCAGAATGGATTGATTGTGGATAATAAATTAACAATAAAAAATATTTTTGTATAAAAATTGTGTACGCCCAACTTCACATAACAGGACTGTATGCGTTCCGCGCCCATTCGGGCGCTTCAGGGTTCCGCAAAACCGCAGTCGGGCTTGCGCCCTTTGTGCGGTTTTACTCCACCCACAGTTTGGGCAGAGGTCAATGCTCCGCGTTGCCCCATTGCCTGCCCAAACCGTCGCATACAGCCGGAACGTTATGTGCAATACCGCCTAAAATTGGTGAAGAATATAAAAAATGATACTTTACAAATAATTAAAAAACCGATACAATGAATAAACTTTTATGAAAGGAACATTCAATGGCTAATGATTTTGATAAAGAATATTATGTAATGAGTGTTGGTGGCTCAAATAATCACCCTTTGCTTGATTGGGGAAAGACAGATAATACTGATTTTCCCGATATAGAACCAATGAATGAATTGAAATTACCATTAAAAATTATTTTTGGGCAACCTTACCTAAAACAATATGAAATGTCTGATTTTTTAATGTTAGGGGCTGATTATGCCAGAAGTGAAAAATTCAAAAAATTATTTGAACGGAATAAGATTTATGGAGTTCAATTCATACCCGTTGAGATTGAAAGTAATAAAAAGGAAATAATTACTGGTCATTATTATATTCATTTTTGGAATCGTTTGCGTGCCATTGATGAAAAAAATTATGAAGGTGGACAACCAAATGGATTTGGACTTATACATGATTTAGAACGTTTTTCCTTGAATGGTGATTTACTTAATGGTATTTCACTTGAAAAGCGTTTAATATTTCCGCTTTTGGAAAAGCCAAGTTTGGTAATTGTTCATAAAAGTCTTTGTGAGATAATGGAAAAGGAAAAAATAAATGGAGTAAAATATTTTCGTGTTGATGAATGGGATGAAGATTCAATATTTAAATAATAAAATAATGGAGTACGGCGGTACTGCACATAACAGGACTGTATGCGTTCCGCGCCCATTCGGGCGCTCCAAGGTTCCGCAAAACCGCAGTCGGGCTATCGCCCTTTGTGCGGTTTTACTCCAGTTGCTCGCCCACCCAAGCCGCGATTTTGGAGAGAGCCTCCGGCAACCCTTCCGCCTGTGTGCCGCCCGCTTGCGCCATGTCTGCCCGTCCGCCGCCTTTGCCGCCGACTTGCTGGGCGATGAAATTGACGAGTTCGCCCGCTTTGATTTTGTCCATCAGGTCGGGCGTGACGCCCGCGATGAGGCTTACTTTTCCGTCGTGGACGGCGGCGAGCGCAATCACGGCGCTTTTGAGTCTGTCCTTCAGTTTATCCAGCGTCTCGCGCAGGATGGCGGGGTCAGCGCCTTCCAGCGTGGCGGCGAGGAGTTTCGCGCCGCCGCCGATGTCGATGGCCTGTCCGGCGAGGTCGTCAATCTGGCTGCCCGCGAGCTTTGACTTGAGGCGGGCGATTTCTTTTTCGAGCGCCTTCGCCTGTTCGACCAGCGCGGTGACGCGCTCAGGCGCGGCTTCAGGCGGCGCTTTGAGGCGAGCGGCGATTTCCGCAAGGCATTTTTCCTGCGCTTGCACGACGCGCAGCGCGGCGTTGCCCGTTACAGCTTCGACGCGGCGCACCCCGGCGGCTACGCCCGATTCGGCAAGCACTTTGAAAAAGCCGATGTCGCCGATACGGGCGACGTGCGTGCCGCCGCAGAGTTCCTTTGACGCGCCGATGCTCAAAACGCGCACGGTGTCGCCGTATTTTTCGCCGAAGAGCATCATCGCGCCGGTGCTCGAAGCGGCCTCCAGCGACATCACCGCCGCTTCCGTTGCTGTGTTTTGCAGGATTTCAGCATTAACGCGCCTTTCCACCTCGCGGATTTCGTCTGCCGTCATGGGCGCGGCGTGGGCGAAGTCGAAGCGGGTCTTGTCCGCGTCGACGAGCGAGCCTTTCTGCTGGACATGCCCGCCCAGCACTTCGCGCAACGCCTTGTGCATGAGATGGGTGACGGAATGGTTGCGGGCGGTGGCGGCACGGGCTGCGGCATCCACCCTCGCGCTCACCGCGTCGCCCACGTGTAGCACGCCCGTTTTGACGATGCCGTGATGTCCGAAAACGGCGGCCTGGATTTTTTGCGTGTCCTCCACGGCAAAAAGCCCCGCGCCTTGAAGGATGCCCAAGTCGCCGACCTGTCCGCCGGATTCGGCGTAGAACGGGGTCTTGTCGAGCACGACAACGCCCTGCTCGCCTTCGCTCAACGCATCGACGGCAGCACCGTCCCGGTAGAGCGCGAGGATTTTGGCATCGAGCGCCAGCGTGTCGTAACCGTGGAAAACGGTTTCCGCACCCGCGTAATCCAGATTGGTGGCCATTTTGAATTTGCCCGCCGCACGCGCCTGTTCCTTTTGCCGCGCCATCGCAGCGTTGAACGCGACAGCGTCCACTGTCACGCCCTGCTCGCGGCACACATCGGCGGTGAGATCGAGCGGGAAGCCAAAGGTGTCGTGCAGCTTAAAGGCGAGTTCACCATCCAAACGACTGCTGCCCGTTTTTTTCATCCCGGCCAGTTCCGTCTCCAGAACGCCTAAGCCATTTTCAATCGTGGCAAAAAAGCGTTCTTCCTCCGTTTTCAGAATTTCGGCAACGCGGTTTTCATTTGCGGCAAGTTCCGGGTAGGGCGCACCCATTTCTTTCACCAAATCGGGCACGAGGCGATGGAAGAACGCGGCGCGCGCGCCGAGCTTGTAGCCGTGGCGGATGGCGCGGCGGATGATGCGGCGCAGCACGTAGCCGCGCCCTTCGTTGCCGGGAATCACGCCGTCGGCAATCAAAAAGGCGCAGGCGCGGATGTGGTCGGCCAGCACTTTGAGGCTGGGATTGGCAAGGTCGTCGGTCGACGTTTCACGCGCCGCCGCCCGGATGAGGTTCTGAAACAGGTCAATCTCGTAATTGGAATGCACGCCCTGCAACACGGCGGCGATGCGCTCCAGCCCCATGCCGGTGTCCACGCTGGGCTTGGGCAGCGGGCGCATCGTGCCTGCCTCGTCGCGGTTGAACTGCATGAAAACGATGTTCCAGATTTCGATATAGCGGTCGCCGTCCTCGTCCGGTGTGCCGGGCAGCCCGCCGGGAATATCCGCACCGTGGTCATAGAAAATCTCGGTGCACGGCCCGCATGGACCCGTGTCGCCCATCATCCAGAAATTGTCGGAAGCGTAGCGCGCGCCCTTGTTATCGCCGATGCGGATGACGCGCTCCGGGGAGAGGCTCATTTCTTCCGTCCAGATGCGATAAGCCTCATCGTCCTCAGCGTAGACGGTGACGTAGAGCTTTTCCTTCGGCAGCCCGAAGACTTCGGTGAGCAGTTCCCAGGCGTAGGCAATCGCGTCCGTTTTGAAATAGTCGCCGAACGAGAAATTGCCGAGCATCTCAAAAAACGTGTGATGCCGCGCCGTGTAGCCGACGTTTTCCAAATCGTTGTGCTTGCCGCCCGCCCGCACACATTTCTGCGAGGTCGTGGCGCGGCTGTAAGAGCGTTTGTCGAAGCCGAGGAACACGTCTTTGAACTGGTTCATGCCCGCGTTGGCGAAAAGCAGCGTCGGGTCCTCATGCGGCACGAGAGAGCTTGACGCGACAATCCGATGGTTTTTTGTCTCGAAGAATTTCAGGAAGGTTTCGCGGATTTCGGCGGAGGTCATGAATTTTGCGGATTTCATGGGGTTCACTCTTGCGGGGTCAGGCGGGATGGATGTGAATACGCCCAGCGGGGAGCCACGGGCAAACGTGGCAGTTTATCATGCAGCCCCACTCACCCAAGACAGGCAGGACACGACATGGGACACCGCATCACGAAGATTTACACCCGCACCGGCGATGCCGGACAGACCGGACTAGGCGATGGCCGCCGCGTCGCAAAGAGCGACCCACGCATCCGCGCTATCGGCGAAATCGACGAAACCAACGCCGCCCTCGGAGTGTTGCTCGCGGAAGAACTGCCCGATGACATGCGGGCGCTGCTGACCGACGTTCAGCACGATATGTTCGATTTGGGCGGCGAAATCTGCATTCCGGGCATGTGCAGGATGACCGCGCAGCATGTGGAACGGCTGGAAAAAGCGATTGATGCCTATAACGCCGACCTGCCGCCGCTCAAAAATTTCATCCTCCCCGGCGGCTCCCGCGCCGCCGCCCTCGCCCACCACGCCCGCGCCATCTGCCGCCGCGCCGAACGCACCCTCGTGGCGCTCGCGCAAGCCGAAACCGTCAATGACGGGGCGCGGCAGTATCTCAACCGCCTCTCTGACCTGCTGTTCGTGCTCGGTCGCGCCCTCAACCGCGTGGCGGGATACGAGGATGTGCTGTGGGAGAAAAAGAAGAACGCGGGCGAGGAACAGTCAAAGCGGGCGGAAGCCCCATAACGGCAAAGCCCGCCTGAGCATTTGCTTAGGCGGGCTGCCAGACTATCGCCAATCACCGGGACGCTACGGAAAAAGCGCAGCGTTTATTCAGCCGGTTTCGTCTCGGGTGTCAGCTTCGATGTCAGAAAATCATCGTAGCCTTTCTGCACCAAATCGTAAGTGCGCTGGATGCCGGAGGCGATATTGCTGTTGCCCAGCGCACCCAAGCCCGAGAGGATGTCCTTAGCGTCGTTGAACCCCTTTTCAAAGCCGCCCCGGATCAAGGAAACAAAATCCTTTGCCAGTTGGTCACGGTCTTTCCCCGGATGCTGGGCGGCATAGCCTTCAAAAAACGCCGTCGAAACCGAGAGGATGCGGTTTGCCGTTGCTTCCGGCGAAGTATCCACGCCCGAAGCAGCCAAGCCCTGAATCGCGTTTGGCCCCAAATCGGGTGATAAAACTTCGTTGATTCTGTCGATGGCCGAGCGGAACAGCAAGGTTTGCGACTGGTTGCCCGCCTTGAGCGAAACACTGGCGGAGGCTTGCAGAATCTGCATGTTGACCGTCTGCCGCACCGCCCTGCTGATGCCCGCCGCCGTGGTCGGCGATTGCGCGTTATTCACGTTCTTGCCGTCCGCGCTTTGCTGTACGGCTTCCTGCTTGCTCGCGGCGTTGCCATCGGTTTTGCTGGAAACAGGTTTCACGGCAGGTGCGGAAAAATTTGAAATAACTGATGCTATTGACATGACCGTCTCCAAAAATCCGGGCAGGCAAAAGATGCTGCCTCTACCCTGCCTTAACGTCTTTGGGGCTAAAAACTTTAGGAAAAGTGAGACTTTCTTGCGTTGCGTCAAACAACTTGTACCCGCCCACGGCATTCGCCCGCGCCGACCCGTCCTTCTCAATCTCGCCTCTGCCCAAATAAGACGCAGCCATAAAGCTACGGGTAAACACTTATATCTTATATAAGATATAAGTGTTTACATACTCACTCAAACACACCACTGAGGAGAGCCGTCATGTCCTATGAATCTGAAATCGCTTCCCTTGAACACGAGTGGGCCACCGCCTCCCGCTGGCGCTGGCAGGGCATCCGCCGCAACTACAGCGCCGCCGATGTCGTGAAGCTGCGCGGTTCTGTGCGAATCGAGCATACGTTGGCTTTAGCGGGTGCGGAAAAGTTGTGGAAAAAGCTTCATGGCGGCGCGGCAAAAGGCTATGTCAATGCCTTTGGCGCGATTACCGCCGGACAAGCCATGCAGCAAGCCAAAGCGGGGCTGGAAGCGGTGTATCTCTCGGGCTGGCAGGTTGCCGCCGACGGCAATACTTCCGAGACGATGTACCCGGATCAATCGCTCTATGCCTGCGATTCTGTTCCGGCAATGGTTCGGCGCATCAACAACACCTTCAAGCGCGCGGATGAAATCCAGTGCGCACGGGGAATTTCCCCCGGCGATAAGGATTTTGTCGATTACTTCCTGCCCATCGTCGCGGATGCCGAAGCGGGTTTCGGCGGCACGCTGAACGCTTTTGAACTGATGAAGAACATGATTGCGTCGGGCGCTGCCGGGGTGCATTTTGAAGACCAACTGGCATCCGCCAAAAAATGCGGGCATCTGGGCGGCAAGGTGCTTGTGCCCACCCGCGAGGCGATTGAAAAGCTGACCGCCGCGCGGCTAGCCGCCGACATCATGGGCGTGCCTACGCTCATCTTGGCGCGAACCGATGCGGAAGCCGCTAATCTACTCACGTCCGATTGTGACGAGAACGACCGCCCGTTTCTTACCGGCACGCGCACTTCGGAAGGTTTCTATCGCGTCAGGAACGGGCTGGAACAAGCCATTGCGCGCGGCGCGGCCTATGCGCCCTATGCCGATTTAGTGTGGTGCGAAACGGCCACGCCCGATTTGGGTTTCGCGGGCGAATTCGCGCAAGCCGTGCGGGCGGTCTGCCCAACCCGCCTGCTCGCTTATAACTGCTCGCCTTCCTTCAACTGGAAGAAAAATCTGGACGCCGCGACCATTGCCCGATTTCAGGAGTCGCTCTCCGAACTGGGCTACAAGTACCAGTTCATCACCCTCGCGGGCATTCACCTGAATTGGTACAACACTTTCCGCTTCGCGCATGCCTACGCGGGCGGCGAAGGGATGCGCCATTACGTGGAAATGATTCAGGAACCGGAATTCGCCGCGCGTGAGCAAGGCTATACCTTCGCCGCCCACCAGCAGGAAGTCGGCACGGGCTACTTCGACGAAATCACGAAGGTTATCCAAGGCGAGCATTCGTCCATCACGGCGCTTTCAGGGTCAACCGAAGAAGCGCAATTCCACTGAACGCCCTGCGCCCCGCCTTTTTTGGAAAAGAGCGGCGTTCCACACAACGAACAAGGAAATGAAATGAGCTTGAACTTGCCCGCAGGCGTTGCTATCGATGCCCCCATCCATCCCGGCTTTGAAACCATTCTGACTTTCGAGGCGCTTGAACTTGCGGCGAAGCTGCACCGCGTCTTTGAGCCGCGCCGTCAGGCACTTTTGAAGATGCGCCGTGAGCGCCAAGCACGGATTGATGCCGGTGAAATGCCGGATTTCTTGCCGGAAACCCGCTGCATCCGCAAAAATCCCTGGAAAATCGCGCCCCTGCCCAAGGCGCTCGAATGCCGGAGGGTGGAAATCACCGGCCCGGCTGAAGCCAAGATGATTATCAACGCCATGAATTCCGGCGCGGATTCCTACATGGCGGACTTTGAAGATTCAAACAGCCCAAGGTGGGAAAACCTAGTGCAAGGCCAGATCGACCTTTACAAAGCGATCCGCCGCGAACTCACGTTTACAAACGCATCGGGCAGACTGTATCGGCTGCACGAAAAAACGGCCACGCTGCAAATCCGCCCGCGCGGCTGGCATCTGGACGAAAAGCATGTGCGGATCGACGGCGAGCGCATCTCCGGCGGATTGTTCGACTTCGCGCTAGCCTTCTTCCACAACGCCAGAGAACAGGTCGCGCACGGGGCAGGGCCTTTTTACTACCTGCCGAAGATGGAAAGCCATCTGGAAGCGCGGCTCTGGAACGATATTTTCTGCATGGCGCAGGATTACATCGGTTTGCCGCACGGAACGATCAAAGCCACCGTGCTGATTGAAACCATTCTGGCCACTTTCGAGATGGAAGAAATCCTGTACGAGCTGCGCAAACATTCCGCCGGACTCAACGCGGGACGTTGGGACTACATTTTTTCGTGCATCAAGAAATTCCACAAAAACAAGGCGTTCTGCCTTGCAGACCGGAGCGCGCTCACAATGGAAGTCCCGTTCATGCGCGCCTATGCCCTGGCGCTCGTACAGGCTTGCCACAAGCGCGGCGCACCTGCCATCGGCGGCATGAGCGCGCTGATTCCCATCAAAAATGACCCCATCGCCAACGAAAAGGCGTTAGCGGGCGTGCGTCACGATAAACGGCGCGACGCCACGGACGGCTACGACGGCGGCTGGGTCGCCCATCCGGGGCTGGTCGGCATCGCGATGGAGGAGTTCACCGCCGTCCTCGGCAAGCGTCCCAATCAATGGGAAAAGCACATCGCCGGGATATTCGGCCCAAGCGACTGGCTCGACTTCCGCCCGGAAAATCCGATCACCGAAGCGAGCCTGCGCAACAACATCCATGTGGGCATCCACTACCTGGGCGCGTGGCTGGGCGGCAATGGCTGCGTGGCGATTCATCACCTCATGGAAGATGCCGCTACCGCCGAAATTGCCCGCTCCCAAGTCTGGCAGTGGATCGCCTCTCCCAAAGGCATCTTGAATGATGGACGAAAAGTCACGATGGAAATGGTGTGCGCGCTCGTCGGCGAAGAACTGGAAAAAGTGAAAGAACATATCGCGCAGCAGGGCGAAAGCACCGACACTTACGAACAAGCGGCGGAAATCTTCCTCTCCATGTCGCTTTCGCCGGAATACCCAGAATTTCTGACACTGCCGCTTTATGAGGCAATGGCGTGACGATGAGGCATTGACTTTCAGCAGGATTCATTTTTCAGGTGCGCTCCGGCGCACTTTTTTTTCCGCCGAGTTTTCCGCGCAGAGGGCCGATGCCGATAATAGCCATTCCCAAGTATTTGCCGGGATGCCTGTCAAGATGTGCGCATACAAAATCGGGCGATGCGCAGCCATAGCCGATACAATGCTGCATCCTCAACGCACACACTTTCCGCGCCTGCATGTTCCGCGAGCCTCAAACACAGCCTTCCTCCCTGCTGCAACGCCGTATTTATGGCACTTTCGGGCTGACGCTGCTCGTCAGTTTTTATCTGCTGACCGGCCTGACCGGACATGACCCGTGGCGCGGCGATGATGCCCGCTATTTTGGGCCGGTGTACTCGCTGCTTCAGGGCGAATGGTTCCTCTTCCCGCAGCTTGGGGGCGCATCTTTTCTCGAATATCCGCCGCTTTATTACTGGTGCGCGGCACTGCTGGCCTTCATCACCGGAGGCGTGCTGGATGCCCACGAAGGCGCGCGGCTGGCAAGCGCCCTTTTCACCGCGCTGACCGTCTATTGGGTCGCCCGCAGCGCCGAGCGGCTGTACGGACGCCCCGCCCGCACACCAGCGGCGCTTCTGCTTTTCGGCAGCCTCGGCCTTGTCCTGCATTCCCACGAAACACAGCCGCTCCTCGCTCTGATGGCAATGCTCGCCTTCGTCCTCCACGGCATCTCGCGTGTGCCTGACCGTCCATTGGCGGGCTGCCTGCAAGCAGGCACAGGATGTATGCTTGCCATGCTCGCGGGCGGCATTCCCGGAATGCTGCTGACCGCGCCGCTTTTTGCCGTGGCCGTCATCATCAGCCCGGAATGCCACAATCCACGCGCCAGCGGCGGCATGCTCGCGGGGCTTGCGCTGGCAGTTTGCGGAGGCGGATTGTGGCCTTTACTGCTTCATCTGCAACAGCCGGAACTCTTCGCCGCGTGGCGGCACGACCAATGGACGCTCATCGCCGGAAACGCGTTGAACCTCGATGACTTCGTCCGCCTCATCAAATTGCTGGGCTGGTTCCTGTGGCCGCTCTGGCCGCTCGCGCTTTGGACGCTTTGGCGCGAACGCCGCAAGCTCTTCCGGTTGCGCTGGCTGCTGCCGTTGCTGGCGACCGCCTGGGCGCTGATTCTTCTGTCGCTGACTTCCGACCAATCCCAGTCCGCAGCCCTTCCGCTCCTGCCCACAATGGCTCTGCTGGCTGCCGGCGGCATCACCACGCTGCGGCGCGGCGCGGCCAACGCCTTTGACTGGTTCTCATCCATGACATTCGGCGTGTTTGCGATTCTGGTATGGATAGCCTGGACAGCCCAGGTTTTCGCGTGGCCACGGGGGCTTGCCACCCACATTGCCCGCGCAGCCCCCGAATTCACGCTCACTGGCGCGATTCCCCAAACCCTGCTGGGCATTGGTATCTGCGTACTGTGGGTCTTTCTCGCGTTGCGCTTGCCACGCCGCCCGGCGCGTGGGGCGATCAACTGGGCAATGGGCATGACGATGCTATGGTGTCTGGCGGTTACGCTGCTGCTGCCCTGGTTCGATCACAGCCGCAGCTACCGAAGCATGGTAGAAGCCCTCGACAAGGCGCTCGCCCCATATAAAGGGGAATGCGTCGCCAGCAGCAACTTATCCGCCCCAATCCGAAGCATGCTCGATTATTACGCTGGTTTGCGTCCCCTGCCCGCTGGCGGCAGAGACGCTTCGTCGTGCCGCTTGTTGCTGGCCTATGCCAACCCCAGCATTCCTGAACCCGCCGAACTGGAAAACTGGCAACAGGTTTGGACTTTCCAGCGCGGCGGGCGCAAGCAGCTTGAAGCCCTGACCCTCTATGCTCGCCCAAACCATGAGTGACACAGGCGATTTCACTCCCCCGCAACGCTTGCCCGCATGGACGGCGCTCGTCGGTCACGCGCAGCAGCTTGCGAACCATCCGCTTTCTGCCCTTTTTGCCGATGACCCGAACCGCGCCGACAGATTTACCCTGATCCTTGAAAACCCGACCGAAATGGATCAAAGCGCGCTGGTTGCGGATTTTTCCAAGCAGCTATTCGATGACGAAACTTTCGCCAGCCTCATCCGGCTTGCGCACGAAGCGCGGCTGGACGAAGGCATCCAACGCCTTTTCGATGGCGAGCAGGTCAATTTCACCGAAAAACGCGCTGCCTCCCATATGTCTATGCGTGGCGGATGCCCCCCTCCTCCCGGCAAAGGGGCGGACACCCATGACATGCGCACCTTCGCTTTCGACCTGCGGGAGGGCATGCTCGTCGGCAGCACCGGAAAGACCATCCGCCATCTGGTCAATCTTGGCATCGGTGGCTCTGATCTTGGCCCCCGGCTCGCGGTTGAAGCCCTTGCCGACCCACGTGGCAACATCGTCGGCGGCATCGAACTGGCGAAGGTCGCCTTCGTCGCCAATGTCGACCCGCGCGAACTCGACACCGTGCTCGCCCATGCCGACCCCGCCGCAACGCTGTTCGTCGTTTCTTCCAAAAGTTTCAGCACGCCGGAAACCCTTGCCAACGCTGAAGCCGCGCGCCAGTGGCTACGCTCGCGGCTTGGCGAAGGCATCGACATCAGCGCACACTTTGCGGCGGTCAGCAACGCCTACGATGCTGCCATCGCCTTCGGCATACGGCCTGACCGTGTGTTTCCCTTGCCCGACTGGGTGGGCGGGCGCTATTCGGTGTGGTCGGCCATCGGGCTGCCTCTGCTCGTGGCAATCGGCGGCATGTTCGATGACTTTCTCGTGGGGGCAAGGATTATGGATGACCATTTCCGCCTCACTCCCATTGAGCATAACCTGCCCGTCTGGCTAGGATTGACCGACCTCTGGAACGCCAGCTTCCTCGGCATCCAGAGCACCGCCGCGCTTCCTTACGCGCATGGGCTGCGCAGCTTTCCAAACTGGCTCCAGCAACTCGAAATGGAGAGCAACGGCAAGCACACCTTACGCAACGGCCACCGCACGGAAGCCGCCACAGCGCCGATTGTCTGGGGCAGCGCCGGCACTATCGGCCAACATGCGTTTCACCAGTTGCTCTATCAGGGAACCCGCAAGGTGGCGCTCGATTTCATCATCCCGGTCGGGGAAGATAGCGACCCGCGCCAGCGCATCCTTGTCGACAACGCCATTGCCCAAGCGGCGGCGCTGATGGGTGGGCGCGATCTCGACGCTGCCCGCGCCACGCTCGCCCGCCGCAATCTGCCCGATGCCGAAATCGAGCGGCTAGCGCCCCATCTGGTGAGCGACGGCAACCAACCCAGCACCACGATCATGATTCCCCGGCTCGATGCCTTCCACCTTGGCGCGCTGCTCGCGCTCTATGAGCACAAGGTTTTCGTGCAGGGCTGGATATGGGGCATCAACCCTTTCGACCAGTACGGCGTAGAGCACGGCAAGGAAATCGCGCGGGCGCTCGCTTCGGGCAAAACGGATAAACAGGACGCATCGACCGCGCAACTTGCCCGGCTGGCAGAGGAATTCCGCCTACGGATGCGCTAAGGCGTTTTCAATGCGAAAACGTCGCCAGTCAGTCCAGCGACCACGCCGCGAGGAATTCTTTCCAGTGGGCTGCGTCGATTTTTTCCAAAGATTCGCGCACCATCCCGACTTCGCGCTCCCATTCCTCCTGACCGAGAATGCCGCGCATTTTCAGGAAGCGCAGGTAAACCAGCCCCGTATTCACGACATCGGTTTCGCAGTAGTCACGAATCTCGGCAATGCGCCCCGCCTGCCAAGCCGACCAAACGGCGGAACCGTCCATGCCGAGCTTGCCGGGATAGCCCATGAGTTTGGCAAGCTCATCCAGCGGGGCATTGCCGCGAGGCTGGTAGAGCGCGAGCAAATCCATCAAATCGAGATGGCGGGCGTGATAGCGGCTGATGTAGTTGTTCCACTTGAACTCGCGTGAATCGGCGTAATCGCCGTCGCCTAAATCCCAGTAACGCGGGGCGGAAACGCCGTGCAGAAGCCCACGGTAATGGAGCACCGGCAAATCGAACCCGCCGCCGTTCCAAGAAACAAGTTGCGGCGTGTACTTTTCAATGCCATCGAAAAACCGCTGAATGATTTCGCCTTCAGAATTGTCCGGCTCGGAAAGCGAAAACACGCGGAATTGGCCGGGGCTGTAGAGCGCACAGGAAATCGTGACGATTCTTTGCAGATAGTGCTGGAGGAAATCGCTTCCAGTGGAGGCGCGTCGCCGCTGAAAAGCGAACTCGGCGACTTCCGCGTCGGCAAGCTCTTCCGGCAAGCCGTAGAGACGACGCAGCCCGACAACATCAGGAATGGTTTCAATGTCGAAAATCAGCGCCGCTGGCATTTTCATTCGCCGCGTCAAGGTGTGAGATCGAATTCTTCGGTGCGCCGGGGCGGATAGGTTTCCCAGCCGCCGCAGGCCGGACAGCGCCAATAGAATTGCCGCGCCTTGAAACCGCATGCGTCGCAGCGGTAACGCGCTACCCGCCGTGTATGCCCGTGAATCAACTGCTTAATCAGTTCGATGTCGCTGCGATGCTCCGTTGGCGCGGCCAGCAGCGCCGCTTCCAGCAGTTTGTCCAAACCCAGCAAGGTGGGATTGCGGCGCAATTCTTCGCGCACCAGTTCGTAGGCCGCATGCGTGCCGCCCTTTTCAACTTCCCATTGGAACAGTTCATCAAGCAGGTCGAGCGAAGAATGGTGTTCGAGCCAGGAGCGCAGCAGCAAATGCCCCTGCTCAATGCGTCCGAGGCGGCCATAGGCATCCATGACCCGCTCTGCGGCAAGCGAAAGGTAAATCGGATTTTGCGCCTCGATTCGCTTCCAAGCCTCTAGCGCCTGTTCATCATGCTTCTGCGCGGCACGCAAATCGCCAAGGATAAGGCTTGCGCGGACGCACTTGCGGTTGATCGACAACGCCGTTTTCACATGCTCTTCGGTTTCGGAAAAACGGGAATCGGCGAGCGCCTGCGCCGCAAGCTCGCAATGGAATTCCGCAATGTCGCGCTGCCAATGCACGCTTTCGTGATCCGGCAGGGAGCGGGCGATTCCAATGGCCTTCGTCCAGTCTTTTTCCTGCTGGTAAATCTCCAGCAGGTAGCGGGAGGCCACATCATCGACCCGCGTCCCCCTCAGCTTGAGGAATACGGCCTCGGCACGGTCAAGCAGCCCTGCCTTGAGAAAATCCTGCCCCAGTTCGCCAAGCGACTGGAGGCGTTGCTCTTCTGTCAGGTCTTCCCGGTCGACAAGCAATTGGTGGATGCGGATGGCGCGATCCGTCTCGCCCCGGCGGCGGAACAGCGAACCCAGCGCAAAATGCAGTTCCACCGTCTGCGGGTCGATGCGCACGGCCTCAATGAAAGAATCAATGGCTTTGTCTGGCTGCTCATTGAGCAAAAAATTGAGGCCGCTTAAATAAGAGCGCGGCAAGGCGCGCGATTCATGCACGACCTGTCGGATGTCAACACGCGCCGCCAGCCATCCGATGACGAAAAAAAGCGGCAGGGCCAGCAACCACCAGAGTTCGACTTCCATTGTTTAGTATGGCTCTGACACGCGCATGGCATCGTCCGATGCCTGTTCCGCCGCGAGTTCGGCGCGGGCAAGCTGCTTGCCCAAACGGGAGATTTCCCGGCGCTGCCGCAGCAGCGAGGTAATCGTGGCCGTCACCCCCAACAGCGCGCCAACGGCAAACGCAATCAGGATGATGAACACCAGCGGCAAATGCCACTGCTTGCCAAAAAAGAAATAGAGATCCGCGACATGATCGTTCTTGACCGCGAAGCCAAATAGCAGGACGAAGAGGATGAAGCGGATGAACCAAATGAGCGCGCGCATGGGCGGCATTATCCCCGAGCACATAGCAAAAAGAAAGGCAGCCAAGGCTGCCTTCCAATTTTAGACGCAGGCGGCGGGAAACTCCCCGCCCACGCTCAAGTGACGGCAACGACCCGTTCCCGCAATTCCTTGCCTGCCTTGAAGTGGGGTACCCGCTTCGCGGGTACGTCCACTTTTTCGCCGGATTTCGGATTGCGGCTGACCCTCGGGGGACGGTGGTTCAGCGCGAAGCTGCCGAAGCCCCGGATTTCGATGCGATGCCCTACGGCCAGCGCCTCGGTCATCGCGTCAAGAATCATCTTGACCGCGCAATCGGCATCCTTTACTACCAATTGCGGAAAACGCGCGGCCAGTTGCGAAATCAGTTCCGATTTGGTCATGGTCGAAAACCGTTTTACTGTTTCTGTTCGTTCAGCTTGGCCTTGAGCAACGCGCCGAGGTTCGTCGTACCCGTCGCGGCGGCGTTCTCGGAAGCGAGCTTGTTCATGACTTCGTTCTGCTCAACCTGATCTTTTGCCCTGATTGAGAGGCTGATCGAACGGGTCTTGCGGTCGACGTTGATGATGGCCGCTTCGATTTCGCTGCCTTCCTTGAGCAGCGTGGTCAAGTCATCGACCCGCTGCATGGCGGCCTCAGAAGCGCGAAGATAGCCTTCCACATCATCGCCCAGCGCAATCACCGCGCCGCGAGCCTCGACCGACTTCACCATCCCGCGCACCACAGAGTTCTTTTCGTGCGTGGCGATGTAGTTGGTGAAGGGGTCGCCTTCCAGTTGCTTGACGCCCAGCGAAATGCGCTCGCGCTCCACGTCGATGCCAAGCACCACGGCATCGACCTCGTCGCCTTTCCTGAAGCGGCGCACGGCTTCTTCGCCCGATTCGCTCCAAGACAGGTCGGACAGATGCACCAGCCCGTCGATGCCGCCTTCCAGCCCGATGAAAACGCCGAAGTCGGTAATCGACTTGATTTGGCCGCGCACCTTGTCGCCCTTCTTATGGTTGATGGCGAAATCGTCCCACGGATTCGAGGCGCACTGTTTCATGCCGAGCGAAATGCGGCGGCGATCTTCGTCGATTTCGAGGATCATCACTTCCACTTCGTCGCCAAGCTGCACAACCTTGGTCGGATGGATGTTCTTGTTCGTCCAGTCCATTTCGGAGACGTGCACCAACCCCTCGATGCCCTGCTCCACTTCGACGAACGCGCCGTAATCGGTGATGTTCGTCACCTTGCCGAACAGGCGCGTGCCTTGTGGATAACGGCGGGCAATGCCGACCCACGGGTCTTCGCCCAACTGTTTCAGGCCGAGCGAAACGCGGTTTTTGTCCTGATCGAATTTCAGCACGCGCGCTTCGATTTCGTCGCCGATATTGAGCACTTCCGAAGGATGGCGCACACGCCGCCAAGCCAGATCGGTGATGTGCAGCAGGCCGTCAATGCCGCCGAGGTCGACGAACGCGCCGTAATCGGTGATGTTTTTGACCATCCCTTTGATGATTGTCCCTTCCTTGAGCGTGGAGAGCAGCTTGTCGCGCTCCTCGCCCATCGACTCTTCAAGCACGGCGCGGCGCGAAACCACAACGTTATTGCGCTTGCGGTCGAGCTTGATGACCTTGAATTCAAATTCCTTGCCTTCATACGGCGAGGTGTCCTTGACCGGACGCATATCGACCAGCGAACCCGGCAAGAAAGCGCGGATGCTGTTGGTCATGACAGTCAGCCCGCCCTTGACGCGGCTGGTGACGACGCCCTTGACCAGCGAGCCGTCGTTGAGCGCCTTTTCGAGGTCGTTCCAGGCCGAGATGCGCTTAGCCTTTTCACGCGACAGGCGGGTCTCTCCGTAGCCGTCTTCGAGGGCGTCAATGGCCACGTGCACGAAATCGCCGACCTGGGCTTCGACTTCGCCACGGTCATTGCGGAATTCTTCGATTGGCACATAGCTTTCGGATTTCAGCCCCGCATTGACGACCACGAAATTCTGGTCGATGCGCACAACTTCGGCGGTGATGACTTCGCCGGTGCGCATTTCTTGGAGGGCAAGGCTTTCTTCAAACAGGGCGGCAAAGCTCTCTTCGCCGGTTTGGGTTGCAAGGTTGGCAGATGACATGAAAGTGAAAGAAAAAATTGCAGCCGCTGGTGAGCGGCAACAGGGGAAGTTGAACAAACGCGACAGAAATTGGCAATGTTTCCATGCCGACCATCGCGCAAACCGGGTTGTTTACAGCAAGTTTTTCATATTAACAGTTAGTCCCTTTCCGTTCAACAGCTTATGGCATCGTCCAAAGTGCCACTTAAAAAAGACCAATGAAGCAATCGGAATACCGGAACAGGGTAGAATCACCACTGAACCATCTGGACTAACTAACCTAACGCCCATATCAGTCATCATGCCGTTCGTGAGATGATGATGAGTTAATTGCTTTTTCCATTCCGGGGAGATACGACATGAAAAAAACGCTTGTTCTGTTTTCTGCGGCGCTCGCTGCCCTGCTGGCCGCCTGCATGAATCCTCCGCCGCGCTCCGGGGATTACATGGCCACGAACCAGCAGATGCTCCCGGAAGAATCGGAGCGGGTACAAGCTCTGCTCGATGCCGGAAAAGCCTTCTCCCATGTCGTGACCGTTCCGGCTGCTGACAACATGCTCTCCTTGTTCTCCAATGAAGTTTCAATCGGAACCCTGAAAATGGGCAGCGGTTCCGGCCCAGCAGATTCGTTATTCGATATTTTGAGGGGAGAAAAGCGGCAAACAGTTGCCGTCACAGGCAGAAGCGACGCGCTGACCGCTGCCACAATCGAGGCCGCCATCAAACAACTCGACGGCAACCCCACAAATTCAGGCATCCTGTTCGCGGGCAAGCAAAAATACGTGAAGCAGCTACAGAAACTTGCGGACAAAGCAGGCGTGTCGTTTGAGGGAGTGGTTTTTCCCTTGGCAGAAAAAGAGGAACAGGCCGCGCAGGAAAATGCGCCCGTAAAGCAGGAAGAGCCGCCCGCAAAAGAAGAACAGCCTGCGGAGCAATGATTGCCCGGTATCAGCAGCGACCCGAAAACCAGCCCAGCACCTTTGCAACAGCCTCGTCAATGCCGAGATCATCGGTGTCCAGCAATAGCGCGTCCGCTTCCTGCCTGAGCGGCGCGACGGTGCGGGCGCGGTCGCGGGCATCCCGCGCTTCGAGATCGGCGAGGATGGCGCTCGAAACGGCTGGCTCGCCGCGCTCGAGCAATTGTCGGGTACGGCGCTCGGCTCGAACGGCTGGGCTGGCCGTCAGAAAAACTTTCAGCCTCGCGCCGGGAAACACGGCGGAACCCATGTCGCGCCCGTCCCCGACTAAGCCAGGCGCTCGGTGAAACGTCCGCTGTCGAAACAACAAGGCTTCGCGCACGGCAGGCAAAGCCGCCACTTTTGAAGCCCCGGAAGAAATTTCCTCGTCCCGAATCGCGTCAGCCGCTTCCCTGCCATTCAGCAACACGCCACCCGCATGAAACACGGTATCCAGCCTAGCGGCAATGGCTGCCACGCCCGCCTCGTCCGCCCAATCCACGCCCGCTTCCCGCGCCGCCAGCGCGGTCAGGCGGTAGAGCGCACCGGAATCGAGATAATGAAACCCAAGCGCCCGCGCAACTTGCGCGGAAACCGTTCCTTTGCCGGAAGCCGTCGGGCCGTCGATGGCAATCACCGGAGCGGGTCGGGTGAGTTTCGCAAAGCGGTCGAAATAATCGGGAAACGTTTTTGCCACGCATCCGGGGTCGCAAACACGCAGGGGCACGCCAAATGAGGCCAGCGAAAAACACATCGCCACGCGATGGTCGTCATAAGTCTTAATCATCGCGGGTCGGAGTAGATGCGCAGCGTCCGGCGGGACAATTTTCAGAAAATCCCCCCCCTCCTCCACCCGCACATTGAGCTTGCGCAACTCGGCAGCCATCGCGGCAATGCGGTCGGTTTCCTTCACCCGCCAACTGGCGATGTTGGCGAGCGTGGTTTCCCCTTGCGCGAAGAGCGCCGCCACGGCAAGCGTCATGGCCGCGTCGGGCATATGGTTGCAATCCAGATGGATGCCCGAAAGCGTTCGGCCTGCGGCGGGACGGGCAGCGGAAATCCAGTTCTCGCCCATCTCCACCGTCGCCCCCATCGCCGCCAAGGCATCCGCGAAACGCACATCTCCTTGAATCGCGTTTTTCCCGACGCCTTCCACGCGAACCGGACAGCCCGCGTCCGCCCCGATGGCTCCGAGGGCGAGAAAATAGGATGCCGAGGAAGCATCCCCTTCCACTTGATAGACACCGGGCGAGCGATAACGAGCGCCAGCGGGAATCGAAAACGCCCGCCATCCGTCCCGTTGCGCCACCACGCCGAAACGCGCCATCAGGTTCAGGGTCATATCGACATAGGGCTTTGAAATCAGTTCGCCCTCAACCTCCACCGTCACTTCAGCCCCGGCCAGCGGCAAGGCCATCAGCAAGGCGCTCAAAAACTGGCTGGAAACATTCCCGCGAATCTTCACCACGCTGCCGGGGCGGATGGTAGCGGGGCGAATCGAAAGCGGCGGAAAACCTTTCTTTTCAAGATAAGCAATGCTTGTCCCGCAAGCTCGGAGCGCATCAACCAAATCGCCGATGGGGCGCTCGTGCATCCGCGCCACGCCTTTCAGAACATATTCCCCGCCCGCGAAAGCCAGTGCCGCCGTCAGGGAGCGAAAAGCCGTCCCTGCGTTGCCCAGAAAAAGCGCCGCCCGCCGCATGGGAAACCGCCCGCCACAGCCCCTCACCCGCAAGCCGCCCTCGCCCGCCGCCGACATCGGCACGCCCAACGCGCCGAGTGCCTCCCGCATCCGCGCCGTGTCGTCGGACTCCAGCAAAGCGCGCAACTCCGTTTCCCCGTCCGCCAGCGCGGCCAGAAGCAAGGCGCGGTTGGAAATGCTTTTGGAACCGGGCAGCGCCACGCTGCCGCTGGCGGAAACCATCTGGGGGAGGTCGATGAAATTCACGGAAAACCTATTGTATTGTTAAGGCAAAAAGACGGGATTCACGGCAAACCGCCCGCTCCGCGCACAAAGACAAGAATCTTCGATACCAGTTTTTGCACCGGCTCCCCATCCTGATTGAAGGTATCGGTTTGCAGGGTGACGATTCCCCGGTCAGGGCGGGATTTGGACGGCGCGATGCCGATGATGGTGCTTTCGGCATGCAGCACGTCTCCGGGACGGGTCGGGCGCGGCCATGAAATTTCAACGCCCGCGCCGATCAGTCCGTCCGCGAACGGGACGCTCTCCACCATCAGCCGCATGGTGATTGCCGCCGTGTGCCAGCCGCTAGCGGCCAAGCCCCCAAAAAAAGATTGCGCGGCGGCGGCTTCGTCCAAATGAAAAGGCTGCGGGTCGAAATCGCGGGCAAAAGCCTTAATTTGCTCCGTATTGAGCGGAAATTCCCGGCTCAGGAAGCGATCCCCCACCGCAAGTTCATCCAGCGCGACGGTTTTTATTGCGTTGTCCATGCCAAATCCTATTGAAGCCAGTCCCGTAAAACCAGTTCGTAGACGAATACCAACGCAATGCCGACTGGCACGACAAAGCGCAGCACATTGAACCATAGGCCGAACAAACGTGGTTTCAGGCGTATTTCGTCCGCGACGATTGTTTTGCCCAGCCGCCAGCCGACAAAGATGGCGATGGCAAGCCCCGAAAGCGGCATCATGAAGCGCGTGGCCAGATGGTCGAGCAAATCGAAAAGAATGCGCCCAAAAAACTTGAAGCCCGACCATTCATTGAACGACAAGCAAACGGCCAGCCCCAGCAGCCACACTGGCACAGACGTTGACCAAGCTGCCCGCGCGCGGTGGATGCCGTACCGCTCGGTCAGCCAAGAAACGAACGGCTCCAATAGCGAAATGGCGGAAGTCCACGCCGCGAAAATGACGAAAAGGAAGAAAAAGATGGCAAACACCCAGCCGCCGGGCATGTGGGAAAAAGCGAGCGGCAAGGTCTGGAGGATAAGCCCCGGCCCAGCGGCGGGGGTCAGCCCGTAGCCAAAAGTCAGCGAGAAAATGGCCGCGCCGGAGAGCAAGCCGATAAAAACACCCGCAATCGCAATCCACGCGCAGGTATAGCCAATGTTTGTCTTTTTATCGAGGTAGGAGCCATAGGCCATGATCGCGCCCATGCCAATGCTCAATGAGAAAAAAGCATGCCCCATCCCATCTATGACAACGCCGGGCTTGATTGCCTCAGTTTTGAAATTGAACATGAAACGCAGCGCCGCAGGCATGTCGCCGACGACCGCGCCCCACAAGGTCAGCAAAACCAGTATGAGGAAAAGCAGCGGCAGCATAATCCTGTTGGCAGCTTCGATTCCGCCGACCACGCCCCGTGCGATAACCGCTGTGGTAAGAGCTACGAAAAGGGTGTGCCAGAAACACAGCCGCATGGGGCTGGCCATCAAGGCGCCAAACGTCCGTTCCGCCTCCTCCGCCGTTTTGACATCAACGCCTCCCGCGAGCGATTGCCAGAAATAATCGAGCATCCAGCCGGAAACCACGCTGTAATACGCCAAAATCATTAACGCGCCCAATATCCCGACCCAGCCTAGCAAAGCCCAGTACGGAGAATTGCCTGATTCCTCGGCGGTATTGAGCATGGCAACAACGGGATTTCCCCGTCCCCGCCTGCCAATGAGGATTTCCGCCATCAGGAGCGGCAGCCCGATGAGGGCGACGCATGCCAGATAGACAGCGATGAAAACCCCCACGCTGCCTTCGCTCGCGCCAGCGATGTAAGAGAACTTCCAGATATTGCCAAGCCCGACGGCGGAACCGATGGCAACGAGGATGAAAGCCCAGCGGTTGGACCATGTGGAACGGGTAGATGCGGCTTGGCTCATGGGAAAACCCGTGCGCGTGGGTCAGAAAAATCAGGCATCTTGCGGGCAGATTGTACCTGCCGCCCATGCACAGACTTATTCTTCCTTGTCACGCGATGCCTCTGCGACGCGCCGACGGTTGCCGCGCCGCAGATGGCAATAAACGAACCCCGGAAAAGCAAACACAAGAAACAAGCAAAACGTCGCGGCATAAAACTGCCAGTTTTTCGGGTAAACGCTGCCATAAGCGTTCTTTTCCAGCAAAAAGGCAAACCCGCCGACAGCAAGATAAAACACGAACAGTTCCAAAAGCCGCCACCCGAAGCTCTTGCGCCCCGAGGAGCGACGCCACACGAACAGCACGCGCTCAAACAGAAAAGGCAGGTTGGCCGCCACAAAGGCAAGCCCAACCACAACCCAAGCCGCGACAAAGGCCGACATCAGCTTGCGCTTCCGCTCAGCCGCCCACCGCAAACGCGGCGGCCTTCATGGCTTCTTCGCAGCATTTCAGCAACGTTCCCGGCATCAGCCCAAGTAGGGCGACGGCGATGCCGTTGATCGAGAGCATCAGTTGCAATTCGCTCGATGCTTTGATCGATGTATTGACGATTGGCTCGTCAAAATACATGAGCTTGACGACGCGCAGATAGTAGAAAGCGCCAACGACCGACATCACCACCGCCAGCACCGCAATCCAGAGATAGCCCGCCTCGATGACCGCCTGAAGCACGGCGAGCTTGGCGAAAAAGCCAACGAAGAAAGGGATGCCCGCCATTGAAAACATCACAAAGAGCATGAGCAGCGCAAACCAAGGGTTGCGACGGTTAAGCCCCCTGAAATCCTCGATGCTCTCTGCCTCAAACCCGTCACGCGAAAGCAGCACAACCATGCCGAACGCGGCCAAGGTCATGAGCGCGTAAACAATGACGTAAAACATGGCGCTGCTGTAGCCCGCCTCGCTGTTGGAGAGCAAGCCCAGCAACATGAAGCCCATGTGCGAGATGCCCGAGTAGGCCAACATGCGCTTGATGCTGCGCTGGACGAGCGCCGCGAAATTCCCGAGCATGATGGAAGCGGCGGCAACGAACAGCAGCATGGTCTGCCAGTGCTCGGCGAGGTTCGGCAAAGCGCCCGCGAGCAAGCGCATCGCCATTGCAAAAGCGGCAATTTTAGGCGCACTGGACAAGATAAGCGTAACAGCGGTCGGCGAGCCTTGATAGACATCGGGAACCCACATGTGGAAAGGCGCCACCCCCAGTTTGAATGAAATCCCGGCCACCACAAAAACGAGGCCGAAGAGCAGCACTTTCATGCTGCCATCATCCATGCCGAGAAACGCCTGCTTCACCTCGCCAATCTCCAAGCTGCCAGTCGCGCCGTAGATCATCGACATGCCATAGAGCAGCAGCCCCGAGGCGAGCGCCCCGAGCACGAAATACTTCATCCCGGCCTCGGTGGAGCGCACCGCGTCGCGGTCAAACGCCACCAGCGCGTAAAGCGCGAGCGACATCATTTCCAGCCCGACATAAAGCACGAGCAGGTGGTTGGCGGTAATCATCACCATCATGCCAAGCGTGGTCAGGAGCGCCAGCAGGTAATACTCCGGTCGGTCGAGCTTGCGCTCGGCAAGATAGCCACGCCCATAGAGCAACGCGATCATCATCGACAGATACACCATCAGCTTGAGGACGCCGCCCGGCACGTCGTGCACGAACATGTTGCTGAAAGCGTGCTCGCCTCCGGTATTCAAGGTGAAAAACGTGATGAAGGTCGCCACGATCAGCGTAAGCTGGGCAAGCGAATAAGCTAGGCTGCGCGCGATGCCACGGGCAAAGGCCGTTGCCAGCATAATCGCCAAGATCATGCTGGCAACGAAAATTTCCGCCGTTGCTGAGTAAAGATTGGAAACAAAGCTCATCGTTTGATCGTCCGTTATCGGGTTCTGCTCAAAGAGGCGGCGGCGTCAGAGCGGTTTGCTGCTGGACATGCTGCAAAAGGTTTTCCACCGAGGCATGCATCACCTCAGTGAAGGGGAAGGGATACAGCCCCATCGCCAGCACGCACGCGGCCAGCAAGGCAAGGAAAAAGAATTCGCGCCGATTCAGGTCGGTCAGCCTCGCCACGTTTTCATTGGCAACTTCGCCAAACACCACGCGCTTGTACATCCACAGCGAATAGGCAGCCCCCAAAATCAGGGTCGTGGCCGCAAGGAAGGCAACCAAGAAGTTTGCCTGCATCGCGCCCAAGATAACGGTAAATTCGCCAACGAACCCGCTCGTCGCGGGCAGGCCGGAATTGGCCATTGCAAAGAGCATGAAAAAGGCAGCGAATTTCGGCATGGTATTCACAACGCCGCCGTAGTCGGCAATCTGGCGCGAGTGCATCCGGTCGTACAGCACGCCGATGCACAGGAACATCGCGCCCGAAACGAAGCCGTGGGAAATCATCTGGATGAGCGCGCCCTCGATGCCAAGCTGGTTGTGCAAAAAGAAACCGAGGGTCACAAAGCCCATGTGCGAAACCGACGAATAGGCGACGAGCTTTTTCATGTCGCTCTGCGCCAGCGCCACGAAACCGATGTAAATCACCGCAATCAGCGACAGCCCGAGCACGAGCCAAGTGTATTCATGGCACGCCTGCGGCACGATGGGCAGCGCGAAGCGGAGGAAGCCATAAGCGCCGAGCTTGAGCGCAATCGCCGCCAGCACCACAGAGCCGCCTGTCGGCGCTTCAACGTGGGCATCCGGCAGCCAGGTGTGAATTGGCCACATTGGCACCTTCACGCCAAAGGCAATGAGGAAAGCAAAGAAAATTAACGTCTGCGCCCCAAGCGGCAATCCGGCTTGATGCCAGTCGAGAATGGCAAAACTGCCGGTCTCGTTGTAGAGGCAGATGAGCGCCAGCAGCAGCAGCAGCGAACCAGCCAGCGTGAAAAGGAAGAACTTGAACGCCGCATAGACCCGGTTCGGCCCGCCCCATACGCCAATAATCAGGTAAAGCGGAATCAGCGAAGCCTCAAAGAACACGTAGAACAGCACGCCGTCGAGCGCCGAGAAAATGCCGTTCATCAAGCCGGACATGATGAGGAACGCCGCCATGTACTGCGCGACGCGGTTCTGGATGGACTCCCATCCCGCAATCACCACGATGATGGTGATGAAGGAATTGAGCAGCAGGAACCACAGCGAAATTCCGTCGATGCCGAGGTGGTAATTGATATTGAAATGCTCAATCCAAGGGCGCAACTCGCTGAACTGCATGGCGGCAGTACTGGCATCGAAGCAAGCGTAGAGCGGGATGGTGATGGCGAAACCCGCAATGGCTGTCAGCAGCGCCACTACGCGCGCCATGCGGGCATTGGCATCCGACCCGGTAGCCAGCACCAGCACACCGCCGAGTATCGGTATCCATATCGCCAGACTGAGGAGGGGAATATCCGTCATCGTTGCTTTCCGTTCAAGATGCCCATCTGGGCATGTTCGCTCTCGTTATCCGTTTGCCTTGCCCAATCAAAGGATGACTTTCAAAACCCAGAAAGTCAGCAGGACAAATACCCCGACAATCATGGTGAAGGCGTACTGGTACAGGTAGCCCGTCTGGAACAGGCCAGCCAGACGCCCAACCATCGTCACCAGCCGGGACGAACCCGACACCCCGACACCGTCGATCAGTTCTTGCTCGCCCGCGCGCCACAGGCCACTGCCCAGCGCCCGTGCGCCACCCGCAAAAACGATTTCGTTGAAACGGTCGAAGTAATACTTGTTCTCCAGCACAGTGTGGATGGCGGCAAATTTGCGCTGGATGGCTGCGGACCATCCCGGCTTGTGCATATAGAGCACCCAAGCCGCCGCGACCCCTGCCAGCGCCAGCCAAAACGGCGCGGTGATGAAGCCATGCAAGCCCATGCCCGCCGCGCCGAGGAAAGCCTCCTTGATTTCCACAAGCCCTTGAAGGTGGTTATCCCCGACGAAAATCGCGTTCCCGAACCAGCCGTCGAACAGCATCGGCGCAATCGTGCAATACCCAATTACGACAGAAGGAATCGCCAGCAAGACCAGCGGCA
Source organism: Azoarcus sp. (assembly GCA_031285965.1). Lineage (GTDB taxonomy): Bacteria > Pseudomonadota > Gammaproteobacteria > Burkholderiales > Rhodocyclaceae > WRNU01. The sequence goes on from JAITVD010000051.1 coordinate 25,268, forward strand.
GCGTCACCACCCACGGGGACTCGTGCGGCTTCTGCCCCGATGCCAAGCCGTGATGCTCATCGCCATGCCCATCCTCGTGCTCATGATGCGGCTTGCCAAAACGCTCCTTGCCGTGGAAAACAAGGAAATACATGCGGAAAGAATAGAACGCCGTGACGAACACGCCTACCAGCACGCAAAAGAGCGCGTAACCCGAACCAGGAATCGAGGAAACATGCACCGCCTCGATAATCGAATCCTTGGAATAGAAGCCGGAGAAAAACGGCGTCCCAATCAATGCCAGCGAGCCGACAAGCGACGTAATCCATGTAATCGGCATGTACTTCCGCAGCCCGCCCATGTTGCGCATGTCTTGGTCGTGGTGCATCCCGATGATGACGGAACCCGCCGCGAGGAAAAGCAGCGCCTTGAAGAACGCATGCGTCATCAGGTGGAAAATAGCCGCCGAATAAGCCGACACGCCCAGCGCCACCGTCATGTAGCCCAGTTGCGACAAGGTGGAATACGCGACCACACGCTTGATGTCGTTCTGAACGATGCCTAGGAAACCCATGAAAAGCGCCGTCGTCGCGCCAATGACCAATACGAAGGAAAGCGCGGTCTCGGACAGTTCAAAGAGCGGCGACATCCGCGCCACCATGAAAATGCCCGCCGTCACCATTGTCGCGGCGTGAATCAGGGCGGAAATCGGCGTCGGGCCTTCCATCGAATCAGGCAGCCACACATGCAGCGGAACTTGCGCCGACTTGCCCATCGCGCCGATGAAAAGGCAGATGCAGACTGTTGTAAGCAAAGGCCAGCCGATACCCGCCACTTCCATCCCCGCCATAGTGGAGGCGGCATCGAACGCTTCCGTGTAACCAAGGCTGCCGACGTAAGCGACGATTAGCGCAATACCTAGCAAAAAGCCGAAATCCCCCACGCGGTTGACCAGAAACGCCTTAAGGTTCGCGTAAATCGCCGTCGGGCGCTTGTACCAGAAGCCAATCAGCAGATAGGAAACCAGCCCGACCGCTTCCCATCCAAAGAAAAGCTGGAGGAAATTGTTGGACATCACCAGCATCAGCATCGAAAAGGTAAAGAGCGAGATGTAGCTGAAGAACCGCTGGTAGCCGGGGTCGTCGGACATGTAGCCAATCGTGTAGATATGCACCATCAGGGAGACGAAGCTGACCACCAGCATCATCACCACGGTCAGCTTGTCAATCAGGAAACCCACCTCAAAATTGACCCCACCCGCCTGCATCCATGTATAGACCGAGTAATTGAAAGTGTTTCCAGCCTGCACGTCCTGAAAAATCACGACAGACAGAATAAAAGCAGCCAGTACGCCGAAAATGGCGACGCAATGCGCTCCGGCGCGCCCGATCTGCTTGCCGAAAAGCCCTGCGGCAACCGCTCCGGCAAGCGGCGCAAGCGGCACGAGAAGGTGAAGCGTTTTCATGTCCATGTCTGCGCGGATCCTTATCCCTTGAGGCTGTCCAGGTCATCTACGTGGATCGTGCGCCGGTTGCGGAACATGGCGACGAGAATCGCCAAGCCGATGGCCGATTCAGCAGCCGCCACGGTCAGAATGAAGAAGACGAAAACCTGTCCGGCAATGTCTCCCGTGTAACGCGAAAAGGCGATGAAATTGATATTGACCGCCAGCAGCATCAATTCGATTGACATCAAAAGAACAATGAGGTTTTTCCGGTTGAGGAAAATCCCCATCACGCTGATGGCAAACAGAATCGCGCCCAAGATGAGAAAGTGGGTTAGCGAAAGCATCTTGTCAGTATCTCCCCGTCTCTCGTGTTCATCGCCCAGCGCCTTCCGCCGCAGCGGGTTCCTCGGGTATTTCCTTTTCGGAGGGCATCTTCACCAGAATCAGTCTGTCCTCATGTCGAGCGGCAAGCTGCTCTTCGGGCGAGATGTACTTTTCGTGGTACTTGTCAGAACGGCGGCGCAGCGTCAGGGACACCGCCGCAATCATCGCCACCAGCAGCACCATCGCCGCAAGCTCGAACGGATAGGCGTACTCGGTGTAGAGCACCCGTCCCAATTCGCAGATATTGGTTTCGCACTGGATGGCCGCCCCGGACTGGTCGGCAACGATGGTGCTGGCCACCGGCGGCATCTGCTTGCCTCCCATGCCATGCACAATCACCAGCCCCATTTCGACCGCCAGCAGCGACCCAATCAAAGCGCCTACGGGCAAGTATTTCCAGAACCCCTCGCGCAAATGGGCGAAGTCGATATCGAGCATCATCACCACAAACAGGAAAAGCACCATCACCGCGCCGACATAGACCATGACCAGCACGATGGCGAGAAACTCGGCGGACAGCAGCAGCCAGATGCCCCCCGCGCTGAAAAACGCCAGCACCAGAAAGAGCGCCGCATGCACCGGATTTCGGGCGGTAATGACCCGCAGCCCCGCCAGAACGAGGATCGCCGCAAAAAAGTAGAAAACGAAAGTTGAAAATTCCATGACGCTCCCCGGCTTACGTTTTCTCGCCGCGACGGTTCAGCCGCCGGATATGTTTAGCTGCCTGTGGATGGGATTCAGTATTCATCGCGCTCACCGATATTTCGCATCCGCCGCCTTGGCTTCGTCGATTTGTTCTTTGAAACGGTCGCCGACCGCCAGCAGCATTTTCTTGGTGAAATAAAGGTCGCTGCGGCTCTCGCCGTGGTAGTCAAAAACCTGCGTCTCCACAATGGCATCCACTGGGCAGGCTTCCTCGCAGAAACCGCAGTAGATGCACTTGTTGAAATCCATGTCGTAACGGGTCGTGCGCCTTGAGCCGTCCTCGCGCTCGCCAATCTCGATGGTGATGGCCATTGCCGGGCAGATTGCCTCGCACAGCTTGCAGGCGATGCAGCGTTCCTCGCCGTCCGGGTAGCGCCGCAGCGCGTGCAGCCCCCGGAAACGCGGGCTGAGCGGCGTCCGTTCCTCGGGGAACATCTGCGTGAGCTTGCGCCGGAACATGTGTCGCCCGGTCAGCGCCAAGCCCTTTATCAGTTCCTTGAGGAAGAGGCTTCCGATGAAATCTTTGGCTCCCACGGCCTATCCCTTTAGCAAGTTATTTCCAGATCGACAGCGGGGACATCATCCACACCGCTACCACCACAACCCACGCCAGCGTAATCGGAACGAACACCTTCCAGCCCAGTCTCATGACATGGTCGTAGCGGAAACGGGGGAAAGTGGCGCGTACCCACAAAAAGACGAACAGGAAGAACGCTGTTTTCAAGGCCAGCCAGTGGAACCCGTCCGGCAAGAAACCGACCGGGGACAGCCAGCCGCCGAGGAACAGCACCGAAGTCACGGCGGAAACCAGAATCATGTTGGCGTATTCGGCCAGGAAAAACAGCGCAAAGGCCATCCCCGAATACTCGACCATGTGTCCGGCAACAATCTCGGACTCGCCTTCGACCACGTCGAACGGCGCACGATTCGTCTCCGCAAGCCCGGAGACGAAATAAATGACGAACATTGGCAGAAGCGGCAGCCAGTTCCACGACAGGAAACCCAGCCCCATCTCGGCAAACCGACCCTGCCCTTGCGCAAGGACGATATCCGTCAGGTTCAGGCTAGAAGAAATCATCAGCACGCAAATCAGCGCGAAGCCAAGCGAAACCTCGTAGGAAACCATCTGCGCCGTTGCCCGCATCGCCCCAAGGAAAGCGTATTTGGAATTCGACGCCCAGCCCGCGATGATGATGCCGTAGACCTCGATCGAACAAATGGCCAGCAGGTAAAGAAGCCCCGCGTTGATATTGGCCACCGCCATATTCTCGCCAAACGGCACAACCGCCCAGGCGGACAGAGAGGGCGCGATGGCCAGTATCGGCCCGAGGATGAAAAGCCCCTTGTTGACCCCGCTCGGAATAATGACTTCCTTGAAAAGCAGCTTGAGCGCGTCGGCAATCGGTTGCAGCAGCCCAAACGGTCCCACCCGGTTAGGGCCGACGCGCAACTGCATCGCGCCGATGATCTTGCGCTCGAAATACGTCATGTAGGCCACGCACCCCATCAGCGGCGCGAGCACGGCGACGATTTTGACCAGCGCCCATATCGGCGCCCAGAAAGGCCCGAAAAAATCTTCAAACGGTTGCAGGAAGGCATCCATCAAAGTTGCTCCACACTCAGTTCTCCATTGAGAGGGCCAAGCGCCACGGTCGATACATGCCCCGCCGCGATGCGGACGCAGCCGTCCGCCAGATTCCCGTCTGCCTCAACCTGTAGTTCGACCGCTTTTCCGGCGCTTCCCGTCACCCGCACCTTGGCAGCGGGCCGCACACCCAAAGCCTGCATCGTTGCTGGCGACATCTTTGCCGCAGGCGGCGCGGCATCCGCCGTTTTTTGCAGCGAAGGGGCGCGCCGCACCAGCGGGTCGGCAAAGTAAATCGGCACATCGGCAACTCGCTGGAGACTGCCCGCATGGCTATCGGGAAGCGCCGCTTCCGGCACGGTGCCAATCGCGTTGTTGAGGCGGGCATGGAAACGACCAACACCATTGAGCGCCTCTTCGCGCACATGCTCGACGGTATCTTGATCGAAACCGGGCAGTTCAAGCAGGTTGCCGAGCACACGCAGGATTTTCCAGCCCGGACGGGCTTCGCCCTGCGGACGCGCCGAAGCCTCAAAGCTCTGCGCCTCTCCGATGCAGTTGATGAAAGTTCCCGGCGTTTCGGTAAATGGCGCGAGCGGCAGCAGCACGTCGGCCACTTCGCGCAAGGCGGGCGAATCAAAGGCCGTGAACGCCACCACCAGCCGCGCCTTGCCCATTGCCTCCACTGCCGCAGCGCCATCGGCGAAATCGAGATCCGGCTCCGCGCCAAAGAGCAAGTAGGCATGGCGCGGCGATTCAAGCATCGCCCGCGCGTTCAGCCCACCTTCGCCCGGCACGGCATTGGCAAAGTATCCGCCTACGCTGTTGGCCGCCTCTCCGATGAACCCGAAGGCGGCCCCGGACAGACGGGCAATCTCCTGCGCCCACAGATGCAGTTCCGCGCCGCGAAGGTGCTGTTCGGCAAAATTGCCCAGCCAGACGGCTGTCTTTTCCCCATCGGCAAGGCTTTGCGCGATAGCGTGGGCATCATCGGTCACTTCCGCCGGCACTCTGGCCGCCAGCGTTTCAATGAGCGCCTTGCCCGTTTTCACCGCCAGCGCGGCGGCAATGCTTGCCAGCGCATCCACCATGTCGGAAGGCGCTGCCAGCAAGCGGGTTGCCATCGGCATCCGCCAGTCCTCGGCGCTTGGCCCCACAGTATTCACCCGCAAACCGTGGCGCAGCGCGGAATGGCGCACTTTCTGCGCGAGCAGCGGCGCGTCTTTGCGCAAAAAACTGCCAATAATCAGAATGCTGTCGAGATCATGTATGTCTGTCACGGTCATGCCGAGCCAAGGCGCTCCGCCGCGCACGGCGTCGCCCCGGAAGTCGCTGCGGCGCAGACGGAAATCGACATTTTCGGATTCCAGCCCCCGCGCCAATTTTTGCAGCAGATAAAGCTCCTCCACCGTCGAATGCGGAGAGGCCAGCGCCCCAAGTGCCGAGCCGCCCTGCTCGCTCACGACAGCGCGCAGGGCGCTGGAGGCGAAAGCGAGCGCGATCTGCCATGTTTCGGGATGCCAGTTGTCGCCGTTGCGCATCATCGGCGACATCAAACGCTGCCCGCTCGTGAGCGCCTCATAGGAGAAACGGTCGCGGTCGGAGAGCCAGCACTCGTTGAGCTTATCGTTATTCAGGGGCAACACCCGCTTGACCGCGTCGTTTTTGGTCTGGACGATGAGGTTGGCGCCCAGCGAATCGTGCGGGCTGACCGAGCGCCGCCGCGACAGTTCCCATGACCGGGCGCTGTAGCGGAAGGGCTTCGAGGTCAGCGCACCCACCGGGCACAGGTCAATCATGTTGCCGGACAGTTCGGAATCAACTGCCCGCCCGAGGAAGGTCATGATTTCGGCGTGGTCGCCCCGATACGCCTGCCCCATTTCCATCTCGCCGCTGATCTCGGCGGTAAACCGCACACAGCGCGTGCAGTTGATGCAGCGGCTCGCCTCGGAAGCAATCAGCGGGCCAAAGTTCTTGCTGACGAAGACGCGCTTTTCTTCCTGATAGCGCGAATGCGTATCGCCATAGCCCATCGCTACATCCTGCAACAGGCATTCGCCGCCCTTGTCGCAGACCGGGCAATCAAGCGGATGGTTGATGAGCAGAAATTCCATGACCCCTTTCTGCGCTTGGACGGCTGCCTTTGAGCGCGTCCAGACCCTCATGCCGTTCGTCACGGGCGTGGCGCAGGCGGGCAGCGGTTTGGGAGCCTTTTCGACTTGCACAAGGCACATGCGGCAACTCGCCGCAATCGACAGTTTTTTGTGGTAGCAAAAATGCGGAATGTAGATGCCGGCCAAGGTCGCGGCATCCATGACGGTGCTGCCTTCCTGAACCTGAACCGCCTTGCCGTCGATTTCGATGTCTAGCATGACTGGCTCACATAAATTTGGCTGCCTGCATCCTGCGTGGCAGGGGGAACAAGGCATTTTTTGTTTTCGATGTGGTACGCGAATTCGTCCCTGAAATGCTTGACGAAACTCTGCACCGGCCCCGCCGCCGCGTCGCCGAGGGCGCAGACGGTGCGCCCCGAGATATTTCCGGCGACCGAGAGCAGCAGATCAAGGTCTTCAGTCCGCCCCGCGCCGTGCTCGATGCGGTGCACCACGCGGTACAGCCAGCCCGTGCCTTCACGGCAGGGGGTGCATTGCCCGCAGGATTCTTCGTGATAGAACCGCGACAGGCGTTCCAGTGCCCGCACCATGCAGGTCGTCTCATCCATGACGATGACCGCGCCCGAGCCGAGCATTGACCCGGCTTTGGCAATCGAATCGAAATCCATCGCGCAGTCCATCATCACATCGGCAGGCACAACTGGCGCGGAGGAACCGCCCGGAAT
>JAITVD010000066.1 GCA_031285965.1 Azoarcus sp.
GCCTCAGCGGCGCGGCGCGAGGCGGCATGGGCGGAGGCGGAGTCCATTCACGCGGAAGATGCCGCAATGTGCGCGGCCATCGGCTCGCACGGCTCACGGCTGCTTCGCGCCCTGCCCACGCGCAAAGGGCGGGGCTTGCGGGTGATGACCCATTGCAACGCGGGATGGCTGGCGACGGCGGGGATGGGAACGGCACTTGCGCCGATTTACGCGGCTCACGCCGAAGGGCTGAAGGTGGAAGTTTTCGTTTCCGAAACCCGCCCGCGCAACCAGGGCTTGCTGACGGCATGGGAACTGGCCGCCGCCGGGGTCGGGCATACGCTGATGGCCGACAATGCCGCCGGGCTGCTGCTCATGCGCGGCGAAGCGGACGCGGTGATTGTGGGCGCGGACCGCGTCGCGGCGAATGGCGACACCGCGAACAAAGTAGGCACTTATTTGAAGGCGCTGGCGGCGCATGCGGCGGGCGTGCCGTTTTATGTTGCCGCGCCCGCGTCGACGTTCGATGCGGGAACGCCCAGCGGGGAAGCCATTCCGGTGGAGGAGCGGGCGGCGGAAGAAGTGCTGTTCGTCGACGGCGCGGACGAAGAAGGCTTGCCGGGGCGCTTGAGGCTGGCACCAAAAGGCACACGCGCAGTGAATCCGGCGTTCGATGTCACCCCCGCGAGCCTCATTTCCGGCTTCATCACCGAGCGGGGCGTGATTGGGGCGGGGGAATTGGGTGATTTTTTGCGGAGCCGTCAGGCATGAGCAAGGAAACAAGCAAAGACGCGCTGGCGGATGAACTGCTGGCGACAACGCGCGCCCTGAAAGCGCATCGCCTCAATACCGGCGCGTCGGGCAACGCGAGCGCCCGCTGCGATGGCGGCTTTCTCGTCACGCCGTCCGGCTTGCCGCCGGAACAGTGCGCTGCCGCAGATATGGTCTGGATGGGGATGGACGGCGTTAGCGACGGGCGGCTCGCGCCTTCCACGGAATGGCGGATTCATCGGGACATTTACGCGGACATCCCTGACGCGGGGGCGGTTATTCATGCCCATTCGCCGTTTGCCACGGCGCTGGCATGCCAGCGTGCGGATATTCCGCCGTTCCATTACATGATTGCGCTCTTTGGCGGCGATAGCGTGCGCTGCGCGGCGTATGCGACCTTCGGCACGGAGGCGCTGTCAAAGAACGCGCTGGCGGCACTCGCCGGACGCAATGCCTGCCTGCTCGCCAACCACGGCATGCTGGCCTATGGGCGTGACCTTGCGCACGCGCGCGCTCAGGCGGTTGAGCTTGAGGCGTTGTGCGAGCAATACTGGCGCGCTCGCCAGCCGGTTCCGCCAGTGCTGCTGTCCGAAAAGGACATGGCGGACGCGCTGGAATGCTTTCGTCATTACGGCGGGCGCGGATTGAAACAACAATCATCAAATTAGGAGAATTTTCATGTCATTTCCGCGTTTGCCTTTGCGTCTGTATTTCTTTGCCCTGTTCGCGCTGTGCGCGGGCGAAGTCTGTTTCGGCGCTATCTACCTGCAAGGGATGCTGGGCATTGAACCCTGCCCGATGTGCATCATGCAGCGTTACGCGCTCTTGGGCGTGGGCATCGTCGCTCTGGCGGGGGCGCTCCACAACCGCGCTGGCATCCTTTACGGGGCGCTCGTGACGCTCGTCGCGCTGGCGGGTGGTGGCGTCGCGGCGCGGCAAAGCTGGCTGCAACTCTACCCGCCCAACACCATGAGCTGCGGCCCCGGCCTTGAATTTATGCTGCAAAGTTTCCCGCTGACCGAAGTTTTGCCGAAGCTCTTTCGGGGCGAAGGCGATTGCAGCGCCGTCGACTGGACGCTTTTCGGGCTGTCCATTGCCAATTGGGGGCTGATTACGTTTGTCGCCATCGCAATCGTGACGCCTTGGGTGGTTTGGTTGGCTCGCCGCACAGGGCGCGGCTGAGATTTTTTGAGAGATGGAACCGATGGCGGGTTGCTTGTGGGCTGAATAAGTACTCTGTTTTTCAGGGCTACCGCTGTAGCAGCTCCGCTTCATGGCGTTCGCCCACTCGTGTCCAGGGCAAAATTTGTATCTATATAAAATGCACTCACCATAAAAAAATACATAGAGTGTTTGTTATCTGGCATAGTAAGGCTAGTTGATTAAAACCATAGGCACGAGGGGAGTGAAAAATGTTCTGGGGAAAACCTAAGCCGCTAAAGCCGCACAAAGTTCCATACGCTTACCCAACGGATTCTGTACTTTTCGGGGGCGCTAAATGGAAATATGTCCCCTACGAAGAAGGAGCCATGCCCCTCCTCACAGAACAGACCGTTTCCCTGGACGGCGGTGAATGGGGCGAGGTTCAGCCGCCCAAAGCGCCTCCCCCGCCTACCCTCTCGGAGCTTGAGAAGATTCCGCCCGAGAAAATAACTCATAAACAATTTTTGCAGTTATCAGAACTGCTTGCAGCAGAAAAGAAGGCAGAAACAGCAGAGCAAGACAAAGCTAAAAAAGAAGCAGAGGATATAGCGAATGGCGTTCGTCCCGAAGGAATAGAAGTTAAACAAGAACTTCCGGTCTTTGACCTTCAGGATATTGTTCTTGCGATGGAAGCAATGGGGTGGCCTATTGCGGCCAAAATAATTAAACGCTGGTTTGAGCAGCCTGCGTATAAATGGGAATATATAAGAAATCCATATCCAAATCCAAATGGACCTCGTTATCTTGATGACCCGAGGCGTTCTCATCCTGTCGATAGTACATCCATTACATTAGATTGGGTATTAAAATTTGGAAACAATAAAAAGAAAGTCAATGAATTGATAAATGTGTCTATTCATGATGCCCAACCTAGACTACGTAATCTTATTAAACAGAAATGTGAGGATCAGATAAAGAAGCAGTTGGAAGAAGACCCAAGAAAATTGAAAATGTTAAAAGGGTTCACTACATCTAGCGAGTTGGGAGACCTGCAAGCGTTTCACAGGGCATGGCAGGTAACTTACATTAATAATGCGGACTACCTGGCGACATCAAAACCGCTGAAGCCCGATGAACTCACGGCAATTGCCGGAAATTTTGCGTTCTATGTAGCAATAGGGGCGGTTCAGGTCACTGCCCCAAAGAATCTGGTTTATGATAATGAAAGGAGGTTGAAGCGGTGGTGCTATGAACCGACTATCCATTTGACCCATATTTATGTTTATTTTATGGATTTCTACAACTTTACAGACCACCCGGAAGAGATGAAATCTCAATACCTTGGTCACTGGAATAAATATGGTGTCATTATAACGGTACTTGGTGGATTTTCGGAATTTGATCGGAAATATCTAGGGTTATTTAGAGGTCACTTAGGTGATGCCCCTGTAGAAAGAAGAGTCCCCAGCATAGACCTCCCGGTAAGCGTGCGAGGGGAGAGGGTTGTTTACTCAACAAAAGCAGTGTACTGGCCAGTTTTTAATTCAACTTTTGACGCATGGAGAGCCAGGCACAAGAGAGGTCAAGACTGCGTAATCTTCACTCAACCCAAATTATATAAATTAAAAAAGCCAATAGTATGGAGGGCAGAAAATGTGCATGGGGAATGGGAGGGGATTCATGAAAACAATATTTAAGATGCCAGCAGACACAGACTATTCTTTTCTCCTTCCTCCCAGTGACCCGAACGCTGGGAAATTTACAAGAAAGAATAGAGTTGATTTATATCGAACCTTGTTGGGTTCAATGATACGCATTGTTCTGTCAGCAATGATATGGGGTATCTTATGGATTCCTAGTATTTTAATATTTATGGCTCTTGGGGTGGTTGTTTCTTTAAAAATACCTGTTTTTTCAATAATTTTCATAGGTTTATTAGAGAATTTTTCCGCCATATTTATTTGTTGCTGGATTTTCTACCAAATTAGAAAAGTTTGGAAAAGAGCAAATCGAGACTGGAGGTTTTCAATAGTGATATGGCGAAACTTTTTGTTGGCTCCTCTTGGTATTTTTTTGCTGGTTTATATTCCATTTACAATTCACCACATATTGACAGTTCCTGTAAAGGAACTTTCAGGATACAGTGGTTATGCTTTTTGTGAATACTTTACAAATAAAATGGAAGGAGGATGGAGAGAGTTTCAAGGGAAAAAGTATAAATTACAGATGTGTGGAAGTGCAATTTATGAACCTGCATATCGTGTAAATGCTGTAGGGCATAAAATCAGATTGGCGGTATTTGATGAATCTGGTGATCTTAGAGCACTGGGGTATTTCACGACTGAACACGAGAATTATTTTCCTATAGAAATTTCAGAAAATTCCATAGAATACGGAGACTGGGCTGATTCAGACAACGATAGAATCATCAAAATGCCTCCATCCAAACTTGAATGGATTCGCGCCCGCTTGCCTTTTATTAAATATGATTTTCTCGATAGCTTGGAAAATTTCCGTCAATATATAAAATTAAACTAAAAAAGCCAATAGTATGGAGGGCAGAAAATATGTATGGGGAATGGGAGGGGATTCATGAAAACAATATTTAAGATGCCAGCAGACACAGACTATTCTTTTCTCCTTCCTCCCCGTGACCCTGACGCTGGAAAATTTACGAGGAAGAATAAAGTCGATTTATATCGAACCTTGCTGGGTTCAATGATACGCATTGCTCTGTCAGCAATGATATGGGGTATCTTATGGGCTCCTAGTTTTTTAATACTTGCAGCCCTTATAATAATTGCTTTTTCAATAATACCGTTTTCCCCAACAATCTTCATGGGTTTACTAGAAAAATTTTCTACTATATATATTGGTTGCTGGATTTTCTACCAAATTAGAAAAGTTTGGAAAAGAGCAAGTCAGGACTGGAGGTTTTCAATAGTGATATGGCGAAATTTTTTGTTGGCTCCGTTTGGTATTTTTTTGCTGGTTTATATTCCATTTGCAATTCACCACATATTGACAGTTCCTGTAAAGGAACTGTCAGCATATGGTGGTGATGGTTATGGTTATGCTTTTTGTGAATACTTTACAAATAAAATGGAAGGGGGATGGAGAGAGTTCCAAGGGGAAAAATATAAGTTACAAATGTGTGGAAGTTCAATTTATGAACCTGCATATCGTGTAAATGCTGTAGGGCATAAAATCAGATTGGCGGTATTTGATGAATCTGGTGATCTCAGAGCACTGGGGTATTTCACGACAGAACACGAGAATTATTTTCCAGTTGAAATTTCAGAAACTTCAATAGAATTGGGATATGATTCAGAAAAGAGAATCATCAAAATGCCTCCATCCAAACTTGAGTGGATTCGCGCCCGTTTGCCTTCTATTAAATATAATTTGTTTGATAGGCTGGAAAATTTACGTTGATAGACATAAAATGAAACTAGAAATACAAATAGTATGGAGGGCAGAAAATATGTATGGGGAATGGGAGGGTATTCATGAAAACAATATTTAAGATGCCAGCAGACACAGACTATTCTTTTCTCCTTCCTCCCCGTGACCCGAACGCTGGAAAATTTACGAGGAATAATAAAGTTGATTTATATCGAACCTTGTTAAGTTCGATGATTAAGTTTGCAACCCAGTTTTAATTTTTTTGATTGAATAAAAAAATGACCGTATTTTGCTGAAAAAATATGCCATACGCATGTTTGAGCGAGGATAGGCGCAGGCATCTGGTTCCGGCGCGTCTGCGTTCGCTCCTGACCGATTTGCGGGTTCCTCCGAGCAGCGTCTTTGTGCAGACGGGGGACTTATAAATTGCTCGGAGGCACATCTAAGTAGCTCTGAGTGTCTTTTAATTAGCTCTGAGCTACATCTAAGTCGCTCTGAGGCACTTAAAAGTTCTTCGGAGCTATTTCTTTGCTGCAAAAAGCATCAAAGAAGTGGCTCGCAGCGGGCGCGGGCAGCTTCCCCCGCCCGCCCGATTCCGCTTCCCCGCCTGCGCTATCATTCGCCCCTCGTTGGGCGGCGTCGCTGCGCGCAGAGGGATAAAGGCGTACAGTTCCGCCCCTGATCCGTGTTCCCCGAACGCAGGCACGTTTTTTCGCAAATTTTTGGGACAGCAAAGGAAAACGCATGATTACGCCGCAAGAAGCCCTTCAGCGCACCATCGAGCATCGCGAAATTTTTTATGACGAGATGCTCGATTTGATGCGGCAGATTATGGCGGGGGAAGTTTCTCCGGTCATGTCCGCCGCTATCCTCGTCGGCTTGCGGGTGAAGAAGGAAACCATCGGGGAGATTGCCGCTGCCGCGACCGTGCTGCGCGAAATGGCGGTCAAGGTGAACGTGCCGCCGCCTACCGAGAACTTCATCGACATCGTCGGGACGGGCGGTGACGGCTCGCATACTTTCAACATTTCCACCGCCAGTTCCTTCGTCATCGCCGCTGCCGGGGCGCGTGTGGCAAAACATGGCAATCGCGGCGTGTCCTCAAAATCCGGCGCGGCGGATGCCATCGAGGCGCTGGGGGGCTGCCTTGAATTCGGGCCGGAGCAGGTGGCGGGCTGCATCGCCAATACTGGGCTGGGCTTCATGTTCGCCCCCAATTTCCACGGCGCGATGAAAAACGTCGCCCCCGTGCGGCGCGAGATGGGCGTGCGCACCATTTTCAATATCCTCGGGCCGCTCATCAATCCGGCGGACGCGCCCAACGCGCTTATTGGGGTGTTCCACCCCGACCTCGTGGGCATCCTCGTGCGGGTCATGGAGCGGCTGGGCGGCAAGCATGTCGTGGTGGTGCACGGGCAGGACGGCGTGGACGAAATCAGTTTGGGCGCTTCGACGCTGGTCGGGGAACTGAAGGACGGCAAAATTTCCGAGTACAGCATCCATCCAGAGGATTTCGGCATCCGCATGATGGCTACCCGCAACCTCAAAGTCGAAACGGCGGAGCAGTCCGTCGCCATGCTGCGCGGCGTGCTGGACAACCAGCTAGGTCCCGCCCGTGACATCGTGGCTTTTAATTCCGGCGTGGCGCTTTATGCTGCCAACGTGGCGGGCAGCATTGCGGATGGTATTGCCCGCGCCAGCGCGGCGCTGGCTTCTGGCGCGGCCAAGGCAAAGATGGAAGAATTCGTGCGTTATAACCAAAGCGTCAAAGGCATGTGAATGGGCAACATCCTGCAAGAAATCCTCATGGTCAAAGTCCGTGAAATCACGACGGCGCATGTGCATCTGCCGTTGGTGGAAATGCAGGCGCGGGCGCGGGAAGCCGCGCCAGCCCGCGATTTTGCCGCCGCCCTCCGATGCCGCGTAGAGAACAGCCAGCCTGCGGTGATTGCCGAAGTCAAAAAAGCCAGCCCGTCAAAAGGGCTGATCCGCGCGGATTTCCAGCCCGCCGAAATCGCCGCCAGCTATGCCGTCAATGGGGCGGCTTGCCTGTCCGTGCTGACGGACGAGACTTTTTTTCAGGGTTCCGCAGACGCGCTGAAAGCGGCTCGCATCGCCAGCAACATTCCTGTTCTGCGCAAAGATTTTTTGATTGATTCCTATCAGGTGTTCGAGTCGCGTGTGATGGGCGCGGATGCCATCCTGCTCATCGTCGCCGCACTTGATGACGCGCAGATGCAGGAGTTTGCTGGCATCGCGCATGAACTGGGCATGGCGGTGCTCGTCGAATCCCACAACGCCGCCGAGCTTGAACGCGCCCTGAAACTGGATACGCCGCTCATCGGCATCAACAACCGCAATCTCTCCTCGTTCGAGGTGTCGCTGGAAACCACGCTGGAACTGCGGGCGAACATTCCCTCTGACCGCATCGTTGTGACTGAAAGCGGCATTGCCACAAAAGAGGACGTGGCGGTGATGCGTTCGGCGGGCGTCCATGCCTTCCTCGTGGGCGAAGCCTTCATGCGGGCGGATGAGCCGGGGCAGGCGATGGCGGAACTGTTCGCCCTGTAGGGCGCAGGGCGGCGGAAGCGTTCAATTGGGCGAGCCAGACAATGAACGGGAAGGAGCCGCTTTCCTTTGCGGTCACGCGCCGCAGGCGGTTGCGCCGTCTGCTGGGGGGGGGCGCCGCCTTTCTCGTTCTTGCCGCGATGGCGCTGGTGTGGCTTTTCATGACGCAAACAGGGCTGCGGGCGTTTGCTGCCGTGGCGGCGCGTTCCAGCGGCGGGGCGTTGCGCGTGGAAGGCATCGAAGGCGCTTTGCACGGCCCGTTTTCCGCAAAACGCCTCGGGCTGGATTTGCCCGCCGCGAGGCTTGAACTCTCCGGGCTGTCGTTTGAGTGGCGGCCTGCCGCGCTTTTCTCCCGAAAACTTGCCCTGACCCGCATCAGAATCGAAGAAGCGGGTGTTTTCTTGCGAAAGTCCGAAGACGCGCCATCCGAGCCGCTCAAATTTCCGAAGAATCTGCGCTTGCCGCTTGATGTCGAACTCACGGCTCTGGAAATTGGGCGCGTGAATGTTGTGCCTCATGACGCGCCGCCCGCCGCCGCACCGCTCTTTGTTCTGCTTGAAGGCAGCCTTTCGCTGGCCGCCGATGCTGAACGCTTCCACCTGCGGCGGCTGGTTGCCAATTTGCCGCAAGGGCGCGCGGAAATGGAGGGCGAGCTTGGCGTTTTTCCGCCCCATGCCCTGCGTGCCAGCGGGCAACTGGCGGGCGAAGCGTTTTCGGCGCGTCTCGATGCCGAAGGCAGCCTTGCCGAACCCCTGCTGCGCCTTCGGGCGCAAGGCGGTGGGGCGCAGGGGCAAGCAACGCTCGTTGCCGCGCCGTTCGGGGAATTGCCCCTGAAAACGCTTGAATTCGACATTGACCGAATCAATCCCGCCCTGTTCGCGTCTGGCTTGCCCAGCGCGGACATTCGCATCCAGGCGAAACTGGCGGCCAACGCCGCGAACAGCGAAGCGGCGTTGAGCGGCCCGGTGCGGCTCGTCAACAAGCATCCGGTGACGCTCGACGCGGGCGGGCTTCCCGTGTCGGCGTTGAGCATGGAAGCGAGCTTGGGCGCGGCGCTGGATGAACTGCGGCTCGATCAGCTATTGCTCGAAGGCGGCGGCGGCAGGCTTTCGGGATGGCTGCGCTGGCATAGCGGGAATAAGGCTGCGGCGAAGGAGGATGCCGCACGAAGCGGTTCCGATGCCGTCCTGCCCGCGCGTTTTGGGCGAATCGTTGCCAGCGTCGAAGCGCAAGGCATTGACCCGGCTCGCGTTGATAGCCGCCTGCCTTCACGGCGCGTCGAAGGTCGGCTGGAAATGGATGCGGATGATGCGCGGCAGCGGGGACGGCTTTCGCTCCACACCAGCGGGATGAGCGTCGCGGGCGAGGGCGAAGTCGTGGCCAGCGCCGTGGGCAAGCCGATTTTTGTGCTGAAGCTCGATTTGAACGATTTCAGCCCCGCCGCCTTTCTTCCGGCATCGCCTCCGGGTTCGATTAAATTGCGTGCCGCCGCCAGCGGCACATTGTCCGAGAAGCCGCTCATCGCCGCGCATTACGTATTCGGGGAGAGCCGTTTCAATGGCCGTCCGCTCGCGGGGCGCGGCTTGCTAACGTGGAACGGGGCGCATGTGCGCGATGCTGACATCGGGCTTGATTTGGCGGGCAACCGCTTCAGGCTCATCGGCGCGTGGGGAGAGCCGCTTGACCGTCTGGCGCTGGAACTTGACGCGCCCCGCCTCGTGGATACCGGGTTCGGGCTTCAAGGGCGGTTACGCGCAAGCGGCGTTGTCACGGGCGGGCTGGACGCTCCGGCGGGGACGCTGAAAGCCGATGCCGACAGGTTCCGTTTGCCCGGAATGCTGGAT
This sequence comes from Azoarcus sp., assembly GCA_031285965.1. Classification (GTDB taxonomy): domain Bacteria; phylum Pseudomonadota; class Gammaproteobacteria; order Burkholderiales; family Rhodocyclaceae; genus WRNU01. The sequence goes on from JAITVD010000066.1 coordinate 9,711, forward strand.
GTGGCAAGGCTTGCGGCAGAAATGCGCATGGATGCCGGAGAGCGTGGCGCGTTGGCGCTGTCGCTGAAAGCATCGGGGCTGGTGGCCGGGGACACGCGCTTTGCGGCGCTTCGGCTGGCGGCGCGGGGGCAGCGCGACCGCCATCAGATTCAAATTGAGGCGGACGGGGCGCTCGGCAAAAATCCGCTTGGCCTTCACGCGAATCTGGAAGGCGGCTGGCGGGAACGCCGCTGGCAAGGCCGAATTGCCGCGCTGGAAAGCGACGGGCGCTGGCCGTTGCGCCTACGCGCTCCGGCGGCGCTGGAAGCGGGGCTGGCGCCGGAAGAATTCAGCCTGCTCGATGCCGAGTTCGACCTCGATTTCAAGCCTGAACCCAGTTCCGGCCACGCGGGTCGCCGCCGGAGCGCGGCGGCTCCTCGTAGCGCCGACATCAAGCCGGGGCATCTCCACCTCATCGAGACGCGCTGGCGGGACGGCAACGCCGTCCTGCGCGGCAAGCTGAGCGGATTGCCCGCGACGCGGATTCCGGGGCTGGAGCAGGGCGGGCGGCGCAGCCCGCTGATGCTTGGGGCGGACTGGGAGATGCGCCTTGGCGAGAGCGTCGAAGGGCAAGCGCGGCTTTTCCGCGAATCGGGCGATTTTTCCGTGCGCGGGGAACTCTCTACGCGCTTAGGGCTGGAGCGTTTCGAGGCTTATCTGATTGCACATCAGCAAAAACTGACGTTGGCGCTTGCCACGCACGGGCGCGAGGCCGGAGAGCTTGGGCTTCGGGTCGAGGCGGGGATTGAACGCGCAGGGCGGGGCTGGCGGCTTGCTCCCCAAGTTCCTGTGTCGGGAGCCGCTCATCTCGATATGCCATCGCTTGCGTGGCTCGGTCGTCTTTCCCGCGAAAACATCGAGGTCGACGGGGCGCTGGCTGCCGACATTACCCTGTTCGGCACGCCGGACGCGCCGGATTTGCAAGGGCAGATTCGGGGCAGGGGCTTGCGGTTTTCCCTCGTCGACCAAGGGCTGCTGCTGGCGGGCGGGCAACTGGAAGCTGGGTTTGCCCATCGCGGCGGGCAGCAGAGCTTGCGGCTCACGAAACTCGAATTTGAATCGCCCAACCGCGTCAAGCCCGCCGACAAGCGTTTGCCCGTGGCTGAACTGACCGCTACGCCGGGGCGCTTGCGCGTCACGGGGGAAATCGGCTTCGGCGCCAAAATGACGGATGCCCAGCGCGGGCAATTTGAATTTACCGCCGAACGCTTGCCCCTGTTGCAGCGCCCCGACCGCTGGCTCATCGTTTCGGGCGAAGGCAGGGCTGAATTGCGGGGCTTGGCGCTTGACGTGCAGGCTCAGGCGCGGGCTGATGCCGGATACATCGTCGTCGATGACATGCCGACTCCAAGCCTCGGCGACGATGTGGTCGTGCGGAGCCGAAATGAAGAGGAAAACGCGGCTCCCGCCGCTGGCGAAGGGATTGCCCTCTCCGGCAAGCTCACCGTCGGGTTGGGGCGTGCGCTCTATCTGTCCGCTTTCGGCGCCGATACGCGCCTCGTGGGCGAGTTGGGCGTGGAACTGCGCCCCTTCGAGCCGCCGAGGACGGTGGGCGTTATCCGCACCGTTGGCGGGACGTGGCGCGGCTATGGGCAGCATCTCAAGATTGAGCGCGGAGCCATCACTTTTCAGGGCGAGGCGGCAAACCCCGCCATCAACATCACCGCCATGCGGCGGGGGCTGGAAGTTGAGGCGGGCGTCATGATTACGGGAGATGCGCGGCATCCGCAGGTCAAGCTCGTTTCCGAGCCTGCTGTGCCGGAACACGAAAAACTCTCGTGGCTCATCCTCGGACGCGCCCCGGACGCGGGCGGCGGCGATATGGCGCTGCTCCTACCCGCCGCGCAGGCTTTGTTTGGAAGCACGGGTGGCGGGCTGACGGAAGATATTGGCAGCAAACTTGGATTCGACACGTTCAGCGTCGGGCAAGGAGAACTCAACAGCATGCGGCGCAACCAGACCAGCAAAGTCGTTGGCGGCGGCTCCCGGATCAGCGCCGGCCCCGCGACGGAAAGCGATGTCGTCACTGTCGGCAAGCGGCTGACAAGCGACCTTTCCCTGTCTTTTGAACAGAGCCTTGGCGGCGCGGAATCCCTCGTCAAGCTCACCTACCGCATTAGCCGCGAACTGTCGCTCATCGCTCGCGGCGGAACCGACAACGCGCTGGATATTTATTACACCTATGTACTGCGCAATAAGGAATGGCGGGAGAGGCGCAGGAAAAGGGATGCTCTTTCCTCTGGTTCGTCCCCCGCAAACGGGCAAGGGGAAGAATGAGCTTAAGGAACCTGCGTGCCCGGCATATAAGAGAGGATGCGCTGGGCGCGGGACTGTAGGAAGGGGCCGAAAGAGCGGCTGTAGCGGCGCGGATTGGGCAGCATGACGGCCAGCCGCGCGCTTTCCGCCGGTCCGAGGCGGGCGGCGGAAACACGGTAGTAGCGCCGCGCCGCCGCTTCCGCGCCGAAAATGTTTTCGCCCCATTGCGCCGTGTTCAGATACACCTCCAGTATGCGGCGCTTATCCCACAGGGCTTCAATCATCAACGCGATGACCGCTTCCTGGCTTTTGCGAAGATAGCTGCGGCTTGGCGACAGGAACAGGTTTTTTGCGAGTTGCTGCGTGATGGTGGAGCCGCCCGCCCGCGTTTTGCCACGGGCAAGGTTCTTTTCCAGCGCGGCTTCGATGCCGTCCCAGTCGAAACCGTCGTGTTCGAGGAAATGGCTGTCCTCGGCGGCGATGACGGCGCGTTTCAGGTGGATGGATATTTTTTCGTAAGGTATCCAAGTGTGAGCCAGTTTGGCTTTCGGGTTTTTGGCCTGTAACCCGGCTTCCGCGAGGCGCATGAAACGGGTCTCGGACGGGTTGTGGCTGCGCCAGAACACGAGATGGGCGAAAAACCAGAGCTGCGCCCCGAGCGCGAGCGCGAAAACCAGAGCGAGGCTGCGCCATAGCCAGCGGAGGACGCGCTTTTTCAACGGTGGGAGGCCTGTTGTTTGCCGCGCAGCATGGAGAGCACGGGGGCGCTGTCCGGTCGCATGCCGCGCCAGAGGGCGAAACTCTCCGCTGCCTGTTCGACCAGCATCCCGAGGCCGTCTTGGATTCGTGCCGCGCCTGTTTTCCGCGCCCAAGCCATAAAAGGCGTGTCGCCCGCGCCGTACATCATGTCGTAGGCGAGCGCGTCGGGCGCGAAAACGCTGTCGGGCAGGGGAATGCTTTCGTTTGCGAGGCTCGCGGACGTGGCGTTGATGACGGCATCGAATTTCCGCCCTCCGATGTCCTGAAAGCCTCCGGCGGCAAATGCCGTTTGTCCGACGTGGGGCGCAAAGGCCGCATGGAGTTCCCGCGCTCGTCCGATGCTGCGGTTGGCGAGCATGAGCGACGCGGGGCGAGTCTGGAGCAGGGGAAAGAGAACGCCCCGCGCCGCGCCGCCCGCGCCGAGCAGCAGCACGTGGCGGGCAGCGAGCGGGCAGGAGAGATTGATGGCGAGGTCGCGCACCAGCCCGATGCCGTCGGTGTTGTCGCCAACGATAGCCTCATCGGTGAAGGTGAGCGTGTTGACGGCGCCTGCGAGCTTTGCTCGCTCTGTCAGGCAAGTGGCGAGCGAATAGGCTTCGAGCTTGAACGGCACGGTCACGTTTGCGCCGCGCCCGCCTGCGGCGCGAAACATCCGCACGGCGTTTGGAAATCCGTCCAGCGGCGCGAGCATCGCCCGGTAGCTCAACGCCTGCCGTGTCTGGCGGGCGAACTCGGCGTGGATGAAGGGCGAATGGCTATGCTCAACGGGATGGCCGATTAGGGCATAACAATCCATTGCGGGCGCGTATCCGGTGGAGGGTGGCGGCGGTCATCACCTGTTCCTCACGCCGAGCCTGTCGTTTGTAAACGCCCACGTCCGGGTGATTTCGATGATGTCCGTGTCTTTGGCAATCGCGGGCGGGAAGGGTGCGTAGGGATCTCCCAGCCTAACGATCCGTTCCGCCGCTTTGTTCAGGACATCGTGCTTTGAAGGACGGTTGATGATGATTTTTTCAATCGAGCCGTCTTTCTTGATGGAAACCGTCATCACGAGCGTGTCGTATATCTTGCCGCGCGCGGCGGCTGGATAATTCATTTCGCCGATGCGCTCGGCTTTTGTCCGCCAATCCTCGATGTATTGGGCAAAACGGTATTCCTGCGTGCGCGCGCCGATTTGCTTGCGGCGCGGGCGCTGGTTGTAGGCGCGCATCTTTTCGGCGATTTCGGCTTCAAGGGCCAAGCTCATTGCCCTGGCATCTGCCGCGTCCGCGCCTGTGGCGGGCTGCGGCTTGGCGGGCTTGTCCTCGGCGTTTTCCGTTTTGATGGCGACGGCAGCGCCTTCTTGGGTCAAGACCTGATCGGGTTGCAGTTGCCGTATGGCGGACTGCTGTCCCCGCGTCATGTCGATGAGGTCGTTGCCATCGTGCAGGCTTTGCTGTGGCGGCAGCGGCGATGTGGCGCGAACGTCCTCGCTGCTGTCGCCGCCTCCGTCAAGATTGGCTTGCGCGAGCGCCTGCGCGTCTTTCGGGGCGGTGTTGTGGCGGGCGTTGACGAGAACCACGTCAAGATTGGGCGCATGCAGAGGAGGGCGCTCAGGCAGGGTGAACTGGATGAGCATCACCAGAAAGTGCACCGCGATTGAGCTGACAAAACCAATGGACAGACGCTTGTCCCGGCCGTAGAGGTTTCGTATCGCGGAAAGAAAAGAAGAACGCTTCGGAGCCATGTGTCGATTCTACGCAAGCAATCAGGTCTAGGGCGATTTCGTCGGATAGGACATGAGTGATTAAGTTTTGTTTTGGCTAATATTCCGCTTCTTCCCGCGCGTCCAGGCCGGGTTCGGCAAGGGTGGCAAGGTAGCGGGCGTCGACTTCCACATCGATGAGATCGCTGCCGACAACGCTTAGGCTGATCTTCGAGCCAGGCAGTTGCGGCGGGAGCGAAGGCATCCTGATAACGAGCGGGATGTCGGCGAGCCGGACGAGATTGTCACGCAAAACAGTGGCCTCATATACCTGAGCGTTGTTTTGACGCAACCATCGCACGCACCAGTAACGTTCGATGCGCCGCTGGAATTCGATGTACTCGGCGTAAGCCTGCTCGAAAACGCGCATCGCCTCCAGCAGGTCGGTCGATCTGGGCGCAAAGGCCGGGGCGGTTTTGTTGAGCACGGCGATGATTTGCCACTGGTTGACTAAATCGGCGTAACGGCGCAGCGGGGAACTTGACCAAGCGTAGCAGTCGACGCCAAGCCCTTCGTGCGGCGAGGCGACCGTTGCCATGCGCACTTTGCCGCCGCCCTGCACACGGTACAGGCCGGGCACGTTCGCCTCGTCGAGCAGCTTGCCCCAAGTGGAATTGGCATGAATCATCAGTTCGGACACGAGCTTGTCCAGCGGAGAGCCGCGCAGGCGCGGGCTGATGCTGATTGCGCCAGAGCCGTCCGGCGTGTCCTGTTCCCAGTCGACGCTGAAGGCGTAATCGACTTGGTTTCCGTTCCCCGAAGGCTTGCCGCGTCCGGCTTCGAGCACCGTGGCGAGTTCCCAGAGCAGGGTGAGTTCTTTTTTCCAGGGAAAATCCGAGCCGCTTTTTGTGAGCGCCGCTTCGTTGAAAATCGTCTCGATGTCGTGATGGCGCAGGTTGGCGACCACCGGCACGCGCTCGATGCGGCTCTCGTGGGAGGTGATGGTCAGGTCGGCGCGCACGTCAAGATAAAGCGATATGGCCGGACGCGCGCTGCCCTCGTTGAGCGTGAATGCTGAAACCACGTCATCGGGCAGCATCGTGATTTTGCCGCCTGGCATGTAGACGGTAGATAGCCGCCTGCGGGCAATGGCATCGAGCGGGGAGCCGCGTGCAAAACCCAGAGCGGGCGCGGCGATATGGATGCCGATCCTCCAGTTCCCTCCCGGCTGCGGCGTGACGGAAAAAGCGTCGTCGATTTCCGTGGTCGTGGCGTCGTCAATTGAAAACGCGGCGACTTCCGCGCAGGGCAGGTCAATTGGGACAACAGGCGGCTCATAGGACGGAAAATCCGTGCCTTCCGGGAACTGCTCGAACAGGAAACGCTGGCGGTGGTAGTCGTAGCTCGATGAGAGCGCGCCGCATTCCAGCAGCAGCCGTGCCGCAGAAAGCCCCCGGTCGACGCAGGCCGCTTCCAGCGCCTTGGATTCAAGGCTGTTGCGGTCTGGGCGGTAGAGCAGCCGGGAAACGATGGCGCCAAATTCTGCGGGAAGCCGCCCCGCAACCAGTTCCGCGCGCATCCGTTCGATGGCTTCGGCCTGAAGGCGTTTTTTTTCCATGCCAACCTTGGCGGCGCGGAGAATATCCTCCGGCGCTTTGCGGAAACGCCCTTTGCCCCGGCGGTGAAACCACATGGGCGCGGCATGCAGCGAAAAAAGCATCGCGGCGGCCTCTGCCGCGTTTGGCGCGTGGCCATAATAATCGGCGGCGAATTCCGTAAAAGCGAACTCCTCGTCGCCGCAGACGCTCCACAGAAAATCCGTGTCGAACCCGCTGGCGGCATCCTGCGCGCGGGCGAGCAGGTCGGCGGGCGCGGGGTCGCGGAATTCGAGCAGCACATTGGCGCGTTTCAGCTTCACGCGCTTGCCGCGAGTGTTTTCCACCTGAAGCGAACTGTCGTTATCGGCCAGTACGGTTCCGGCCTTGAAGCTGCCTTCTTCTTCAAATAAGACAAACATATGATGGTCGCCGCGCTTAATCCGGCAAGTTCCAGTCCACAAGCCCGAAATGCCAAGTGGCGAATACGGTCAGCCCGAAGATAATCCGATACCAGGCAAATGGAATAAAGGTATGGGTGGAGATATAGCGCAGCAAAAAGCGCACCGCCCAAATTGCCGAGATGAAGGAAGCCGCGCAGCCGACGGCAAAAAACGGGAGATGTTCCAGCTTGAACAGTTCCCAGTTTTTGTAGACATCCAGCACGGTGGCTCCGAACATGGTCGGGATGGCGAGGAAAAAGGAAAACTCCGTGGCGGCTTTGCGCGACAGCCCGAAAATGACGCCGCCGATGATGGTCGCGCCCGCGCGCGAAGTGCCGGGAATCATGGACAGCGCCTGCGCGAAGCCGATTTTGATTGCGGTGCTCGCAGTCATGTCGTCGATTTCCGCCTGCTGCGGGCGGTTTTGAAGAAACCGCTCGACGATGAGAATGACGATGCCGCCGATGACCAGCGCCCCCGCAACGACAAGAGGATTGAACAGAACATCCTTGATGACCTTGTGAAACGCCAGCCCTAGAATGACGGCGGGCAGGAAACTCAAGATGAGCATCAGCACGAAACGCAGCGAGCGCGGGTCGCGGGGTTTCAGCAGCGTGCCGACTGTCACTTCGGCTATTTTCGTCCGGTAAATCCAGCACACCGCGAAGATGGCGGCAAGCTGGATGACGATTTCAAAAACCTTGACGATGCCGTCGTTTGCGCCAAGCAGGTCGCTGGCGATGATGAGATGCCCCGTTGAGGAGATGGGCAGGAATTCGGTCAGCCCCTCAACGATGCCGAGAAGGATTGCGGTGATGAAAGTCTGTATGTCCATCGGGGAGCGGTTGGTGGAACGCAAAGAGGCGAAGTATATCTGAACCGCCGTTCGCGCCCATGAGCTTAATTTCCCTTTCTGAAAATGACGATGGGAGCCGAAGCTCCCACCGGCTGTCTTGGGTTACAAGGCTTCAGCGGCCCCGGCAATCAGCTTAAGCAGCGACTGCGAAACGCTCATCGTTGGCGTTTATGGATTTGCGCGGATTACGTCCGTCGCCTCTCGGGTTGCCTGCTTGCCTTTGCCCGCCCTGTCGAATCCGGTACACCCCCACCGAAACGCATTTGCCTGAAATGGCGCTTCGGTGGAGGTGAGGGGAGTCGAACCCCTGTCCAGAACGTCTCCAACTCGCCGGGATTACAACCATGCGCGGCATTGTGGGGGATGCGCGTGGAGAATTCAATCTCCGGTCAGGCGGGGCGGCGAGTTTGCAACATGTAATTGACCGATATGTCACGCCCTAGGCTATAGACGCGAGTCAGGGGGTTGTACGACAGCCCGCTCATGGCATCCGGCGCAAGCCCCGCCATGCGGCAAAACCGCGCCAGTTCGGAAGGCTTGATGAAACGGGTGTAGTCGTGGATGCCGCGTGGCAGGATTTTCAAGATGTATTCGGCGCCGACGATGGCAAACAGGAAGGATTTGGGGTTGCGGTTCAGCGTGGAGAAAAAGACCTGCCCGCCGGGACGCGCCAGCCGTGCGCAAGCGGCAACGGTGCTGGCGGGGTCGGGAACGTGTTCGAGCATTTCCATGCAGGTGACGATGTCGAATTGCCCCGCGTGCGTTTCGGCAAAGGCTTCCGCCGAAATAAATTGGTAATCGACCTTGAGTTCGCTCTCGAAAAGATGCAGCCGGGCAACGCCGAGCGCCTTTTCGGAGAGGTCGATGCCCGTGACTTCCGCGCCACGGGCAGCCATGCCTTCGGCCAGCACGCCGCCGCCGCAGCCGACATCGAGCACTTTTTTGCCCGATAGCTCCGCCAAAGAATTGATCCAGTTGACGCGCAGTGGATTGATGTCGTGCAGCGGTTTGAATTCGGAAGCGGTATCCCACCATCTGTGGGCAAGTTCGCTGAATTTGTCCAGTTCCGAAGGGTCGGCGTTAAGCGTGCTCATGGAATTTCCAAAATTGAACGGATGTAAATGAGTGGAATACGACAGGCTACGCAATTACCGTGCTTTTGCGCAAGTGGTCGTCGTAAAACAAAAAACCCTGCGTGAGCAGGGTTTTTTGCGAAACGGGACAACCAGAGATTACCGGGTGCCGATAATTTCAATATCGACGCGGCGATCCGGTTGCAGGCACTCGATGAGAGCCTGACGCGCACGGACGTTGTTGCACTGGGTTCCCGTCACGGGCTGCGTACGGCCTTTGCCTTCGGTATAGACGCGGGAAGGATCAATGCCTTGGTCGGTCAGGTAGCTCTTCACGGCAGCGGCGCGGCGCTCGGACAGACGCTGGTTGTAGGCATCGCCGCCGATACGGTCGGTGTGGCCGGTCACGATGACGACTTCAAGCTGAAGCTGCTTGGCTTGGGCGGCAACATTGTCCAGAGCGGTGCGGCCTTCGGGCTTGAGCAGGGCTTGGTTGAAATCGAACAGGAAGTCGGCATTCAGGCGGACTTTCTCTTGACCAACTTCCCTGGCGGGGGTTGCCGTTACAGCCGCTGGGGCAGCTTCAGCTACCGGGGGCGGGGCGGCTTTTTCGCATTTGTCTTTCGGGACGATGTCGCCGTCGCATCCGCAACCAACCGGGAACTCACCCGCTGGGGCGCTTTCAGCGGCGGCGGCGGTCCAGTAGCCGGTACGCCAGCACAGACCGGCTCCGCTACGGGTAACGACTTTGCGGCCATCAATCGCATAGGGAACGTCGCCCGTGCCGTCGACGGTGACATCTTGTGCGAAAGCGGTAGAAGCAGACAAGCCAATCGAGGCAATGGCAGCCAGCGCAAGCAGCTTATTGTGGTGTTTGGTCATGGTTTCCTCAGTTGTGAAAGGCGAAACAGTGCCGCATGAACAATGCTGAATAACACAAATTGTTATTCAACGACTTCTGTTGAGCGGAAATCCAACTCAGCTAAACAAGCCTAGTTTGCCATAGGGATGCAAGAGCGAGCAATTCATTGTAGCCGATTTGCAACAATGTTTTGCCATCCCGGACGCGAATTTTGCCGTCGATCCATACATGCGAGACCTGCTGGCGGTCGCTGACATAAACGAGATGGAAAATTGGGTCGAAACAAGGTGACATAAGAGGGCTGTCGAACGCGACGGCGCAAAGGTCCGCGCGCTTGCCGGGTTCGATTGAGCCGATGCTGTCCTCCATTCCGAGCGCGCGCGCGCCGCCCAGCGTAGCCATATGCAAGGCGGTGTGCGCGGGAAGGACGCTGGCATCAAGGCTGCCTAATTTGGCGAGCAGCGCGGCTTGCCGCATTTCCTGAAAGAGGTCGAGCCGGTTATTGCTGGCCGCGCCATCGCTTCCCAGCCCCACATTGATGCCGTGGGCGAGCATGGCAGGCACGGGCGCGATGCCGCTGGCGAGCTTCATGTTTGAAACTGGGCAATGCGCAACGCTGCAACCGTGACGTGCAAGCAAGGCGAGTTCGGTATCGAGAAGATGGACGCTGTGGACGGCGGTTAAGTTGGGGCCAAGCAGCCCTAGGCGCTCGAGCCTAGCGAGCGGGCGCACCCCGAAAGCCGCGAGGCTTTCCCGGATTTCATTTGCCGTCTCGTGGACGTGCATGTGAATGGGCAGGTCAAGCTCTGCGGCAAGGCATGCGACACGTTCCAAGCCGCTATCCGCGACCGCGTAAGGGGAATGGGGGGCGAGGGCGAAGCTGACGAGCGGATGCCCGCGCCATTTGTCGCGGACGGCCAGCCCTTTGCGCAGATAGTCGTCCGCGTCGCTTGCCCACGCGCCGGGCAAGCCGAGCACGACCAGCCCAACGACGGCCCGCATACCGGTTTCGGCGAAAACCTGAGCCGCCTCGTCGGGGAAAAAATACATATCGTTGCAGGTGGTGATGCCGCCGCGCAGCATTTCATAAGCGGCGAGGAGCGTTCCGTCCCGCACGAAAGCGGGCGACACATGACGGGATTCGGCGGGCCAGATGACTTCCCGGAGCCAGCGTTCCAGCGGCAGGTCGTCGGAGAGGCCGCGCATCAGGCTCATGGCGGCATGGGCATGGAGATTGACGAGGCCCGGAATCAGGGCATGCGCGGGCAATTCGTACTCATCCGCCGCCTGATAGTGCGCACGGGCTTCGTCCTGCGGCAGAACACCAACGATTTGCCCGTCATGGACGGCGACGCTGTGTCGGTCGAGCACGGCTTTGTCTGGAACGACCGGAACCAGCCAGTGCGGATGGATAAGAAGATCAACGGCGGTGCTCAAGCAAGACCTCCTGCGGGGATGGCGCAAACGCGATGCCGGAACAGTGTACCCGTTGCTGGACGGCACAGCGCGGATGCCGAGTTTTCATGTTTTTCGTAGATATTGGAATTTGTGAACAAATAAACATCCGCTGGGATATTTGATGCCGCGAAAACCGTGTTTTGGCAAGACAATGGCAAGAAGCGGAAGCAGCAAACAAAATGAAGAAAATGTCGCCGGAGACAATTGGCAAATACCAAATCGTGCGCGAAGTCGGGCGCGGCGCGACGGCGACCGTCTATGAGGCGCGGCGTCCCGACCTTGCCGAATCGGTTGCGCTCAAGCTCATCCGTTTCGGCAACGCCAGCGGCGAAAGCGCCAAACTGAACCGCCGCTTGCTCAAGCTGCTGCGAGCCGAGGAAGCGGTGGCAGGGCGGCTGAACCATCCCAATATCATTAAAATTAGGGAAGTGGTGGTCGAGCCGGAACGGGCGTATGTGGTCATGGAATATTTTCCGGGCACGACTTTGGAGCGGTTTTGCAGCTTTGAGCACCGCTTGCCCGTACATCGGGTGACGGGCATCATTTTCAAGTGCTGCATGGCGCTCGACTACGCTTACCGACAGGGCATCGTGCACCGCGACATCAAGCCCGCCAACATTCTGGTCGACGAAAAAGACGATGTACGGATTACCGATTTCGGCCTGGCGCTCAATGTTGGCAAAAATATCGAAGCGGATTCGACTTTCATCATGGGGGTCGGCTCGCCCGCCTACATGAGCCCGGAACAAATCAAGAATTACCCCCTCAACCAGAAAACAGACCTTTATTCGCTTGGGGTGGTGATGTTCCACCTGCTCGCGGGGCGGCTCCCGTTCCGCGCCGCCAGCCCCGCGCAACTGGTCTACAAAATCATCAACACCGACCCGCCGCTTGTGTCGCATATCAACCCGGACGTGTCCGGGCAGATGGACGCGGTCATTCGCAAGGCGCTGGAAAAAGACCTTTATTCGCGCTACAGAAATGGCGCGGAATTCGCAAAAGATTTGTCGGCGGTTCGCTTCAAAATCGTTGATGAGAATGATGTCGAACTCGACACGTCGCGCTTTTCGATATTGCGCAAACAGGCGTTTTTCACTGAATTCGACGATGTCGAATTATGGGAAGTGCTGCGCATCAGCGTTTGGCGCGAAGCGCCGGGGCGTGTGATGATTATCAAGGAAGGCGATACCGAACAGCGTTTCGGGGTCTTGCTGGAAGGGCGGGTCGAACTGTCGGTGATGGGGCGGCGGGTCATCGAACTGGGTTCCGGGACGATTTTCGGCGAATCGGCTTGGCTCGACAGGATGTCCCATCATCAAACGATGGCAGTCACTTCGCTGGAACCCGTCGTTTGGCTCGAAATCAATCCGGCGGCGCTGGAACTGGCCACCGAAGAAGTGCAGGAGGCTTTCCGGCGGGAGGTGGCTTCCGTGGTCGTGCATCGCTTGGGGGCGCTGGCGCTTGTCCACTCTGAACACTGCGGAATCGCAACGGAAGCGAACATGGAATCGACCGCTGGTTTTGCCGCGAGCCGCTCCGGGTGGAGGCTGGTCGATGACTGACGGGAAACCCAAATCTCTGGAAATCCAACGGCTCGCTGCGTGAATCGCTAGCGAAGAATCGCCACGGACTTCACCTGCGCGATGAGCTTCAGTCCGGGCGTGATGTTCAGCGCCCGCCGGGAGCGTTCCGTGATACGCGCCAGCAGCAGGGTTTCTCCGTCCATGAGCCGCAATTGCGCGAGCGCGTGTCCCGGCGTAGGAGCTTCTTCGATGGCAACGACGGTGGCGGGCAAGCAGTTCAGGATGCTGGTGTCCGCGTGGGCGCTCAGGGCAAGGCTCACGTCGCTCGCGTGGATGCGGCAGCGCAGGCGTTTTCCCGCTTCATGCCCGACCCCGGCAATCAGGAGGCTGCCGCCGGAAAACGCCAGCCGAACAAGCCCGTCCGGCTCACGCCCTGCCATCGTGGTTTCCAGTATCGCGCCCGCCTCGTCGGCAAAGGCGGCGGCAAGTCCGGGACGCGACAGAATGTCCGCCAGCGAACCAGTGACCGTGATGCGCCCGTTTTCGATGAGCGCGATGTGGTCGGCGAGCCGCGCCACTTCGTCTAGGGAATGGCTGATATAGATGACGGGAATGGAAAGTTCGTCATGCAGCTTTTCGAGGTAGGGCAGGATTTCCAGCTTCCTCTTCATGTCGAGCGCGGCGAGCGGCTCGTCCATCAGGAGCAGGCGGGGGCGGGTGAGGAGCGCGCGCGCGATGGCGACCCGCTGGCGCTCGCCGCCGGAGAGGCTATCGGGGGCGCGTTTGAGCAGGGCGCGGATGCTGAGCAGGTCAAGCATGGCCTCGAACCCTTCGCCCCGCCCGTTGCCCGCCCGCTTCATGCCGTAGCGGAGATTTTCCTGAACGGACAGATGCGGAAAAAGGCTCGCTTCCTGAAAAACCAGCCCGAGCGGGCGTTTATGGACAGGCAGAAAAATGCCGCGCCGTTCGTCCTGCCACACTTCGCCCGCGACGGACAGAAAGCCCGCCTGTGACCGCTCCAGCCCCGCCATGCAGCGCAGCAGCGTGGTTTTTCCGGAGCCGGACGGGCCAAACAGCGCCGTGATGCCTTTTTCCGGCAGCGACAGCGCCGCGTCCAGCGTGAATCCGGGCCAGCCGATGCAAAAATGCGCCTCCATCATCGGCTCCAGCCCGCCTGTTTGCGGCGGCCATAAAGCAGCAGCAGAACGGCAAAGCTGAACAGCACCATGCCGCCCGCCAGCCAATGCGCTTGCGTGTAATTGGCGTTTTCCACGTAATCGAAAATCTTGACGGAGAGCACCTGCGTTTTGCCGGGAATGTTGCCGCCCATCATCAGCACCACGCCGAATTCGCCCACGGTATGCGCGAAGCCCAACGTGGCGGCGGTCACAAAGCCGGGACGCGCCAGCGGCAGGGCGACGCTGAAAAAAGCGTCCCAAGGCGACGCCCGCAAGCTGGCAGCCACTTCCATCGGGCGCTTGCCGATGGCCTCAAACGCATTCTGGATGGGCTGCACTACGAAAGGCATCGAGTACAGGACAGAAGCCACGACCAGTCCGGCAAAGGTGAACGGGAGCCGCTGCAAGCCCAGCGCGTCCATCGCCTGCCCGATGAAACCATGCGGGCCGAGCGCGAGCAGAAGGTAAAACCCCAGCACCGTGGGCGGCAGCACCAGCGGAAGCGCCACGACTGCGCCTACCGCTCCTTTCAGGCGCGACCGGGTATTGGCCAGCCACCAGGCGATAGGCGTGCCGACCAGCAGCAGGAGCGCCGTCGTGAGCGTCGCCAGCTTACAGGTGAGCCAGATGGCGGCGAGGCTGGAATTGTCCATAGTCGGGGAAGCCTGAGAGTTTTTTTCAGACGTGCCGAAAATCCCTGGTTTTTGCGCCGGGAGCTTCTAGGGACGGCACACCGGTTTCTATGATGCCTTACGGCGTATTGTCTTGCCTATCTGTGGAATGCCAGCCTTTCAGTGGAAAACCAGCCCCCGCGCAACGCTGCTTGAAATCAGAAAGGGTTACTGGATAGCTGTTATCCCAGATAGCAGCCTGCTCAATAGGAGCGAAGAACTCGCTGTAAGACCGGACTTCATCAAACCGGACGGACTCAGGGTACTGGCTCATCAGATCTGGACTGAAGAAGAAGCCGCACATCAGAGCAAGAGCTTCAAGATAACTCACGCTGAATTCTCCGGGGAGAGACGATCAGGGGCAAGGGTAGCAGGATTCATCGTCCTCCCCAAAGGCAAGGTGAGCGCCGAGAAACCCGCTACTGCGCGAGCCGATACCCGTAAGACTTGATGATGGATGTCGCCGTCGCCCCTTTGAGATATTGCAGCAGGGCGCGGGCGGCGGGATTGTCTTTGCCTTTTATCAACAGCGCCGCGTCCTGCGTAATCGGCGTGTGGAGGTTTTCCGGCACGACCCATGCGGAGCCGCCCGTCAGCTTGTCGTTCATATAGACCTGCGAGAGCGCGACGAAGCCGAGTTGCGCGTTGCCGGTGGAAACGAACTGATGCGCCTGCGCGATATTGTTGCCTTTGACAAATTTGGATTGGAGCGCGTCATGCAGCCCCAGCTTCTTGAGCGTTTCGATGGCCGCCGTGCCGTAAGGCGCTTTTTCCGGGTCGGCAATGGAAAGATGCGTGAAAGCTCCCGTTTTCAGGACATCGCCTTTGCCATCCACAAAGCCTTCCTTCGCGCTCCAGAGCACGAGCGTGCCGATGGCGTAGGTAAAGCGGCTGCCGGGAATCGTTGCGCCTTCCGCCTCAAGTTTTGCGGGCGTCTCGCTGTCGGCGGCGAGAAAAACATCAAAAGGCGCACCGTTCTTGATTTGCGCGTAAAACTGGCCGGTTGCGCCGAACGAGGGGATGACCTTGTGTCCGGTCTCTTTCTCGAACGCGACGGCGAGCGCCTGCATGGGCGCGGTGAAATTGGCGGCGACAGCGACGAACACTTCCGCTGCCTGTGCCGTGCCGGAAAAACCCAGAAACAACGTCGCGGAAAAAATCAGCGCAGAGCCAAGACGCTTCATGAGAGGTCTCCTTGAAGTAGGAAGCGGGGAGTTTCGATTTTTCGTTAAGTCGTTTTAGACACAACGACCATGCTACCACAGACCGGACAGCCGGGGTCTTTGCCTAAGGTGACGGTGTGGAACTTCGTTATCAAATTTTTAATGCTCTCGTCCGCGTCTCGCAGGTCTATGAAGGAAACATCGACCCTCACCTTGTCGCCATTGTCGTCCGAGACATAACTTCTATCATGTTGACTTGTGGCACCCGTCTGCGGATACAGCAGCACAACGCGGTCAGCGCCGTATTTCTTACTGTAAGCGTACATCTGGTACATATCGGATTGCGAGATTTCATTGTTCTGAGCGTTATCAGAAAGCAGTTTCCATTTCGTATCCAAGATGACCTTATGGTTGCCAAACTCCAAAACAATATCTGGCCGGAGAGCAAATGCGCTAGGTTTATCAAACAAGCTATATTTGGAATCTTGCGTTCGCAAAATGACATCACTTTCGACATGCTTACGAAACTTGGCGGCCACAAAACTCTCAAATACTTTTTCCATTGGAAAAAGAAGCGCCAGCGCCACCTTGCTTCCGGCGAATGCGGTAAAGCTGTTCCCTTGCAGAAATACGCGACACCACGAAAGCGCCTTTTCGTAGTGGGTCATGCTGCGGTCAATGGAACATTTTGAAAAATCCGTGTCGTAATTTCCAGAATATTCCGCGCCGTCAAAGAAAGCCAAAAGCCGCATCGCACTCTGACGATTGCGGCTATCACTGGACTTTTTTAGGAGAAATCCTAGCGTGGATTTTATCAATCTATTTTCAGGTCTATTGATGTTGAAATCATCGTATCGGACAAAAAAGCGTTCCTTGCGCACTAAATTGTATTTGATGTTTTGGGATGCCAGCAGCTTTCCTTTATAGAACCGCTCGTTATTCTCGATAGGCGTATATGCCGCTTTCAACCCCTGCTTTGTGAGGATGGACACCTCGTCAAGAAACATTTTGACGAAAATTTCGAGCAGGTTTAAGCGGTCGACACGGAGATTAGAGAGATTAAAGTACTTAGGTACATTTTTAAATGTTTTCAGCATATTGATAAAAATTTTCTTCGTTTCCTCATCGCCAATATTTTCGCCCGCTATTTTTGGAAGAATCTCAATGACCGTGCCGTCCTTCATTGTTATTACCCCGACATAGTTTCGGGCGGTGATAACTTTGCCCACACCCTGGCGAGCGGATAGGGACAGAAGTTCTATTGCGTCTGTCCCATTATCCGTTTTGTTATTAGTGAGAATAAAGTTTTCAAGGGCTTCAAAAGATTCCTTCGGCAACCCTTTATAGCCGTTTCGTGCCTCTCCGCTAACAAACCCGCCATATTCAGTGATGGTGTAGGTTTTATTACAAGAACGCATACGCTTCTCTGTTCGCAAAAGCCTCGCCGTTTATTTCGTAGCAGTATTCTGCCAAGTCGATGTCAGTATCGGTTTTTACAAACATATCCTCAACATTGTTCTTTTTTCTGACAACAAAACAGACAGTATCGTCATTCTTCTGGTTGTCGCCCAGCACAAGCCGAATTTTCTCGTAGTCGTCATGGAAATATTCTTGCAGGAGCGGGATGATTTCTCCTTTGAAAATTTTCGCAAGCCGCTCGATGCTTTTATCCGTTTTCAACGGCAAGAAGTACGAATGCCCGATGGTGTGCTCACGGTCAAGCAGCACGGTGATGCGCTTATTAAGGGTGCCGAGCATTTTGGAAATATCCAGACCATCCACACCACCCACACAGACATCTTTCAAAACACTGGAATCGGGAAGCATTTCCACAAAAGTGAATCTGCGCCGCAATGCGGTATCAATCAGGGCAATGGAGCGGTCGGCGGTATTCATCGTGCCAACAATGTAAACATTGTCCGGCACACCAAAATCCTTCCCAGAATATGGAAGTTTAACTTTCTGTTCCTCTTTTGCTCCAATTCGCTTTGAGGGTTCGATGAGCGTTATCAATTCGCCAAAAATTTTCGAGATGTTGCCCCGGTTGATTTCGTCGATGATAAAGATGCGGTTTGGAATTTTTACGCTCTGTGGAAACAGGTTCGGTTTAACTTTTCGGAGCAAACCAAGGGCATCAGAAACAGACACCGACAGTTTATAGACCGTCGAAAGTGTCATGCTCTGTCCTGGATTCAAGTCAGTAATACCTCATTTAATCCCTTGGCAAGCCATTTCACATTACGAAGCCGCTTATAATGCGAATAATCATCGTGCCATTCAGGATCACCCGTCACAACTCCAATAGCATCAATCGTCTTGCTGGAATAACAGGAAAACACGATGTCGCCGATTTGCATACGGTCATAAAAGGCGTTAAGAACGGTATTGCCACCGTATTCACTGTAATCCGTGGAATCGGATATGGTTTCGCCGTATTCATCCCATCCAATGCGTATGTGATTGTTTTCCATACATTCTGTTCGGGTTGGATTATCCCCGGTCCTTTCAAGCGAAACTTTCCAAACGGTTGGATTCTTGCCAAAACCCAAATCAATATCCGCGCCGTTTCCGACAGGAGTAACGGCATTGTTGCAAAACTCTTTGAAAACACCATCGTGTAATTCATATTTTATTTCACCCTCTGCGCCGTCCTCGCCTTCCTCTGGTAGGACGGGGCGAATGCCTTCGATGAATTCTTCGTAGCCAAACGACTGATGGAATGTCGTGAAAGCAATAAGCCCATTATCCTTGTAGTGGCGGTAGCGGTTAAGCACCTCGTCGTAATCCTCTTTTTTAATATCATCGAGAGATTTCCCCTCAATGATTGAAACGGCATATTGAATGCTACTATAGGTTTTGCCGGTTCCGGGAACACCAAAGAGGATGATGTTTTTATCCATGCTGAAAGATTCTCCAGTTTTGTCCGTTGGTTCTTGCTTTCCATCGGGCGATTTTTCTTTGAGGAATTCTAGATAGTATTTTATTCCGCTTTTCAAATCATCTAGCTGACATTCTGGAGGAATGTTAAAAACAGTGTTCATTTTTTGATAACCACCGCCCCTGTTCTGAAAATACTCATTAAGTTTTTTACTGTTTTTAATTGCAATATCAAGGTCGCTATAATCGGTAATGGCGAATAAGGCTGTTCCGTTTTTCAACGTTACTTTGCCAATGGCGGATGACATTGCTCTTACGGCATTTTTTGATCCGCCTTTCTCGTCCGAGTACCACTGTATGAAAGCCGCTCGTTGCCGTGCTTCGACATCCCCCGTGCTTGCGTTTGCCCCGTTCTGCGAATCGTTTTCTGGATGAGCCATATTTTTCTCCTTTCCTTTTAGGCGCGGGATGCTTTAGCCCGCAATCCAGTCCGGCATTTGACCCATTATATTCAGTCGCTTGTCGTAGTCAATTTGTTATGTCTTATCCGGCATAACGCTTTGCGCTGCCGCAAACAGGACAGCCGGGGTCTTTGCCAAAGGTGACGGTGCGGAAAGTCAGCGAGAGGGCATCGACCAGCAGCAGCCGCCCGACGAGCGGCGAACCCATGCGGGCGATGAGCTTTAAGGCTTCCGCCGCCTGGAGGCTGCCGACGATGCCCGTCAGGGGGGCGAACACGCCGGTGACGGCGCAGCGTTCTTCCGCCACGGGTTGACCGTCCGGGAATAGGCAGTGATAGCAGGGCGCGTCCGGGCGCGAAAAATCGAAAACGCTCACCTGACCGCCAAAACGCACCGCCGCGCCGGAGACCAGCGGCGTTTTGTTTCGGGCGCAGGCGAGGTTGATTGCGTAGCGCGTGGCGAAATTGTCGGTGCAGTCAAGCACGACATCCGCCGCCGCCACACGCGCGTCAAGCGCCTCGCCTTCCAGCCGCTCGGCAAGCGTGACGACCCGCACCGACGGATTGATTTGCGCGAGCGTTTGCGCCCCCGAATCCGCCTTGGGCTGCCCGATTCGCGCCTCCGTATGCAGGATTTGGCGCTGAAGGTTGGTGGCATCCACTGTGTCATGGTCGGCGAGCGTCAGCGTGCCAACGCCGGCGGAGGCGAGATACATCGAAGCGGGTGAACCCAATCCCCCCGCGCCAATCACAAGCACATGGCTTTGCAGGATGCGCTCCTGCCCCGCGATGCCCAGTTCATCGAGCAGGATATGGCGGCTGTAGCGGTTCAGTTGGTTGTCGTCCACGGTGAATCCAAGGAAAAAGCGGGCATCCATGAAGGGACGCGCCCAATGAGGCTGGAAAGTGTAAGGCGGATGTTCGCGGAGCGCAAGAACGGCCCAACGTGTTTTATGCGGCGGGCGGACGCGCCTGAAGAGAAGCGTTTTCGCGGGGATGGCGAATGGGAAATATCAGGCGGTTGCGGAAAGAGAAATCGCCCCAGCGGGGAATCGACCTATCTCACATCGTCCGGCGATTGACAAAGCCCATGCCCGCCGAGAGGAAGGAGAGCGCCAGCGCGTTCAGCGAGACGCCTTCGGCCTTGGCGCGGGCGGTCAGGGCGGCATGCAGGCTCTTGGGCACGCGGGCGACAAATTTGCCGGAGGCCACGCCGCCGCTCATGGGTTCTGGGACAGGCTCACCCCACGCTTCGAGCGCCTCAATCATTCCGACGAGCGCGTCGCGCCCGTTGGCAATAGCCTCCTCGACCGTCTCGCCATCGGACATGCAGACGTTGAAATCGGGGTAGGTAATCAGGTAGCCGCCGCCATCGGCCTCGGAGAGCGGGCGGATTTCAAACGGGTAGTCGTCTAGGTTCCTCATGGCTCACGCTCCTTTGATAAACGCGACAAACTGCCGGATATAGGCGGGCTTGATTGGGCGATGCGCCGGAACGGAAAGCGTTTTCCCGTCCGCACGCTTGAAATAGCAGTGGCTTGTGCCTTCTTGCCGCCAGACGATTCCATGCCGCCGCGCCACGGCCTGCAATTGCTCGATGCGCCAGTCCAGCGGGTTGGCTTGCATGGATTCCAGCAGTTTGGCTG
This sequence comes from Azoarcus sp., assembly GCA_031285965.1. Classification (GTDB taxonomy): domain Bacteria; phylum Pseudomonadota; class Gammaproteobacteria; order Burkholderiales; family Rhodocyclaceae; genus WRNU01. The sequence continues at coordinate 30,254 of JAITVD010000066.1, forward strand.
CGCTGTTCATATTTGAATGATATTACGGGCGATATTACTTTCCAAGAGAAGAATGCCAGCTTTGATGTTCGGCGATATTCCTCTTGGGGCAGTCTTTGAGATTTTCTTTATCAGGCGGCTCAAAAGAAATCGTCCTGCCGACAGATGTGTTTCTGTCGGCAGGACGAGCGGTTTCCGTCAAGCAGTTTCCGTTAGGCGACCTTGAACTGTTTGATGGTTGCGGAGACTTCCTCGGCGATTTTGTCGAGCCGCTGGGCCGTGGAGGCGGTCTCGTTGGCGGCGGCGCTGTTCTCGTCCGTCATCTGGGCGATGCCCTCAACGTGGCGGGCGATTTCCTGGCTGGCTTGGCTCTGCTCCTTCAGGGCGCTGGAAATATCCGTCACCGAGCCGGAGACGTTCTCGGTCTGCTCGTGGATGGAACGCATGTGCTTCCCGGCCTCCTGCGCGAGGCTCTGCCCAAGCTCCACCTGCTTGACCACCTTGTCCATCTCGAACACCGCCTCGTTGGCGGAGGCTTGGATATTCTCAATCATCGTGCTGATGTCGCCGGTGGAATGCGCCGTGCGCTCGGCCAGTTTGCGCACCTCGTCCGCGACGACCGCGAAGCCGCGCCCCTGGTCGCCCGCTCGGGCGGCCTCGATGGCCGCGTTCAGGGCGAGGAGGTTCGTCTGCTCGGCGACTTCCTTGATGACCTGCACCACGGAGGTGATCTGCTTCGATTCCTCGCCTAGCGCGGTGATCACGCCGGACGCCCCCGCGACGGCCTTGGCGATGCCGCCCATTTCGTCAGTCGTCTTATGGATGATTTGGCTGCCTTCCTTGGAGACATTGCCTGCCTCTTGCGCTTGGGTCTGGGCATCGCCCGCGCTGCCCGCGACGGTGCTGATGGAGATGGTCATCTGCTCCACTGAGGCCGCCATGGCGGAGGTGGCGCTGGACTGCTGCTCGGAGCTTGCGGCCACCTGTTTTGCCGCCGTGCTCATGGAGGCCGCGGCCTCGCGCACCTCGCCGACATCGTTCTGGATGGTCTTGAAGGCGGCCTTCAGCCTGTCCAGCAGATGGTTGAAGGCGCTGACAAGCTCGCCCATCTCGTTCTTTGAGTCGTAGTCCACCTTCAGCGTCAGGTCGTTGCCGCGTTCCACGGCGACGATGGTGGCGCGCGTCTTTTCCAGCGGCTTCATGATTGCGGAAAGGGTGGTCAGCCCCACGACGAAGGCCGCGAGAATCGACAGGGCGGAAATGACGGTTAGCGTTGTGATGTCGACCCGGCTCCCGGCCAAGTCGGCAGCCACTTTGTCGTCAATCTGCTTGGATACTAGGTCACTGAATTTGCCCAGCAGCTCGGTCAGAGCCATGGCGTGCTGGATGTTGGCGGAAATCGCCTTGACTTTTTGCTGCTGGTATTTGTCAAAGGCTTCTACCGACGGGTCATTCAGCGTTTCGGCAAGCCTTTGCGTCATGCCGACGGCAACGGCTGAGTGCCAGGGCGCATAGCGGTTTTTGAATTCGCTCCAGAGCGCCTCGCCTGCCGGAACCTTGGGCATCTCGTCAAGGTGCTTATAAAACTTGTCTAGCTCTGCCAACGCGCCCTGCATCCCTTTCAGAGAGATTTGGAGTTCGCCAAGCCGCTTCTCGTAAGGCGCTTGGAGGTTGACGCCGCCAAGGAAAAATTGGCGCAGGAAATTGTTGACGTGAACGCGCATGTAGAGGATGTCGGCGAGCTTCTTGCTGTCGACCTCTCCCAAGGCACTCATCGCGGTCATGCTGTTGGTGGCGGAGCGGATGCCTGTGCCGCCGACAATCACAAGGGCGGCCAGGGCTAGCCCGATGAGCAGGTAGATGCGGGTTCTGATTCTCATGCTGTCTTCCTCTTAGAAAAATGCTTTGTGCCGAACTGACACTGCGTTGGGAGTAAACGGCCTGCAAGGCCTGTGCTGTAACTTAAAATTCACGGCCTCTAGCCAAAATGTCCAGTTCGTCGGGCAGGATAGGGCGGCTGCCACAGTGCGGGCGGGAATCGTCCACGGGCAAAATAGAGGACGACAAACAGGCGTAGTAGCGAAAAAGAGAATCCGGCGCGCGCGTGGCAAGGCGTTAGAGCCGTCATGCCGAAAACTGTAGTGCGGACTGTGAAGCAAGGCGCTTGGCATCCCGCGCCAAGGTGCGTTTTAATCGCAATTCGTCCGGTTTAAGCCGTCCTTGCCAGAAGGCAGGGGATTTCTTCGCCATATCGCCCAAGGAAACTTTCAAGGAACCACCATGCACGCTATTCCCGCTTTTCCCGAAACACGTTTGCGCCGTATGCGCCGCGACGATTTTTCCCGCCGCCTGATGCGCGAGACCCTGCTCACCGCCGACAGCCTCATCTATCCCGTGTTCGTGCAGGACGGACAGAACGTCTCCACTGCGGTTTCATCCATGCCCGGCGTGCAGCGCATGTCGATTGACCGGGTGCTCGCGCTCGCGGAGGACGCGCTCCGGCTTGGCGTGCCCGCGCTGGCGCTTTTCCCGGTCATCGACTTCGACCTGAAGAGCGAAAACGCCGAGGAGGCATGGAACCCGAACGGCCTGATTCCGCGCGCTGTTGCCGCGCTCAAGACGCGCTTCCCGGCGCTGGGCGTCATCACCGACGTGGCGCTCGACCCCTACACGATTCACGGGCAGGACGGGCTGATTGACCCCGACGACCCCGACCGCTACGTGATGAACGATGAAACGCTCGTCGCGCTCATCCGTCAGGCGGTTTGCCACGCGCGGGCGGGCGCGGACGTGGTAGCGCCCTCCGACATGATGGACGGGCGCGTTGGCAAAATCCGCGCGGAACTCGACCGCAACAACCTCATCCACACGCGCGTTCTGGCGTATTCCGCCAAATACGCTTCCAGCTTCTACGGCCCCTTCCGCGACGCAGTTGGCTCCGCCGGAACGCTGGGCAAAGGCAACAAATACACTTACCAGATGGACCCCGCCAACAGCGACGAGGCGCTGCGGGAAGTCGAACTGGATATTTCCGAAGGCGCGGACATGTTCATGGTTAAGCCCGGCATGCCCTACCTCGACATCGTGCGCCGGGTCAAAACCGAACTGCGCGTGCCCACTTACGCCTATCAGGTGAGCGGCGAATACGCGATGTTCAAGGCCGCCGCGCAGCAAGGCTGGCTGGACGAAAAAGCCTGCGTACTGGAATCGCTCCTCGCCTTCCGCCGCGCCGGCGCGGACGGCATCCTCACCTACTACGCGCTGGACGCGGCGCGCTGGCTGAAAGAAGGGCGCTAGGGTAAGCCTCGCCGCTGGTTTCCGGCATGGGAACCGGCGGCGTCCAGCATTTGGCTATTGAGCCGGGATTTGACCTCCCTCCACATCGGCATATATTTGTCCATCAGCGAAACGAAGCGTTCGTTATGCTTCTTTTCCGCCAAATGGACGAGTTCGTGCAGGATGACGTATTCAAGGCACTCCGGCGTTTTTTTGGCAAGCTGAAGGTTCAGCCAGATTTTTCCTGTTTTCGTGTTGCAGGTTCCCCAGCGGGTGGTCATATATTTTGTTTGCCACCCGGCGGCTTTTAGACAGGTTATTTTTTCCCATTTGGGTAACATCCGCGTAATTTCGGTTTTCAGTAATTCCCGATACCATTCGCGGACGAAGTTTTCCCGCTGAATGGCGGTGCTTTCCTTGCGGACGGTCAGAATAGCTTTATTGCCAGAAAGGGCGAGCGAGTTTCTATTGCCGTATTCGGTTTGGAGATAGTATTGCTTTCCCCAGATATATAAGGTTTCGCCGGAGACATATTCCCGTTCGGATTGACGCGCCTGCCCATCGAATTTTGCAAGCTGCTTTTTAATCCAACTGACTTTCGTCCGCACGAAACGCGCTATCGTTTCATCGCGCATCGCCAGAGGCGCCGATACGGTCACTTTGCCATCCGGTGGCTTGACATAAAGGTGCATATTCTTGATAGGTTTTTTGCACACTTCAATGGATATGCCCGAAATGTTTAGCATTGTTTAATACTCTCCCTGCGTCACAACAATGCTGTAAACCCTTTCAACCTCATTCTTGTCCTTCAGAATGGCAAGCAAGGCTTGCTTGATTCTACGCTCCTTGACCTCATTGTGCCGGAAGTCATCCTCTTTGTTTTCGCGGACAGCTTTATCGAGCGCGAGCGCCAAATCCTCATCTTCGCCGCAATTATCGAACAGGGCGCGTAACGCGCCGCGAGAGCGGATGCTTTCAGGATAGCGGGGATTATTTTTGGGATTCTCCGTGTTTTTGACCAGTTCGATGTATTTTTTGAGCATCTGCTCATAATCCAGCGCGCCTTTGCGCCGCTCGTTGATGAGTTCGTCGAGAATGGCGGACATCTCTTCGTAATACTTCGGATTGATGAGGATTTTCTCAACAATCTTCTTGCGGATATTATTTTCAATCGCTTCGGCTGCCGCTTCCTTGCCTTTGCCGCCAAGCTCTTCGCCCGTTTTCACAACAAAATCAAGCAGGGAAAAATCATCGAATTCGCCAATTTTTCGGCTGTCGTCGGCTTTGATATAGGTGTCGATCAGGCGGCGCATATCCGATTCATACGATTTCAGGTCGATGAAATCGCCGCTCACCCTGCCAATGATTTCTTTCAACTCCGTGTAGAACGCCACCTTTTTGCCCATATCCGCTTGCTCGGCAGCGGAATATCCCGCTTCATCCATTTCGCCTTTTATTTCCGCATAGGCGCGAATCAGGCGGTTCACGAGCTTATACAGCTTTTCGCGGCTGCGGGAGCACGATTCATCGTCGATGCCGCCGACGCCGTTCTCGCCGCAAAAGTAATGGGTATAGTTATGACCTATCTCGTTTCGCGGCGCGGGAACGCCGCCGCAGAGGTCATCGAGTTCTTCAAGAACCGCGTCGAGATATTTCTTTGCTTCACTGAGGCGGTCTTTAATCAAACCTTCCACGTCCTCGGGCAAATAGCCTTCAAACGCGTCGGCAGTGTATTTATTGAGCGCGTTTTTCAGGTTGCCGAATAACTGCTTGTAATCCACGATATAGCCAAAACTCTTTTCTTCGCCATCCAGACGGTTGACACGGCAAATGGCCTGGAAAAGCCCGTGGTCTTGCATCGACTTGTCAATATAAAGATAGGTGCAGGGCGGAGCGTCAAAACCTGTCAGCAATTTATCCACCACGATGAGCAGCTTCATTTGCGCGGGTTCTTCAATGAATTTCCTCTTGGCTTCGGTTTCAAAATCCTCCGCGCTCTGCTTGCCCAGCATTTGCCGATAGACTTCGTCTTTCTGGAATTCCTCGGAATCCTGGGAGGCGGTGCGCAGATGGGCGGGCGACGGCACAAAGGAAGTGACAATCGCGCATTGCCTGAATCCACAGAACTGGAATATCTCGTAATACCTGCAAGCGGAATAAATCGAATCCGCCACGAGCATCGCGTTTCCTTTTCCGCCCGAGAGGCGCGGCTTGGTGTCAAAATCCATCATCACATCTTCGGCGATGATTTCGAGCCGCTTGCGGGAGCTATACACGGTTTGCATATTGCCCCATTTGGATTTGAGTTTTGCTTTCGCGGCATCGTTCAGGGCGCGCGTTTTGGCATTGAAATACTCATCTATCTTTGATGGCTGCGTAATCATCTGCTCAATGTCACGGGCTTCATAACGCAAATCAAGCACCACGCCATCGGTGACGGCCTCATCGTATTTATAGGTATGGATATAGCCCGGCGCGAATACTTCGATGCTCGTTTTTTTGTCTTTGATGAGCAGGGGCGTGCCTGTAAAGCCGATAAAAACGGCGTTCGGCAAAATCTCCTTCATGGCTTCGTGAAGCATGCCGCTTTGGGTTCTGTGGCATTCGTCCACGAAAACGACGAAATCGCCCTTTGCTTTGAAATTACCAGGCAGGGCGGCTTTGAGTTCGCGGATGAATTGCTCGATGGATTTTTTCGTCTGGGCTTCGCTGGGTTCCGAATTGGCGCGGATGCCGAATTTATGAATCAGCGAGCAAATCAGGCGCTTTTCTGTTTTATTCAGTATTTCTACAAGGTCGACGCAGGATTTAGTGCGGTAAACCTGCTCGTCAACGCCCAAGTACACCTTTTCCATCTGGTCGTCCAGTTCATCGCGGTCGGTGATGATGAGGACGCGGGCGTTTGGGCCGTTTTCCAGTATCCATTTGGAAAGCCATACCATCGTCAGCGTTTTGCCGCTGCCTTGGGTATGCCAGATAATGCCGCCCTGTTTTTTGCCCAGTTTTATCTGCGCTTTTTTAATGCCAAAAAACTGGTTATAACGGCAAAGTTTTTTTATCCCTTTGTCGAATACGACAAAGTTATGAATCAAATCGAGGAAGCGGCGTTTCTGGAACAGGCTGAACAATTGCCAATCGAGTTTGTCCGGCAGGTTTTTGCACTTTTCCAAAATGTCGAGCGATACGTTATCCAAAGGCTGCGCCTCGGTATGGTTCGCGTCGTTTTTCCATTCGAGGTAATATTTTTCTGGTGTTTCAATCGTGCCATAGCGCAGCCCTTCGCTGGTATTGCCCGCCATCACGAACTGAAGGGTAGTGAAAAACGGTTTGTTGAAATGCTCGCTCTGGTTGGAAAGGTTCTGCCGGATGCCTTCCGATACCGACACAGTGGATTTTTTGAGTTCAATCACCGCCACCGCAATGCCGTTGATGTACACCACCAGATCGGGGCGGCGCTCGCTGCCGTATTTAAGCGTTACCTCCTCGGCAATGGCAAACTCATTGTTGTGGGAATGTTTCCAGTCGATGAAGTAGACCGTGGTATTGGGTTCGCCGGGGTTTTCGTGGACTTTTGCGCCGTATTTGAGCAGCGCGTAAACATCTTGATTCGCCTTATATAAGCCTTGCTGCAAATTGTCCGCCGCTTTGGCAAGCGCCAACACGGCTTTATTGGCAAGGCTCTGGCTATGGCCGCCGCCCTTGGGGGAAACAAGCCATGCCTTCAATTTATCGGGCATGATGTTTTTATTGATTTGATGGCGCAGATTGCCGAAAAAGCGATAATCCAGCCCGGCCTTGTCCTGAAAGAGCGCAATAACGTGGTTCTGCGTTTTGCGCTCGGCTTCGTTAATTTTCGTCATGGCGGGTGTCCTTTTTTTGCGGCGGGTTCTGTTTTGCGAGTTCTTTCACGGCGCGGTCAAAGTCGCTTTCAAGCTGCTTCATTTCGCGTTCGCGGTAGATTTCAAATTCTTTTTCGGCTTTTTCGACGGCTTGCTGGTGTGAAATCCCACCCTTCCCGGTCAGGATGTCCCGGTTTGCCATCCGCAACTGTCTGTCGAGAAATTCTTTCCAATCCTTCATGGTCATGGGGTTTTGTTCAAGCGCCTGCAATTCCGCGTAACCCAGAAAGCCCTCGGTAAGGAGGTTCAGTTTTTGCAGTTCGATTTCCGAAAGATAATTTTTAGCGATACGCACATCGTCTTTCGTGATGTAGTCTCCCTTGAAATTCGTCATTCCGACCGAAGGCTTTTCGTTATTCACCCGGTTATAGATCACTTCCGCCGCCGTTTGGTGATGGACGGCGTAGTGCATTTTGTTCTGGACGGTGGCAAAAAACTCCCGTGTCACATCGGAACGTGGGTCATAGTCGAGGCTCGTGGCGTAAATGTCGGTTACTTGCTGCCACAGGTTCCGCTCGGAGGAGCGAATATCGCGGATGCGTTGCAGCAGTTCGCGGAAATAGCGGCTGCCGCCTTGTTTGAGGCGTTCGTCGTCCAGGGTGAAACCCTTGCGGATGTATTCGTTCAGGCGTTTGGTGGCCCACTGGCGGAACTGCGTCGCCCGTTTGGAGTTCACCCGGTATCCGACCGAGATAATCATGTCGAGGTCATAGTGAGGCAGGTTTCTGCTGACTTGGCGGCTACCTTCCATCCGAACCTGTCGGAATTCCCGACAGGTTGCTTCTGGCAGCAATTCGCTTTCCTCGTAGATATGCTGGATGTGCTCGACGATGCTGGTTCGGGCGGTGTCAAACAATTCGGCGATTTGCTGCTGTGTCAACCATACGGTTTCATCCTCGAACCGCACGTTGACAGAAACATTTTCGTCGGTAGTTTTGAAAATGACGAGCTTACTTTCCGGTTTTCTGGGCATTGATCCGTGTCCTTTACGTTGCAGGGCGCGTTGAAAGCGGCAGCGTGTCCTCGCGGCCAACAAGCCGGATGCGCCCCGTGAGCAATTCGGACATCATGCCTTGCTTGATGTCGCGGAGTTTGTTCCGCTTCGCCGTCAGCGCGTCGATTTCAGCGTCCATGTCGGAGAGGATGGAGGCAATGGCGGTTTGTTCGGCAACATTTGATGGCAGGGCGAAAACAGTATCTTTCATAAGCGTCCAGTCTGCCCGTGGCATCTTTGTGCCTGTTGTCGAGTTGGCAATTTCCAGAAACTTATACATTTGCACCAAGTGATATATAAATTGATTAGCAACAGTATCGTTTATAGAAGTAAACACCCAGAATTCTGTTGAGCACACTCCGCTAAAAGTCGAAAAATAGAACTTCCGCAAATACGGACGTAGTTTACAAAACAATACATCATCCGAGTGAAACAATGTTTTCAAGCTGCGCTGATTTCTTGAATCTACCCACCCAAGCAAATAACCTGAAATGGGTTCGATATGTTCAAGTTCAATACAGCGTGTACTGATGTAATTGAATGGGTTAATGCGTTCTTTACGAATACGCATAATTTCCGAGAGGGGTTTCTCCACCCACTCCCCCTCAAACCCCGGCAGCCGCCTTTTCCCTGTGAGCAATTCCTGCATTGCGCCCTGTTTGATGGCGCGTTTTTTGGCGATGAGTTTTTCCAGCGCGGCAAGCAGGGCGTCCGTATCGGAAAGGGCTTCGGCGATGAGGCGTTGTTCGGGGAGGGGAGGGAGGTTGATTTCTGCCTCTTTAACAATATTCCAGTCAGCACGAGGCATTTTTGTACCTGTCGTGTTGTTTGCCAGTGAAATAAACCAATCACTTTGCAATTGATAGAACATATATGAATTATCAACGCCACATTTTCCGCGTAGCACCCATATTTCTGTTGTGCATAAACCATCAAAATCAGCTAACGCATATTTGCGAAGATAAGGGCGTAGTTTTCCAAAAAGAATATCGCCTTTGTAAAATACAGATTTCAGGCTTATGACGTTTTCGGTTTCAGAATATCCGCTAATACGTCCGCTATTGCTTTCAATGTGTTCCAACTCAACACACTTGTGATAAGGGGATTGCGACGGAACCGTGCGTTCTTTACTCGGTTCGAGGCAATCACTGATTTTCGTCACCATACAAACCCCATCTTCTTCAATTTGCCACACAGCGTGTAGCAAATCTTTTCGCTTGGAAACACAAGGTAAACATCGGCGTGAAATTGTTCTTGGTTGTTCACCCTGCAAACCCCATCTTTTTCAAATGAGATTTGACCTTGCCTTCCAGCCCGGCGACCTCGCTTTCAAGGGCGGGCAGGGTTTGCCCGTACCGCTCGGTCAATTCGGCCACGCGCTCCGCAATGCGGTGGCTCACCGCCGTATAGAGCGCGTCGATGCCGCTCCTTATCGCGCGGAACCATTTGCGTTCCAGGAGCAACTCCAGACATTCCTTGTCGTCCAGTTGGGAATACCGCGCGCGGGTTTTTTCATCCAATGCGGCGCGAAGGTCTTTCACGGCCTTGGCATCTTTTTCTATCTTCAACAGCAATTTGTGAATCGCTCTAAGAACGTCGTTATCCTCTTTGCCAAGGAGAGCCGTTTGCAGGATATGGTTCAACGCCTTTTTGTCAATTTTTCCGTTTTCTCCAAGAATGCTGTGGATAACCGAATCTTCCTCGGCATTCTCAATCATTTCGTCCCGTTCCGCCTGCGCCGCAGCGATGTCGGCTTCCTTCGCGTCAATCGCTTTCTGCTCGGTGGCAAAAAACTTTTCTATGACAAGGCTTTTCGGCACGAGCCTGCCGTCCCAGCCCGTTTCTTTCTTTTTCTTTTCGGCGGTTTTTCTGTTTTCGGTTTCCTTATAAAACACTTCGATGCCGCGAATTGCCTCGTAGCCGTCCTGCACCAGGAGATACACGTCATCGGACATCGTTTCGTTCCAGTAGGAGAGCAGCGCCTCATAGGCGTCGTATTTGTCCACGAGGGCGACTGGCTCGAAGCCGCCCAGGATTTCTTCGGCAAGCTCCACAATCAGGCGCTTCGGCCTCGTCGCGCCGCTGATGGCGCGGAGCTTGCCGTCCGCGTGGGCTTTCCACTGCGCAAAAGCCGCCTCAACCGTGCCGGCATAAGCGGCAAATTCCGCATCGCCGAAAATGGCGTCGCGCACCTCGTCTTTGCCCACTGCCAGCGCGTCGAAACCCTCGCGGAACGGCGCGAACAATTGCCCGCGCAGGTTCGGAAAGGCTTGCCAATAGCGTGAAAGGCTCTCCACGTCCGCCGCCGGAATGCCGCCGTTCAGGTGGCCGTCGATGCTCTGCGCGTCCTCCGCTTCGCCGCCGTCGATGTAGCGGGGAATGTTCAGGTTGCAGGCGTTCTTTTCCCATATTTCGTCGTCCGGCACAAAACGGGAATATTTTTGCAGTTCAATCCGCTGGTTGAACACCGTCGTAATCTTGTAAACGTCGCGCTCGCGCAGGCGGTTCTTGTTGCCGTCCTTGATGAAGTCGCGGCTGGCGTCAATCATGAAAATGCCGTCCCGCTCGTCGGCGTTTTCCTTGTCAATCACGAGGATGCAGGCGGGAATGCCCGTGCCGTAAAAAAGGTTGGCGGGCAGGCCGATGATGCCCTTAATCAGCCCCCGGTCGATGAGCGACTGGCGGATGGCGGCCTCGGCGTTGCCCCGGAACAGCACGCCGTGCGGCAGGATGACCGCCGCCTTGCCGTTGGGCTTCAAGGATTTGATGATGTGCAGCAGCCAGGCGAAATCGCCGTTCTTCTGCGGCGGGCGGTCGCCGTAGCCGTCGAAGCGGTCGTAATCCTTCAAGCCGTGCGTCCAGTTCTTATCGGAAAACGGCGGATTGACCACGGCAAAATCAAATTTCCGCAAAACGCCGTCCAAGCCCTCATGTTTATATTGCGGGTCGGAAAACGTGCTGTAGCCGCCTTTAATCTCAGCGGTCGACTGGTTATGCAGAACGGTGTTCATCCGGGCCAGCCCGGCGGTCGTGATGTCTTTTTCCTGTCCGTAGATTGAAACCCTGGCGTTCGCGGGCGCGATTTCCACGGCGCGAAGGAGCAGGGAGCCGGAGCCGCACGCCGGGTCGTACAAAGTGACGCCGCTGCCCGTGGCGTGCTCGATGCCCACGACTTTGGCGAGGATGCGGGACACTTCGGCGGGGGTGTAGAACTGCCCCTTGCTCTTGCCGCTTTCGGTGGCGAAGTTGCGCATCAGGTATTCGTAGGCATCCCCGATGATGTCGTCGCCATCCGCGTGGTTCTTTGAGAAGTCGGGCATCTGGTCGCGGAAAATACTGAGCAGCTCGGAGAGCTTGTCCACCATTTCCAGGCCCTTGCCGAGCTTGTCCCCGTCATTGAAATGCGCGTTGTCGATCACCCCCCGCAGGTTGTTGGCTTCGGCAAGGCGGGCGATGATTTTGTCCATTCCCTCGCCGATGTTCTTGCTGCCAATCAGCGCGAGCATGTCGTCGAAACCGCCGCCTTCCGGCACGTCGATGTCGCCGTAGTCCACGCCCTTGAATTTGTCCGAAACGTATTTCACGAACAACAGGGTAAGGATGTAATCCTTGTACTGGGAACTGTCCATGCCGCCGCGCAAGCTGTCGCAGCTTGCCCAGAGGCTTGAGTAGAGTTCGCTTTTTTTGACGGCCATGCGGGTTGCCTTTTAAGGGGTTCGTTTTGTGTCAGCGCCCCATTTTGCCCGCATGGGAGGATGGATGAAAGCGCACCACGGCGCTGCCGTCGGGGCGGATGTTTGGCGGTTTGGCGTTGGCGGTTTTCCAGGCGTGGCCTTGGATGATTTCCGCCGTGACGGGCAGGCGGCCTTCGCGGCGGCGGGCTTCGTAGCGTTCGCGGGCGTGTTCCCAGCCTGTGCGCCCGGATAGGCCGCGTGGGCGGGCTTGGGCGGCGTTGCGGGCGGCGTTGGCGCGAAGGTCGGCAAACAGGGCATCGAGGCGCTCGTAGGTGAGCGTTGCCATGTCCATCTCGATGACGGGGTCAGAGAATCCGGCGGCGATGAGGGCATCGCCGAGGTCGTGCATGTCGATGAAGCTGTGAACGCGGCATCCGGCGCGGGCGGGGAGGATTTCGCGCAGTTCGCGCAGGGTGTCCGGCCCGAGGCTGGAGAACAGGATTAACCCGCCCGTTTCCGTGACGCGGCACATTTCGCGGAAAACGGGCAAGGGGTCGGCAATGAAAGGCAGCGTGAGGTTTGCCCAGACCAGTGAAACGGCATTGTCCGCGAGCGGCAGCCGCGTAGCTTCCGCAGCGGTGAGGTGGAGCGGCGGCGGTTTTTTGCCAAACAGGCGGCGCAGCGGCGGGGTGGGCGGGGCAATCCGCGCGCGGGCGCGGGCGAGCAGGGGCGCGGCAAGGTCGATGCCGATGCGCTCGGCGTCTGGGTAACGTTCCCCGAGGCGCTTGAGGTCATGCCCTTCGGCGCAGCCAAGGTCGAGGATACGGCGGGGCGCGACGCGGATGACATCGAGCCGCTCGTCCATGCGGCGGGCGATTTCGCGGGTCAGGAAATCAGCGCCGGTTTCGGCGGCGCTGGCTCGCGGCGCGGCTTGTTGGATGCGCCGCCGCACCAGCGCGGCATCCAGTTGGAAGCCTTGCGCGGAAGGGGAGCCAGCGCCGGGCGCGTCCACGCTTAGATGGAGACGAGGTTCAGCCGCGCAAACAGGCGCATGTCGCCGTCGGCATCGGCATTGCCCGTGGTCAGGAGGCGTTCGCCATAAAAGATGGAATTGGCGCCCGCCATGAAGCAAAGCGCCTGCAATTCGTCGCTCATCTGTTCGCGTCCCGCCGACAGGCGCACGAAACTGGCGGGCATGGCGATACGCGCCACGGCAATGGTGCGGACGAAATCGAAGGGGTCGATGGCATCCGCGTCCGCGAGCGGCGTGCCGGGAAAGGCGATGAGCTTGTTGATGGGAACCGATTCCGGCGGCGGTTCCATGTTGGCCAGCGCGGCGATGAGGCTTGCGCGTCCCGCTTGGTTTTCGCCCATGCCGACGATGCCGCCGGAACAGACATTGATGCCCGCTTCGCGCACTTTTTCGATGGTGTCGAGCCGGTCTTGCAAGGTGTGGGTGGTGATGACCTTGCCGTAGTTTTCGGGCGCGGTGTCGATATTGTGGTTGTAGTAGTCCAGTCCGGCATCCGCGAGTTGCCGCGCCTGTTCGGCATCCAGCATGCCGAGGGTGACGCAGGTTTCCAGCCCGAGCTTTTTGACTTCGCTCACCATCTCGATGACGGCGGCGAGGTCTTTTTCCTTGGGGCTGCGCCATGCCGCGCCCATGCAGAAGCGGGAGGAGCCACTTTCTTTGGCGGCGCGGGCGTGTTCGAGCACTTTGTCGAGCGGCATCAGGGCTTCGCGCACCAGCCCCGTGCCGTGGCGGGCGGATTGCGAGCAGTAGCCGCAGTCTTCGGAACAGCCCCCGGTTTTGATGGAGAGCAGGGTCGAACGCTGCACTTCGCCTGCCTTGAAATGGACGCGGTGCGCTTCTTGCGCCCGGAACATCAAATCCATGAAAGGCAGCGCGAACAGCGCCTCGATGGCGGCAACGCTCCAGCGGGCATTGGGGTTTTCTGGAGCGGGCTGCGGCGGGCGGGGGGAAAAAGCGACGGTGGATTCTGTTGTCATGATTTTGGATGAGGTCTCTAATCGGGGAAGCCGAGATTCTTATCCAGCGGGCAAAAGCAAGTCAAATCGTCGCCCCATAAATTGCCGCTTCATCCGGCGCGGTCTAAAATGCCCGCCTTTCGCTGTCCATTTGGAACGGCGCGTTTGGAAGGAGAATCGGCATGAAAATGGCAGAACAGGCTCCAACGTCGGCGGAGGCGTTGCCCGCGAAGGCCGTCGGCGCGGCGGCTGAGGGCGAGAGCCAGCATGCCCCGGTTTTCAAGTCCGGCAAGCTCGCGGACGTTTGCTACGACATCCGTGGCCCGGTGCTCACCCGCGCCAAGCAGCTTGAGGACGAGGGCCACAATATCATCCGGCTCAATATTGGCAACCTTGCGCCTTTTGGGTTCGACGTGCCCGACGAAATCCAGCGGGACATGATTCGCAACTTGCCGCAGTCGTCCGCCTATTCGGACTCGAAAGGGATTTTCGCGGCGCGCAAGGCGGTGATGCACTACACGCAGCAGAAGGGCATCAAGGGCGTGGACGTTGAGGATGTCTATATCGGCAACGGCGTTTCGGAGCTGATTGTGATGGCGATGAACGCGCTTTTGAACACGGGCGACGAAGTGCTGATTCCCGCGCCCGACTATCCGCTCTGGACGGCGGCGGTTTCGCTCTCCGGCGGACGGCCCGTGCATTACCTATGCGACGAAGGGGCGGGCTGGCTGCCCGATTTGGACGATATGCGCCGCAAAATTACGCCCAACACACGCGCTATTGTCGTCATCAACCCGAATAACCCGACCGGGGCGATTTATCCAGATGAGGTGCTGCGGGAAATCATCGCCATCGCCCGCGAGCACGGGCTTATCCTTTATTCCGACGAGGTGTATGACAAGGTGCTCTACGAGGGCGCGGCGCACACTTCGCTGGCGTCGCTCTCGGAAGATGTGCTGACCATCATCTTCAATGGTCTCTCGAAGAATTATCGCGCTTGCGGCTATCGCGCCGGATGGATGGTGGTGTGCGGCGACAAGCGCCACGCGAACGATTACATCGAGGGGCTGGACATGCTGGCCTCGATGCGCCTGTGCGCGAACGTGCCCGGCCAGTACGCGATTCAGACCGCGCTCGGCGGCTATCAGAGCATCAACGAATTGGTCAGCGAAGGCGGCAGGCTGCGCCACCAGCGCGATTTGACATGGGAACTGCTGACGGCGATTCCGGGGGTGTCCTGCGTCAAGCCGATGGCGACGCTCTACATGTTCCCAAAGCTCGACCCCCAGATGTACCCCATCAAAGACGACCAAGCGTTCATCACCGAACTGCTCGAAACCGAACGGGTGCTGCTGGTGCAAGGCACGGGCTTCAACTGGCCGCATCCCGACCATTTCCGCGTGGTCTTTCTGCCGTATGAAGAAGATTTGCGCGAGGCCATCGGGCGCATTGCGCGGTTTCTTGACGTTTACCGCAAGCGGCACGGGAGCTAATGGCACTTTCCATCGTGACCATGACCCGCGTGGATGAAGATGCGGCGGCGCAATGGCTGGGCAAGGCGGAAGCGGTGCATCGCCAGTTGCGCGACCGTTTGCCCGCGGGTTCCAATGCTTACCGTGCGGCGCTGGCGCGGGTGCTCGCGGGGGGCGCTCGCCTCAGCCTTGCGGTGGAGGAAGGGGCGGTCAAGGGGCTGGCGCTATGGCGTGTCGTTGACAACACTTACGAGCAACGGCGCTTGTACATAGATGATTTAGTTACGGATGCCGCCTTTCGTTCGCAGGGCATCGGACATGCTTTGCTGGATTGGCTGGAACGCCAAGCGGGGACGCTTTCCTGTACGGTGCTGGCGTTGGATTCCGGTGTGCAGCGTAACGAAGCGCATCGTTTTTATTTTCGGGAAGGTTTTTCCATCCCTTCATTTTGTTTCAGGAAAACATTGGCATGAAACCGATCAATGTGGGGTTGCTGGGCATCGGCACGGTAGGCGGCGGGGTGTTCTCCGTCCTTGAGCGCAACGCGGACGAGATTGCCCGACGGGCGGGGCGCGAGATTCGCATTGCCGTGGTGGCGGACCGGGACGTTGAACGCGCCCGACGCTTCACTAACGGCAGCGTGAAGGTTACGGATGACGCTATGAGCGTGACACGCGACCCGGATGTCGACATCGTCGTTGAACTCATCGGCGGCTATGGCGTGGCAAAAGATTTGGCGCTCTCGGCTATCGAAAACGGCAAGCATGTGGTGACGGCCAACAAGGCGCTGCTGGCGGTGCATGGAAATGAGATTTTTGCCGCCGCGCGCCGACGCGACGTGATGGTGGCTTTTGAAGCGGCAGTGGCGGGAGGCATCCCCATCATCAAGGCGCTGCGCGAGGGGCTGTCCGCCAACCGCATCGAGTGGGTGGCGGGCATCATCAACGGCACGACCAATTTCATCCTGTCCGAAATGCGGGACAAGGGGCTGCCGTTCGCCGAAGTGCTGAAAGAAGCGCAGCGGCTTGGGTATGCCGAGGCTGACCCGACGTTCGATGTGGAAGGGGTGGATGCCGCGCACAAGGCGACAATCATGAGCGCCATTGCCTTCGGCATTCCGATGCAGTTTGACAAGGCGCACGTCGAGGGCATTTCCCGGCTGGAATCGGTCGACATTGCCTATGCCGGACAACTGGGATACCGAATCAAGCTGCTCGGCATCGCCAGAAAGCGCCCAGAGGGCATCGAACTGCGCGTCCATCCCGCGCTCGTCCATGCCAGCAGGCTGCTGGCCAATGTGGAAGGCGCGATGAACGCGGTGCTGGTGCAGGGCGACGCTGTGGGGTCGACGCTCTATTACGGCAAGGGCGCGGGCGCGGAGCCGACCGCCAGCGCGGTCATCGCCGATCTCGTCGACATCACGCGGCTGCATACCGCCGACCCCGAGCATCGCGTGCCGCATCTGGCTTTCCAGCCGGATAAGGTGCTGGACGTGCCGGTGCTGCCCATTGGGGAGACGGTCACGGCGTTCTACATGCGGATGCGCGTGCAGGACAAGCCCGGCGTGCTCGCCGACATCACGCGCATTCTTGCCGACAGCGATATTTCCATTGACGCGATGGTTCAGCGGGAAGCGGGCGAGGGCGAGTCGCAGACCGACATCATCCTCCTGACCCATCAGACCATTGAGAAGAACGCCGTGTCCGCCATCGGGCGCATCGAGGCGCTCGATTCGGTGCAGGGGAAGGTCACGAAGCTGCGGCTGGAAACGCTGTAGGGCAGAGTGGGCGGCATGTTTTCCATCCGCTACGCCATCCGCCCTTCGCGCCCCGAGGCGCATCTGTTCGAGGCGCGATGCACGGTTTCCCGTCCCGACCCGGACGGGCAGCGGTTTTTTCTGCCGACGTGGATACCCGGCAGTTACATGATTCGTGAGTTCGCCCGCCATATCGTCAGCATCCGTGCGGAGGCGGGCGGACGGCAGATAGCCATCCAGAAACGCGACAAACAGACTTGGCAGGCCGCAGCCGTGCCGGAAGGCGCGGCGCTGACGGTCATTTACGAAGTCTACGCTTGGGATTTGTCGGTACGCGCCGCGCATCTGGATCAGACGCACGGCTTTTTCAACGGAACAAGCGTTTTTCTCGCGGCGGAAGGGCAGACCAACACGCCTTGCCTCGTCGAGATTCAGCCTCCGGCTTTGCCGTGCGGGCAGGGCTGGCGGGTGGCGACTACGTTGCCATGCGCCAAGGGCGAAGCGGGCGCGGCGCGGGCTTGGGGGTTCGGGCTTTATCGCGCCGACGATTACTTTGATTTGATTGACCATCCGGTCGAAATGGGCGAGTTCTCGCTTGGGCATTTCGAGGCGGGCGGGGCGCGGCACAGCGTTGCCATCAGCGGGCGGCATGATTGCGATATGGAGAGGCTCTGCGCGGATTTGGCGCGTATCTGCCAGCGGCACATTGACCTTTTCGGCGCGCCGCCGCCGATGCGGCATTACCTGTTCTTGATGCGGGCTGTGGATGAGGGCTACGGCGGGCTGGAGCATCGCGCCTCAACGGCGCTCATCGTCCGGCGGGACCATTTGCCGCATCGCGGCATGAAGGAAGCGTCGGACGGCTACATGGCTTGCCTTGGTCTCTGTAGCCATGAATATTTCCATCTCTGGAATGTCAAGCGGATTCGCCCCGCCGTGTTTGACCCGCCCGATTTCTCGCGTGAAAACCATACGCGCTTGCTGTGGGCTTTCGAGGGCTTCACCTCCTATTATGACGACCTTGCGCTGGTGCGCTCGGGCGCTATCGGCATGGGCGGCTACCTCGGGCTGCTGGGAAAAACCATCTCCTCCGTGCTGCAAGCGCCGGGAAGGTTCCGGCAAAGCGTGGGGCAATCTTCGTTCGACGCTTGGACGCATTATTACCGGCAGGACGAAAATTCGCCCAATACCATCGTCAGTTATTACACCAAGGGCGCGCTCATTGCGCTGGCGCTGGATTTGCGGCTGCGGCTGGACAGCGCGGGCGCTCGCGGCCTTGACGATGTAATGCGTGCCTTGTGGCGGCGCTACGGTTTGACGGGCGAGGGCGTGCCGGAGGAAGGTGTTTTCGATGCGGTCATGGACATCGGGGGGAGCAAGCTCGCCCGCTGGCTGCGCAAGGTGGCGGAAGGGACGGACGACCTGCCGCTGGCGAAATGGCTCAAGCCGTTCGGCGTGCGCTGCCAGATTGAAGCCGCCCGCGCCGCGCTGTCGCTGGGCATCCGGCTGGAAAAAGGCAAGGCGGCGCGTATCGCAACCGCCTATGACGGCGGCGCGGCGCAAAAAGCGGGGCTGTCGGCGGGCGACACGCTGATTGCCTTGGATAGCTTGCGGGTCGATGCCGACAGCCTGCCGAAAATGCTGGAGCGCCGCCGCAGCGGCGAACAGGTTGAAATCCACGCTTTCCGGCGCGACGAACTGATGCGTTTTGAGCTTGAACTGGCGCCCGCCCCGCTGGATACGGCAAAGCTGAGCCTAGACACCAAACCGGGCAAAGCGGCAAAGGTTTTGCGGGACGGCTGGCTGGGCAATGCCGTGGAAAAATGTTGACCGCCTCCGACCACAGCCGCGTGCTGGAGGGGTTTGCATACGTTTACCCAGTGCTTTCCCGGCGGGCGGGCGGGGTGTCGGTCGGCATCAACCTCAACCCGAACAACGCTTGCAACTGGCAGTGCGTGTATTGCCAAGTACCCGGACTGATACGGGGCAAAGCGCCAAAAATCGACCTTGGGAAGCTCGAATCCGAACTGCGGGCTTTTCTCATGGCGCTATGCCGGGGCGACTGGCTGCGCCATCACGCGCCAGAAGGCGTGCGGACATTGCGGGATATTGCTTTTTCGGGCAACGGAGAGCCGACCAGCGCAAAGGAATTCGCGGATGCCGTGACCTTGGCGGCTCGCCTGCGCGACGAATTTGAACTTGCCCCGGCAGTGGCGTTGCGGCTGATTACCAACGGCAGTTTGCTAGGGCAAGAGCGGGTGCGGGAAGGTATCCGTCGGTTGGGACAGGCGGGCGGCGAAGTCTGGTTCAAGGTCGACGCGGGCAGGGCGGACGCCATCGAGCGAATCAACGGCGTCAGGCTGTCGCCGGAAACGCTTGCCCGCAACCTGAAAACCTGCGCCAGCCTATGCCCGACGAAAGTGCAGACATGCGTTTTCCGCTGGGATGGCCTGCCGCCTTCCGCGCCAGAAATAGATGATTGGCTCAATGTCCTGGCAGGCGAGGGCGCGGCAATACGGGAGGTGCTGCTTTACGGTGTCGCCCGCCCCCCGCGACAGGCTGGCAGCGCGCGCATCAGCCCCTTGTCGGCGGAAGAATTCGACGGAATTGCGGAAAAAGCAAAAGAAAAAGGGCTGACGGTGCGCGTCAGCCCTTAATTAAACCGGAAACAAAAACAGACCGGGACGGGATGCGCCCCGGTCTGGCCGCTATCGCGGCGTTTCCTGAATTCAAGCCGCTTTTTTCTTCTTTGTGGCGTTCGAGGCGCGAGCCTCTTTTTTCAGGTTTTTGTACATTTCAGGGTTGGTGGATTTGAGGTACTCCGCAACATCGAAGTCTTCCCTCTTGACCTTGGTGATGTCGATTTGCTCGATATGCACCAAACGCAGGAGCGCCTGAACTGGGCGGGGGATGTTGCGGCCACTCTCATAGCGCGAGCCGCCGCTTTGGGTGACGCCGATTTTCGACCAGAACTGGGATTGGTTGAGGCCGAGCTTGCGGCGGATCTCTCGTACATCGAAGGGCTGTTCTGTTGCTTTCATGTCATCGTCCTTTACAGGAAGGTTACGGGGAAAACTCGCTCGTTGGTCAAGGCTACGCTCTGCCTGTTTCCATCTGGATACCCGAGTGCTCCGAAGTATAGTGCAGTTTTCCGCGTCTATACTATGGGAATAATTAACGACATGCGGTTAACCGCAACGACATGTGGTTAACCGCAATATCTTAAAGTATTACCCTTAGCGGATATTACGTATTTACTCATGACCCAAATTAGCTAACCTAGAATAAAAAACCTTTTATATCAAAAGGTTATATATTATATTATGGGGCATCTAAAAAACCGTACCGCATCAACGCTACTATGTCAGCCTTCGGACAGGAACATCATAAATAACCGTAGTGACACTATTTTTAGAACCATAATGGTTTTTTTATGTGCTGTCTACTATGTGTAGACTATACGCAGATATGGCGAGCGAAAAATACGGGCATTGATTATGGGAAGGAGAGTTGTAAAAATGATACAGATTGCGCATTCTGTGCGTATCGCCCGCGTTGCCTTGGTTTTGCTGGCTGCGATTATGTCGGCATCGGCGTATGCCGGATGCGGAACGGGCATGGATTTCCTGAAACAGCAAAAAAAGTACACGCAAGTCAGAGAGGCGCTTCTCCGCCGGGCGGACGCGCTTGACCGCCGCCTTGCCGAACATGGGCTGAAAAGCTGCGCGCTCAATGTCCTCTTTGTAGCTTACAAGGCCGAAGCGGTTTTGGACATCTACGCGAAAGCGCCAGATGAGGCGAATTACAGAAAACTGGCTTCATGGCCTATCTGCGCATCTTCTGGGAAACTCGGCCCAAAAAGGCGGCAGAGGGATGGGCAGGTGCCGGAAGGCTTTTACCGAATCGACCGCTTCAACCCGGCAAGCCAATTCCATCTTTCGCTCGGCATCGATTATCCCAACGCGGCGGACAGGCTGAAAACACGCGCCGCCAATCCGGGGGGCGACATTTTCATTCACGGCTCCTGCGTGACGGTCGGCTGCCTGCCCATGACCGATGCCGTGATCGAGGAAATCTATCTGTATGCCGTCCATGCCCGCGACAGCGGGCAGAAAACGATTCCCGTCTATATTTTTCCGTTCAGAATGACGCGGGAGAACATGGAGAAATACGAAGCCATTTATCGCGGCCAGCCCGAATTGATTGGCTTTTGGCGAAACCTCAAGAAGGGATACGAGATATTCATTGAGCATGGGCGGGCGCTAAAAATAAACGTCATGAAAAATGGCGATTACGGCTTTGCTCCATGAGCTTTCCGGGCTGAATGCCGGAAGGCTTTCCGCAAGCGGGAATGGTATCATTCACCAGTTTGAAGGCAGTTCCCGTGGCGCTGCCTCTTATTCCCGGTTCTATCGTTCGCACTGTCCTTCGCCCCTTTTCCAACCTTGCGTCTGTCCAAGCTCAAACTCGCTGGCTTCAAGACTTTCGTCGACCCGACCACGGTGCTTATTCCGGGAAACCTGGTCGGCGTGGTGGGGCCGAACGGCTGCGGCAAGTCGAACATCATCGACGCGGTACGGTGGGTGCTGGGCGAGACACGCGCCTCGGCGCTGCGCGGCGAATCCATGCAGGACGTTATTTTCAACGGCTCCACGACCCGCAAGCCCGTGTCACGCGCCAGCGTGGAACTGGTCTTTGACAACGCGGCTGCCAGCCGTGCCGGGGGGCAATGGGCGCAGTACGCTGAAATTGCCGTGCGCCGGGTTCTGGAACGCAGCGGCGAATCTACGTATTACATCAACAATATCCACGTGCGCCGCCGCGACGTAATCGACCTTTTCCTCGGCACGGGGCTGGGGCCGCGTGCCTACGCGATTATCGAGCAGGGCATGATTTCGCGCATCATCGAGGCGCGACCGGAAGAAATCCGGGGCTTTCTCGAAGAGGCCGCAGGCGTTACCCGCTACCGGGAGCGGCGGCGCGAGACCGAAGGGCGGCTGAGCGATGCGCGGGACAATCTCGCCCGCCTCGACGACATCCGCCTCGAACTGGGCGAGCGCATCGGGCATCTGGAAGTCCAGGCTGCCGCCGCCGAACGCCATCAGGCGCTCGATGCCGCCCTGCGTGAGCGCCAGCAATTGCTCTGGCTCATCAAGCGCAACGAGGCACTTGCTGAGCTTGAGCGAACGACGAGGGAACTGCGCGACAGCACCGCTCGCATCGATGCCGACAACACCCGCCTCCAAGAATTGGAAAACGCGCTTGAAGCGGCCAGAAACGGGCATCTGGCCGCTTCCGAATCCGTGCATGTCGCGCAGAGCGATTTTTTCGCCGCTGGCGCGGAAGTCTCAAGGCTCGAAGCCGAATTGCAGCATTTGGGCGAGACCCGGCAGCGGCTCGAAACCCGCCTCAAGCAGCTTGGCGCAGACCACGAACATTGGCGCAAGCGGCGTGAGGCGCTGGAAGCCGAGCGTTCGCGCTGGGAAGCCTTGTCCGAAAATGCCGCCCTGCGGGCTGAACAGGCCGAAGCCCGCCATCAGGAAATGGCCGATCGCCAGCCGGAACTCGAATCCGCCAGACAAGCCGCCGACGCGACGGTAGCTTCGGTGCGGCGCGAACTGGCAGCGGTCGAACAGCAATTGCGGGTGGAAGAGGCTAACCGCATCCATTCCGGTCGCTCGCTTGATGCGCTCTCCACGCGGCGCGTGAAGCTCGATGGCGAGCGCGGCGCGATTCTCGGCCCCGAACCGGACGAGCTTGCCGAACGGCAGGCGAGGCTCGATGCCCTGCGCATGCGCTGCGAAACCCTGCAACAAGAACTGCGTGACGCGCAGACGCGCCAGCCCGCGCTTCAGGAGGCGCTCCGTGAGGCGCTCGAAGCCGAAAACACGGCAGAGCGCCGCCTCACCGATTTACGCGCCCGCCGCAACGCGCTGGCGCAGATTCAGGCGAAACTTTCCGCGCATGGCGAACTCAATGAATGGTTCGAACGCCACGGACAGGGCGAATCCCCGCCGCTATGGCGTTCGATTAAGGTCGAGCCGGGCTGGGAGACCGCGATGGAAGCCGTGCTGCGCGAACGTCTGGCGGCGCGGCTGACGAATGAAAACAGCCCGATGGTTTCCGGCCTCCTCGATGCCCCGCCGCCGGACGCGCTGGCGCTTGGTTTCGCGGATGTCGCGCCGCAGGCGGGTTCGCCCCATGCGCTGTCCGGCGCAACCGCCCTGAACGATTTGGCGATTACGGGGGATGCCGCGCAGGACGCGCTGCTGGCCGACTGGCTGCGCGGCTGGTTTGCGGTCGAGCGGCTCGATGATTGGCTTCCCCGTCGCGCCACGTTGCCGGCGGACGTGTGCTTGGTCAATCCTCGCGGGCAGGTATTGAGCCGCAGCATGTTGACGCATTTCGTCCCAGATAGCCGCACGCACGGTCTCATCGAGCGGCAACGCGAAATCGACGCGCTCGTCGGGCAGGAACAGGGTCTTAAGGACGAACAGCACCGCTTGCAGCAAACGCTGCGCGAAGCGCAGGAAACCGCCGCCGCCGCGCAATCCCGCATGGATGCGCTGCGCAGCGAAACGCAGGCGGCGCAGGGCGAGCGCCACGCGGAAGAAGTCGAAGTCCTCAAGCTCATCCAAGCATCGAACCGGGCGCAAGAACAGCGGGCGCGAATCGAGAGCGACCTGACCGAATTGCAGCGGCAATTCGATGCCGAGCGCGAACGCGGGCAGCAGGCGGAACGCGAACATGCCCGTGCCGCCGAACTGGCCGAATTGCAGCGCGTCCGCCTTGATGCGGCTCTTGACGCCCTGCGCGAGCGCGACAGCGCCTTGCGCGATTTACGCTCGCTCACGCAGTCGCTTGCGAACGAACTTCAGGAAGCCCGTTTTTCGGAGCGCGAGTGCGCGGGCAAACTTGAGGACAATGTCCGCAATCTGCAACTGGCGGGCGAGCAGATTGAGCGAATCGCCTTTGAGCGCAAGGACAGTGAAGCGGAAGTCGAGGCCACCGACGACAATGCCTGCCGAAACGCCCTGCAAACGGCGCTCGATGCGCGTGGCAGTCGCGAAACCGCGCTGGCGGCCCGTCGCGACGCGCTCGAACAGGCCGTCGCGGCGCTGCGCGGCATCGAAGAAGAGCGCCTGCGTACCGAACACGCCGCTGCGCCCCTGCGCACCCGCGTGGCCGATCTGAGGCTGCAAGCGCAGGCGGCGGAACTGTCTGCCGCGCAGTTCGGCGAAAGACTGGCGGAAGCGGGCGCGGATGAAGCAAGGCTTGCCCCGTTGCTGTCCGACGCGCCCAGCGAAGGCAGCCTGCAACGCGAAGTGGCGCGGCTTGGGCGGGAAATCGCCGCCTTGGGCGCGGTCAATCTTGCCGCAGTCGAGGAGCTTCGCGCCGCCGCTGAGCGCAAATCCTATCTGGATGAGCAAAACGACGATCTGGCGACGGCCATCGGCACGCTGGAAGACGCTATCCGCCGCATCGACCGGGAAACCCGCGAAATGCTGCAAACGACATACAATACTGTCAATGAGCATTTCGGCAGGCTTTTTCCGCGGCTATTTGGCGGCGGACGGGCAGAACTGGTGCTGACCGGCGAGGAAATCCTCGATGCGGGCGTTCAGATCGTGGCGCAGCCTCCGGGCAAGAAAAACGCCTCGATTCAGTTGCTCTCCGGCGGCGAAAAGGCTCTGACCGCGATTGCACTGGTATTTGCCATGTTTCAGTTGAATCCCGCGCCATTCTGTATGCTCGACGAAGTCGACGCGCCGCTCGATGACGCCAATACCGGGCGCTATGCCGAAATGGTCAGACATATGTCGTTGCAGACGCAGTTCATTTTCATCAGCCACAACAAAATTACGATGGAAGCGGCGCAACAATTGGTTGGGATTACCATGCAGGAGCAGGGCGTGTCGAGGGTGGTTGAAGTCGATATCGAAGCCGCGATGCGCATGGCCGAACAGGCGGCATGACGGGGAGCTAACGGTTCAACACAATGGAAAAGGCGCGGTAAAAGGGAATGGATACACTGCAAATCGTATTGATCGTGGCCATCGCCGCTGTCGTCGCGGCCATCATTGCGTTCAACAAATGGCAGGAAAATCGGCATCGGCATCGTGCCAGCCGCGCGTTTCCCGACAACCAGCGCGACCCTCTGTTCGAGCGCGGGGACGACAGCGAAGCGCCTTCCGCGCCGCCGCACGGGCAGGCGGGCGCAAAAGCGTCCGTTCCGCCGGGAGGCAAGCCGGAGCAGCAGGGGCATCACCGCGCGTCCGCGCAACGGGCGCGCCCTCCCTTGCCCGACAGGCTCGATCCCCGCATCGACTGCTGCATCCGCATCGAATCCGTGGAACCCATCGAAGTGCCGCGTTTTTGGGCGGCGCAGACGGAGGTGCTCGACGGCATCCCGCAAATACTGCGCTGGTATGCGTTCGATGACCGCGAGAACCAGTGGCGCAGGATAAACGGCAACGTCGTGGGCGCGCATCACTGGTTTTTGGCGGCGCTGCAACTGGTCGACCGGACGGGCATGGTCAGCGAGGCCGATTTTCTGCGCTATGTCCGTGGGGTGCAGCAGCTTGCGGATCAGTTCAGATCCGTCCCGGCGGGCATCCCCTCGCGGGCCGAAGTGATGGGAAACGCCAAGGCGCTCGACCGTTTCTGCGCTGAAGTCGATGTGCAGATTGCCATCAACCTCCTCTCCGCAGGGCCGATGGCGGGCAGCCAGATTTTTTCGCTTGCTGAAGCCGAAGGGCTGCGGCTGGAGGGGGACGGTTTCTTCCATGCCCGTGCCAGCGACAGCCGTACCCTCTATATTTTGGGCAACGGCGAAGAGACGCTTTTCACGCGGGGGGCGATGCCTGGATTGCAGACGCGCCGCCTGAGCCTGATTCTCGATTTGCCGCGTGTGATCGATGCCGCCAGCGAATTCGAGGAGATGATGCGTTTTGCGGTTCATCTCGCCAAAAAGCTCGGCGCCGACGTGGTCGACGACAACGGGCGGCCTTTCGGCACGGAATCCGTGGAAGTTATCCGCACCCGCATCCGCCACTACCAGATGCGCATGAGCGAGGAAGGCATTCCGCCCGGCGGCTCGCTGGCGCGGCGCTTGTTCGCCGCATGAACGCCAGCGGCGGGGCGCGGGACAGGGCGCGGTGGCTGCGCGGCGAAATCGAAGCCCACAACCGCGCCTATTACGAACTGGACGCGCCAACGGTTTCCGATGCGGCTTTTGATGCCCTGTTCCGCGAATTGCGGGAACTGGAAGCGGCGCATCCGGGACTGATGACGCCCGATTCCCCTACGCAGCGCGTTGGCGGCAAGCCGCTGGAGCAGTTCGCTCCCGTCGCGCATGCCGTGCCCATGCTTTCCATCCAGACCGAAACCGAACACGACGCGAGCGGCGCTCAGCATTTTGATGCGCGTGTGCGGCGCGAACTGTCGCTTGCGGACGATTTGGCAGACGTGGCATACGCGGCGGAACTGAAATTCGACGGCTTGGCCGTCAGCTTGCGCTTTGAGCACGGGCTTTTCACGCAGGGCGCGACCCGTGGCGACGGCGTGACAGGCGAGGACGTGACGCAAAACCTCAAGACAATCCGCGACATTCCCCTGCGCTTGGCGGGCATGCCGCCACCGCTGCTGGAAGTGCGTGGCGAAGTGTATATGTGCCGCGACGCGCTAGCGCACTACAACGAAAAAGCGCGGGCGCGGGGCGAAAAACCGCTCGTCAATCCCCGCAATGGCGCGGCGGGCAGCATCCGCCAGCTTGACCCGAGCATCGCCGCAAGCCGTCCGCTCCGCTTTTTCGCCTACGGCATCGGCGCGGTCGAAGGCTGGAGCCTGCCCGCGACGCACAGCGAATTGCTCGACGCGCTGGCGGCTTTCGGCTTGCCTGTCTGCGCGCACCGCATTGTTGCGCGGGGCTGGCGGGAACTGGCCGATTTCCATGACCTCATCGGCAAGGAGCGCCCGCGCATTCCTTTCGACATCGACGGTGTCGTCTACAAAGTTGACAGCCTCGCCTTGCAGAACAGCCTCGGTTTCCGCTCACGCGAGCCGCGCTGGGCGGTGGCGCACAAATACCCGGCGGAAGAAGCGCGTACCGTCGTGATGGCCATCGACGTGCAAGTCGGGCGCACCGGCGCGCTCACGCCCGTGGCAAAGTTGCAGCCCGTTTTCGTGGGGGGCGTTACCGTATCCAACGCCACATTGCACAACGAGGAAGAAGTGCGCCGCAAAGACGTGCGCGTGGGCGATACGGTCATTGTTCGCCGTGCGGGCGACGTGATACCCGAAGTCGTGGCGACTGTAGCTGAACTGCGCCCCATGAAATCGGCGGAAGGCGATTTTTTAGACCGCGTGCCGTGCCATCCCCCGTTTGAGCTTCCCGTAACTTGTCCGCAGTGCGGCTCGCATGTCGTGCGCGAAGAGGGTGGGATTGTCGCTCGCTGCTCCGGCGGGCTGGTCTGTCCGGCGCAGGCGCGGGGGGCGCTCCTGCATTTCGCCAGCCGCCGCGCAATGGACATCGAAGGGCTGGGCGACAAGCTCGTCGACCAGCTTATTGCCTCCGGGCAGGTCAAAACGCCCGCCGACCTCTACGCGCTGACATCCTCCATGCTCGCCTCCTTGGAGAGGATGGGCGAAAAATCCGCCGAAAATCTCATCCATTCGATTAAAAAAAGCTGCGATACGAGCCTTGCCCGTTTCATTTTCGCACTCGGCATCCGCAACGTTGGCGAATCCACGGCGAAAGAGCTTGCGCGTTGCTTCGGCAGCCTGTCCGCCCTGCAAAATGCCTCCGCCGCCGCGCTTGAGGAAATTCCCGACGTTGGCCCCGTCGTCGCAAAATCCATTGTGGATTTTTTTGCCGAAACGCATAATCGGGAAGAAATTGCGCGGCTCGTTGAGGCAGGCGTGCGCTGGGAAGAGCATGAAGGCGTTGCCAGCGCGGCAACGGGGCGGTTTGCCGGAAAAACTTTCGTCCTGACCGGAACCCTGCCCAGCCTGAAACGCGAGGATGCCAAGGAATTGATTGAAGCCGCTGGCGGAAAGGTCAGCGGCTCCGTCTCGAAGAAAACCAGCTACGTCATCGCGGGAGAGGAAGCGGGTTCCAAGCTCGACCGCGCACGGGAACTCGGCATTGCCATCCTTGATGAAGCGGGACTGTTACAACTGTTGCGAGGAGATGATTCGTGAACGACACAAAGAAAATCAGCAAAGCCGTCTTTCCGGTGGCGGGGCTGGGAACCCGGTTCCTTCCGGCGACCAAGGCCAGCCCCAAGGAAATGATGCCTATCGTCGATAAGCCCCTGATTCAGTACGCGGTGGAAGAAGCCGTGGAAGCGGGCATGACCGACATGATTTTCATCACGGGGCGCACCAAGCGTTCCATCGAAGACCACTTTGACAAAGCCTACGAGCTTGAAACCGAACTGGAAGCGCGCGGCAAAGAAGAACTGCTTGAAATTGTCCGCCGCACCGTGCCGAAAGATGTCAATTGCATCTATATTCGCCAGTCCGAAGCTCTTGGGCTGGGACATGCCGTCCTTTGCGCGAGCCGCGTCGTCAGCGCGGACGAAGCCTTTGCCGTCTTGCTGGCCGACGATTTGCTCGACAACAACGGCGCTTCATCCGTCACTAAACAGATGGCCGATGCCTACGGCTACCACCGCTGCTCGGTGCTGGGTACGATGAACGTTCCTCGGGAGGACACCCGGCAGTACGGCATCGTGAGCACCGAACGGCAGGAAGGGAAAATCCAGCGCATTACTGGCATCGTCGAAAAGCCCGCTCCCGAAAAAGCTCCCAGCACGCAGGCCGTTGTTGGGCGCTACATCCTGACGGCGCGTATTTTCGACCACCTCCGTGCCCTCAAGCCCGGCGCGGGCGGCGAATTGCAGCTTACCGACGCCATTGCCGCGATGCTTAAGGAAGAAGCCGTCCTCGCTTACCAGTTCGACGGCGTGCGCTACGATTGCGGCTCCAAATTCGGCTATCTCAAGGCCACCGTTGAACTGGGGCTGCGGCATCCTGAAATCGGCGCGGAATTCAGGGAATATCTCGGCAGCAAGTCGTGGATGGCAGATTCCGCTGCCTGATTCAAAATTCTGAAAATAAGCAGGTCAAACTGGGGAAACCATGAAAACGGGAACAGCACCAAAAATCATTGCCGCAATCGCTATTGCCGCCGTCGCGCTGATGGGCGCAAGCTATCTGGCAGGCAGCCACATCGAGCAGGAGTTTCGGGAAGACGTGGCGTGGATGGCCAGTCACGACTGGGCAGTCAGCAACAACGTTGAAATCAACCTTGTCGATTACCAGCGCGGCGCTTTTACCGCCTCGGCGCGTACCGATCTGGTTATCCAAGTGCCTTCCCAGGAAGAAAATTCGGCCACGGAGACGCTCACCGTTCCCATCATCCACAGCATCCGGCACGGCCCCTTGCTGGCGATGATGTCCGCTGCGCGTATCCATTCCGAAGTGCAACTGACAGAAGAGCATATTGCGCGGATTACCGCGTTTTTCACCGCTAATCCGTTCGTGGGCAAATCGCCGCTTGTTTTCGATACTTCGCTCGGCTGGGGAGGAGGCATCCGTTCGCGCATCGTTTCCCCCAAATTTGAAGCCGTCATCAAGGAAGACCAGACCAAGCTGTCGTGGGGCGGGCTGGATGCCGAAATCGCTGCGGATTCCAGCCTGAAATGGCAGGAAATGGACGTTGTGCTCGATGGGCTGTCCCTCGTCAGAAATGACGAGGATTTTTTCCAGCTTGGGCGCGTGGCGTTCAAGAGCGATATAGCCCTTGCCGAAGGGTTCGAGCGTGTATTCACCGGCACGACGGGCATCGCGCTGGACAAGCTCCATTTTCGGGTGAAGGGCGAAAACGGCGCGGTTCGCGGGGCGGTGTTTGAAAACTTCCGCATCGCGGGCGAAGCGTCCGTGAAAGACGGGGCGCTGGGCACGGAAGTGAAGCTCAATGCCGACAAATTCATCATGGAAAGCGACACGAAGGAAGTAATCGATGCCTTCAAACTGTCGTTGCTGCTGGAAAACATTGACGCGAAGGCGTATGACGCCATTCTTCAGGCGGTGCAAAAAAATCAGGCTAGGCAGGAAGAAGAGCAAGAAAGCGGCGAAGAGGATCAGGAGGCGCTACAGGCCGTGCTCGTCGTTTTTCAAGAGCAAGCCGGCGCGTTGCTGCGTCGCCAGCCCGCCATTTCCATCAAGGATATGAGCATGCGCTGGGCGGAAGGCATGATGACTGGGAACTTACGCATTGCCTACATGGGCGACGGCAATCCCGACACCCTGTCCGAGGCCAACCTGTTCGGCGACCTGCAACTGACGATGCCCCGTGCGCTGGCAATCCGGCACATGACGGTGGATGCTTCCAAGCGAATCGCCGATACGCTTGAAGACGGTGAAGAAAATGAGGTCGATGTCGGGAAAGAAACGACGGAAGAGGTCAACAGGGAACTCGCCGCGCTACTCGAAAAAGGCATCTTCGTGGAAAAAGGCAATATCCTGAGCGCCGACGCGCACCTGCGCAACGGCACGCTCGACATCAATGGCAAGCCGCAACCGTTTCAAAGCCTGTTTGGATTGATACCGCCGTTCTTTTAAAAGTTTTCCGCCTGTCCCCGAAAGGGGGCGGGCGGAATTTTTTTGTAAAGAGCAGCGAAAAATCTTCGCTTTGGGCTTTTACCGTTATTTTATTGTCGTCGACAGCGGAGAACAGAATAAAAATAGCGGGCTTATTTTATTCATTTATCTTCGCCTTCAAGTAAAAGCCAATGATGCCCTATCAACCAGTCCTCTATGGTTGCCAAAATATCATTCGTTTCTTCCTTAGACATAGGAATCTTTTTTATATATTTTAGAAGCGTTAGCTTTAGAAATCGAATCAATTCTTTACCCAGCATCAGTTTTTGTGCCGATTTATCCTTTTTAATTGGCTCAAAATCTTCTGTATACACCACAATATCAAAGCCTAGTGTTCTGGACGATTCGGGAGTATTGTTGTTTTTATTAAAGCTATTAGGGTTGTCGTTTTTATACAATCTCGCTTTGGATGCCCCACCAGAATCTTTTTTCAAACACCGAAAGCAAAAACAAAAGTCAAAATCCAATTCGGGAAATTTATCAACTAAAATGGGTTCAAGAGGCATCATTTCAGCGGCAAGCTCAGGATGGCGCGTCGCAAAGCGTTGACCCACAGCCTGCATTTCATCAATGATTTCTCCTATATATGTCCAGCCGGGATAAGCGCCTGTTACACATAAATTCTTCATGGTTTTTACCGGCTATAGATATAGATAGATTGGCCCCGTCAAGCTATCTATCTAGATCGGGGCGGCACAGGATCAATGCCGCCGGGATGCCAAGGGTGGCAGCGCAGGATGCGCGTGAGCGAGAGCCAGCATCCTTTGGCAAGGCCATGCACGGTTAGAGCCTCCAGGGCGTAATCGGAGCAGGTTGGGTAAAAGCGGCAGCGCGGCCCCAAGAGGGGGCTGATGCCGAGCTGATAAGCGCGGATCAGGAGGCGGAGAAAGCCCTGAAGCAACCCGTTCACGGCGGTTTCAGCCGCCGTGCATCTTCTTGAGTTTTTCGCGGCGCTCCTGCGCTTCAATCGACAGGGTAGCGGTGGGGCGGGCAAGCAGGCGGGCGATGCCGATGGGTTCTCCCGTTTCTTCGCAGTAGCCGTAATCGGCATCGTCGATGCGTGAAATGGCCTCTTCGATTTTTTTCAGCATCTTGCGCTCGCGGTCGCGCACGCGCAGTTCCAAGGTGTGCTCTTCTTCCACGCTGGCGCGGTCGGAAGGGTCAGGAGTCGACTCGTTGTCCTGCAAGTGGGTCGTGGTTTCCTGCGCGTTGCTGAGGAGCTGCCTTCTTTCTTCCTGCAATCGTTGGCGGAAAAACTCCAGTTGCCTCGGCGACATGTAGTCAGATTCTGGCGCCGCCAAAATTTCTTTTTCAGTCATCAGGGCGATGGGTGCTGTGGTGCTTGTGCTCATTGCGGTGCTTCCCTCGTTTGTTTAGTGCCGTCTAAATCAGAGGCGCGTAACCATACCGCAAAGCGTAGATTCTTGCGATAGATGTTTTTACGGATGCAACAGGGTTTGTTTGGGTACGCATCGTGTCAGGATACGGACGGAGCGGGAACAGCAAAAGGCGGAAAATTACGGTTTTCCGCCTGTTAGCCATTTTTTTAGGGTTCCGTCTGTCTAGGCTTATTTCCAGCCGCCGCCGAGAACCTTGTAGAGCACGACCCGATTGCTGGCTTCGGCAAGCCGGGTGGCAATGAGTTCCTGTTCTGCGGCGTACTGCGACCGCTGCGCGTCGAGCAGGACGAGGTGGCTGTCCAGGCCGCTGCGGTAACGGGCTTCGGAAAGCCGATAGCTTTCGTTGGCGGCGTTGACGAGTTCGCTGCGGGCATCGATCTGCTCGGCGAGGGTGGCGCGGTCGGCGAGCGCGTCGGCCACTTCGCGGAAGGCGGTTTGAATGGTTTTTTCATATTGCGCAATCTGGATGTTGCGCTCGATTTCGGAGCGGTCAAGGTTGGCGCGAAGCGCCCCAGCGTGGAAAATCGGCAGGGATATCTGGGGCGCGAAAGTCCAGAGGCGCGTGCCTGAATCAAACAGCCCGTCCAGCGTTCCGCTGGCCGTGCCCGCGCCTGCGGTGAGCGCGATGCGCGGGAAGAACGCGGCTCTGGCCGCGCCGATGTTCGCGTTGGCGGCACGCAGCATGTGCTCGGCGTACAAAACGTCGGGGCGTTTTACCAGCACTTCGGACGGAACGCCCGCAGGCAGATCGGTCACGGAGGACAGCGCCCCGGCAAGCGTTCCGGCTTGCAGGTTTTCGGGGACGGACGTGCCCGCGAGCAGGGCGAGCGCGTTACGGGCACGGGCAAGCTGAGCCGTGTAGCGGGCAGAGTCGGCGCGGGCGCGTTCCATCGCGGTACGCGCTTGCGCGAGGTCGAGCGCGGAGGCCGCGCCCGCCGCGAAACTCTTGCGGATGAGTTCGACGGATTTTTGCTGGGTGTCGAAAGTGCGGCGGGCGAGTTCGAGCAATTCGCGGTCTGCCGCCAGCGTCAGCCAAGCGTTGGAAATTTCCGCAACGAGGCTGATCTGTGAGCTACGGCGGGCTTCTTCGGTGGCAAGGTAAGTTTCAATCGCCTGATCGTTGAGGCTGCGGATGCGGCCAAAGAAATCCAGTTCCCAAGAGGCGTTCGCGGTGGTGCTGAATTGGCGGCTGACGTATGGCTGACCGGTTTGGCTCAGGCTTTCGGGCACGCGCTGGGCGTTCTGCCCGCCCGCCAGATCGACCGAAGGAAGAATGTCCGCCCGCTGGATGCGGTACATGGCGCGCGCGCGCTCGATATTGAGCGCGGCG
Source organism: Azoarcus sp. (assembly GCA_031285965.1). Lineage (GTDB taxonomy): Bacteria > Pseudomonadota > Gammaproteobacteria > Burkholderiales > Rhodocyclaceae > WRNU01. The sequence continues at coordinate 63,691 of JAITVD010000066.1, forward strand.
ATTCTCAAGTCGCGGTTGTTGGTGAGCGCAAGCTCGATGATCGTGCGCAGCCGGGTGTCGGTGAAATAGTCGCGCCAAGGCAGTTCGGAGGCTGCCGCGCCCTCGCTTGTAGTTTCGCTATTGGGCGTATCCCACGCGGACGGGACGGGCAGCGCGGGGCGCTCGTAGCCGGGGGCAAGCGTGCATCCGGCGGCAAGGGCTGCGGCCAGCGCGGCGCATAGGACACGAAGCGGGGGAATCATGGTTGTTTGACCTCTTTGTTGAAAGAAAGGCTTGCCGCGTTTTTCTGCGCGGTCTTGTCCTTGAAGATGAGTTTGATGATGACGTAGAACAGCGGCACGAACAGGATGCCAAAAGACGTAGCGGCAATGGTTCCGCCCAAGACACCGGTTCCGATGGCGTTCTGGCTGCCTGAGCCAGCGCCGGTGGCTTTGGCGAGCGGCAGCACGCCCAGCGCGAAAGCCAGCGAGGTCATCAGGATGGGGCGCAGCCGAATCCGCGCCGCCGACAAGGCGGCTTCAATCAGATTTTTGCCGGATTCCAGTTCCGCCTTTGCAAATTCGACGATCAGGATAGCGTTCTTCGCGGACAGCCCAATGGTGGCGAGCAGCCCCACCTGAAAATAAACGTCGTTGGAAAGCCCGCGCCCCGTGGCGGCGAGGAGCGCGCCGATGACGCCGAGCGGAATAATCATGATGACGGCAAACGGCACAGACCAGCTCTCATAAAGAGCCGCCAGGCACAGGAATACGACGAGCACGGAAAGGGCGTAGAGCGCCGGAGCCTGCGCGCCCGAACGGATTTCCTCATAGGAGACGCCCGTCCAAGAGAAGCCGATGCCTTGCGGGAGTTGTCCCGCGATTTCCTCAACAGCGGCCATCGCTTCGCCCGTGGAATATCCCGCCGCCGCCGCGCCTTGAATATTGAGCGAAGGCTGGCCGTTGTAGCGTTCCAGTCGAGGCGAACCGTGCGCCCAGAGCGTGCTGGTGAAGGAGGAGAAGGGAACCATGTCGCCGTTGCGGTTGCGCACGTACCACTTGTCGAGGTCTTCCGGCAGCATCCGCGAGGAAGCCTCAGCCTGCATGTAGACTTTTTTGATGCGCCCACGGTCGAGGAAGTCATTCACGTAGATGCCGCCCCATGCCGTCGACAGGGTGTCGTTAATGTCGGCGACGGTGACGCCCAGCGCCCCGGCCTTGGCGTGGTCGATGCTGAGCGTGAATTCGGGGCTGTCCTCCATGCCGTTGGGGCGCACGCTCATGAGGCGCTTATCTTGTGAGGCCATCATCAAAAACTGGTTACGCGCCGCCACCAGCGCCTCATGCCCCACGCCGCCGCGATCCTGCAACTGGAGGTCAAAGCCGTTGGCAGTGCCCAATTCCAGCACGGCGGGCGGAATGACGGAAAACACCATTGCCTCGCGTATCTGCGAAAACGCCATGTTGGCGCGTTTCGCGTAATCCCAGACTTTTTGCGACGGCTCCGTGCGCTCGTCCCAGTGCTTGAGGCGGATGAACCCCATGCCCATGTTTTGCCCGACGCCGCCGAAACCAAAGCCCGCAATGGTGAAAACGGTGTCGATTTTGTCTTTTTCGGCATCCTCTTCCTGGTAATGCTTGCGCACTTTCTCAAGCACGTCCAAGGTGCGTTCCTGAGTCGCGCCAGCGGGCAGCATGACGATGGTGGGCATTAGCCCTTGATCTTCTTCCGGCAGGAAAGAAGTTGGCAATCTGTAAAAGAGGAAAGCGAGCGCGGCGATGATTGCGCCATATACCAGCATGAAGATGAGTTTGTGGCGCAGGATGCTGCCGACCGTGCGGACATAGTTGTCGGTGCCTCGGGCGAACATGCCGTTGAACCAGTGGAAAAAGCCGCTGAACCAGCTTCCTTCGCCCGCTTCGTGGCCTTTTTCCACTGGCTTCAGAATGCTGGCGCACAGCGCCGGGGTCAGGATAATCGCCACTAGGACGGACAGCGCCATCGCGGAGACGATGGTGATCGAAAACTGCCGATAAATTACGCCGGTGGAGCCGCCGAAGAAGGCCATTGGAACGAACACCGCCGAGAGCACCATTGCGATGCCGACCAAGGCGCTGGTGATTTGGTCCATCGACTTGCGCGTGGCTTCCTTGGGGGAAAGCCCTTCCTCGCTCATGATGCGCTCGACGTTCTCGACAACGACAATGGCATCATCAACGAGCAAGCCGATGGCAAGCACAAGCCCAAACATGGTCAGCGTGTTGATGGAAAACCCGAAAGCGGCCATGACCCCGAAAGTTCCAAGCAGCACGACCGGCACGGCGATGGTTGGAATCAGGGTGGCGCGGAAGTTCTCCAGAAAGAGGAACATCACGAGGAAAACAAGGAGTACCGCCTCGACCAGCGTGTAGACCACTTCGTTAATCGAGATGCGGATGAAGGGCGTGGTGTCGTAGGGATAGATGGCCTCGACCCCTTCTGGGAAATAGGGTTCGAGTTCCTTGACCTTTTCCTTGACCGCGTCGGCGGTTTCCAGCGCATTGGCGCCGGCGGCGAGCTTGATGCCGATGCCGCCGGAAGGCTTGCCGTTGTTCAGGGCGCGGAAGCCGTAGTTTTCCTGCCCGATTTCGGCGCGGGCGACATCACGCAGCCGCACTTCGCCGCCGTCCTGTGCGCTGCGCAGCAGGATGGACTCAAACTGCGCCGTCGTCTGCAAACGGCTCTGCGCGGTGATGCTCGCGGTAAAGCCCTGTCCGGGCAGCGCGGGCGTGCCGCCAAGCTGCCCGGCGGAAACCTGTGCGTTTTGCGCCAAGAGCGCGTTGCGCACGTCGGCGGGGGTCAGGCGGTAGTTGTTGAGCTTGTCCGGGTCAAGCCAGATACGCATTGCGTACTGGGAGCCAAAAACCTGCACTTCCCCCACGCCCGTGACGCGGGTAAGCGGGTCCTGCACGTTGGCGACGAGGAAATCCGCCAGATCGGCGCTGCCGTAATCGTCCTTGTTTGACACGAAGCCGACAATCATCAGGAAATTGCGCGCCGACTTGACGACCTGCACGCCCTGCTGCTGCACGGCTTGCGGCAAAAGGGGCAGGGCAAGCTGCAATTTGTTCTGGGTCTGCACCTGCGCAATATCGGGATTCACGTCCGCATCGAAGGTCAGCGTGACGGCGGCCATCCCGTAGGAGTTGCTGGTGGAATTCATGTAGAGCAGCCCGTCGATGCCGGTCATCTTCTGTTCGATGATCTGCGTGACGGATTCTTCCACCGCTTGGGCCGAAGCGCCGGGATACGAGGCGTTGATGACGATTGTGGGCGGTGCGATGTCCGGGTATTGCTGAACCGGGAGGGTTTCGATGGCAAGGAAGCCCGCCATCATGATGAGGATGGCGATAACCCAGGCAAAAATAGGCCGGTCGATGAAAAAGCGAGCCATGATCGTTGAGCCTTCAGCGTGTGCCAGGCGCGGCAACGGCAATCGCCTGCGCGGCGGCTTGAGGCTCGCCAATCACTTGGGGCTGGACGGGCTGGCCGGGTCGCGCTTTTTGCAGCCCCTCGACAATGACATTTTCCCCGGCGGCAAGCCCGCCGATGATGATCCACTTGCCGGTTTGGCCGGACTGGGCGCCACGGGTCTGCACGGTGCGCACTTCAACCACGCCCTTATTGTTGACCAGCATCACGATGGGTTCGCCGCGCTGGTCGTGGGTCAGAGCCGCATGCGGCAGCAGGATGGCTTGCTCAGTCTGGCCTTGCACAAGCTGCGCGCGCACGTACATGCCTGGGAGCAACATGCCGTTTGGATTGGGGAAGCTGGCGCGCAGCGTGACGCTGCCGGTTCCGGGGTCGACCGAGACTTCTGAAAAGGCGAGTTTGCCGGATTCTTCGTAAATGCTGCCGTCTTCAAGGGTGAGCCGCACAGGGATTTCTTCGTCGATGAGCGAAATTTTGCCCGAGGCCACATCGCGGCGCAGGCGCTGGAGGTCGGCGCTCGACTGGGTGAGGTCGACGTAGATTGGGTCAAGCTGCTGCACCGTGGCAAGCGCGGCGGGCTGGTTGGCCGTGACGAGCGCCCCCGGCGTGACCGAAGAGCGTCCGATGCGACCGGGAATCGGCGATTTCACGCGGGTGAAATCCAGGTCGATGCGAGCCTTGTCGAGCGCCGCGCTAGCCGCCGCCACATCGGCCTCGGCTTGTTTGAGCGCCGCAGCGGCGTCGTCGTTGGCCTGTTTGCTGACCGCCTCGATGCTGACCAGTTCAGCGTAGCGTTCCGCTTTCAGGCGGGCGTTATAGAGATTCGCCTCAGCCCGCGCCTTGCTGGCGGCGGCGCTGTCATAGGCCGCCTGATAGGTCGAAGGGTCGATCTGGTAGAGCGTCTGCCCCGCCGTGACCGCGCTGCCTTCAGTGAAAAGTCGCTTCTGGATGATGCCCGTCACCTGCGGGCGCAGTTCGGCCACCATGAACGGCGTTGTGCGCCCCGGCAGTTCGGTGACGAAGGGGGCGGATTCGACCTTGGTCACAACCACGCCGACCGAGGGGGGCGGCGTGCCCGTGCCGGGGGCGGGAGATGACTTGCTGTTGTCGCAGGCGGTAAAAGCCAGAGAGGCGGCAAGCGCCGCAGCAAGAAGAACCGGTCGATGGAAACGGGTGTTCATGGGAAATCTCGCGGGGGTTTGGGGTGAAGCGGCTGTTCTCTATATGTACCGTGTGGAACATCCGCTCTAGAATGAACGTTCATTCTATGTTAGGCTAGAATCGTTTGCAAGTCTGCCGCATATTGCTTGCCAGCGTGTATTGAAATGTACCCATACGAAACGGTTATGAAAAATAAAACTTCCGCTCCTGATGTTTCCGCTCCAGAAACTTCCGCGCCAGCCGAAGGTTTGCGCACAGAAATCCGCCGGAACCAGATACTTGACGCCGCGTCGCGCTGTTTCTGCGATTATGGATTTCATGGCGCGAGCATTTCCAGAATCTCGCAACAGGCGGGAATGAGCGCCGGACATATCTACCATTATTTTGAAAACAAGGAAGCGATCATCGGCGCCATCGTGCAACGAGATCTGGACAGGCTTGTAGAGCTTTGGGCTGAGTTGAGGGCTTCACAGGATGTGCGTGAATCGGTGATTGAACTCTCCGCCGGAAAGGTGGAGGAAATGACGGACAGTTTTTCGGCGGGATTGAGGCTTGAAATCATCGCCGAGGCGGCGCGTAACCCGGAAGTCGCCCGCATCGTGCAGGCCGCCAACAACTGCTGCATGGAGAACCTGATTGAAATCCTGCGCCTTGCGCGTCAGGCGGGCGGCATGAACGACGATGACGAAATCCTTGCCGCGAAAGGCGAAATCATCGCTTCCATGTTTGAAGGGCTGATGGTGCGCACTGTCCGCAACCCCACGATAGACCGCAAACGCATGGCGGGCATGATGCAGCATGTGATGCGCCGAATCATCAGCAGCGAGGACTGGAACGGGCTGGTGTAGGTTTACTGCGAAAAACGCCAGCTCGCTGTGTCGCTTTCGGGCTGCGGGCGGCATCCACAATCGAACCGTCTCGTATGCGCCTGACTGCTTCGTTAATTGCGCGGAGCGGGACAAAGAACCCTTGTTTGAGCGCGTAGAATCCCCTTTTTTCCAAAGCCATGAGCCTTGCGGGGCAAGCCGGGGGCAGGGGCGCAAACCATGAAAGTGCTGGGAATCGAATCTTCGTGCGATGAAACTGGGGTTGCCGTTTTCGAGGGCCGGCGCGGCGTGCTCGCGCAGGCGTTACACACGCAGGTCGATCTCCATGCGGTGTATGGTGGGGTCGTTCCCGAACTGGCTTCACGCGACCATATCCGCTTGCTGCCGGTTCTCGTCCGGCAGACGCTACGCGAAGCGGGGCTGGACATAGCCGATCTCGACGCGATTGCCTACACGGCGGGGCCGGGGCTGGCGGGCGCGTTGCTGGTGGGCGCGAGCGTGGCCGAAGCGATGGCGCTGGCTGCCGGTATTCCGGCTCTGCCTGTGCATCATCTCGAAGGCCATCTCCTTTCTCCGCTGCTCTCTGATGAGCCTCCGGCATTTCCGTTTGTCGCGCTTTTGGTGTCGGGCGGGCATACCCAGTTGATGCGGGTCGCCGATGTGGGGGATTACGAACTGCTTGGGGAAACGCTTGACGATGCCGCTGGGGAAGCGTTCGACAAAACGGCCAAAATTCTCGGCCTTGGCTATCCGGGCGGGCCGCAGCTTGCCGCGCTTGCCATGCGCGGCGAGGCGGGGCGGTTCAATTTGCCGCGCCCGATGCTGCATTCAGGAAACTTCGATTTCAGTTTCAGCGGCCTCAAAACGGCGGTGCTCAATGTGGCGTCAAAGCCCGATTGGCGTATGGAATATCAGGCTGATTTAGCGGCCAGTTTTCAGCAAGCCGTGGTGGATGTGCTGGCGGCCAAGGCGATGGCGGCGCTGGAAAGAACAGGTTTGCGCAGTTTGGTGGTGGCCGGAGGGGTTGGCGCGAACCGGGCTTTGCGCGGCAAGCTCGACGCAGCCGCCGCCGAAATCGGCGCGCGCGTGCATTACCCGGCGCCTGAACTCTGTACCGACAATGGCGTAATGATTGCGTTTGCGGGGGCGCAACGTTTGATGCGCGGAGAGCGTCCATCCGCCGAACAGGCGATTAACGTGCGCCCGCGCTGGCCTTTGGGGGAACTTGTCCGCCCGTCTGCCGGACGGTTTGCCGCTAGCCCTTGATTTTATCGTGAAGGTTTTTTGCTGGAAAAAATAAAGAAAAGGATATTGAGCTTTTTTATAAGTTATTCTGAACCTGAAATAAGTACGAGCCAAAATGGTAAATAAAAAATTGGTATATCTATTTTTATTTTGATAAAACTTTTCTGTAAAACTGCCGTAAACATATCAATAAAATGGAATTATCCGCTTATCTTCCAAAACTAATCAGATATGTTTCCGCTATCAACCTTTTGCATCATCTTTGCCCGTTCTTCAAGGGTAAGCCGATAGAACCAGCGCAGCAGGCGGGCTTCTTCGTCCTTCACTGCGTAGAAGTATGCCGCCGGAAGCCCAAGCTCGGCTCCGATGCGCTCGACAATCGCCGGGGTCGGTATGCGCGTACCTTGCTCGTAGCGGTTCATCCGCGCACTGGCGCTCGCCGGGTCGATTCCGATCTGTATCCCAAGCCGTTCTTGGGAAATCCCCGCATGAAGCCGCGCCTCCCGAATCCTCTTTGACAGCGTCGACATAACCCTTTTTTGACCGCTTGAAGGGCTTCATCGTTACGGGTTACGCTTGACAAAGTGCTACCGTATTGGCAGTGTCGAAATATGCTGGACTGTAGATACTGTTTGAACAGGTCTTTAGGGGCGAATGTATGCAAACGTCGTTTTTTGTTTGGGCAGCATCGGCGAGTTTCGGGACGAAGGGTCGCGCTATGCTGGCGTTTCAACCGAATTGGCTGAAAGGAGGTTTGTCTGTGGCTTTTCCGAGCCGCAGAAAGTTATCGACATGGACTTGAATAGATAGGGACGGGGCAGATATGAAAAGAGGCATCTTAGAAGCCGTTTTGTCGTTTAGGCGTGTAAAGGCTTCAGAAGAAAATGTAAAAAAGCTGGAGCGCCAGACGGAGGCGTTGGCGTTTAAGCTGAAACGGGCGCAAGCAGACTCTCTGGTGGGTTCCCCTTCAATTGCTCACGCGGCGGCGGCTGAAGACGCTTCTACAGCATAACCCTCCTAAAATCCGCCAGCAATTGCGCGAGATAGACGTTAAAACGTGTCGCCAGAGCGCCGTCTATGACGCGATGGTCGGCAGTGAGAGAGAGCGGCAGCGTGAGCCTTGGCTGGAACGCTTTGCCGTCCCACACGGGTTTCACTGCGGATTTGTTGACACCCAGAATGGCCACTTCCGGCGCGTTGATGATGGGCGAAAAAACCGTGCCGCCAATGCCGCCCAAGCTGGAAATGGTAAAGCCCGCGCCCTGCATGTCGCCGGGTTTCAGCGTGCCTTCACGAGCCTGACGCGCTAAGTCAGCCGTTTCCTGCGCGATTTCGGAAATGCTTTTCCGGTCGGCGTTCCGAATGACTGGAACCATGAGGCCGTTTGGCGTGTCGGCGGCAAATCCGATGTGGAAGTATTTTTTGAGGATGAGGTTGTCGCCGTCGAGCGAACTGTTGAAGGCAGGAAATTTTTGCAGCGCGCGCACGCTGGCCTTGATGAGAAAGGCCAGCATCGTGAGCTTGGCGCTTGCGGTGTTTTCCGTGTTGATTTGGACGCGGAAGGCTTCCAGATCGGTGATGTCGGCATCCTCGTGATAAGTCACGGCGGGAATCATGACCCAGTTGCGGGCGAGGTTCTGGCCGGAAATTTTCTGGATGCGCGTGAGGGGGCGGACTTCGGTTTCGCCGAATTTCGAGAAATCGATTTTTGGCCACGGCAGGAGGTCAAGCCCGCTGCCGAAGGCAGATGCCATCGGCGGCGTTCCGGCGGTGAGGCATCCTTTGATGAAGGCGGTCACGTCCTCTTTGAGGATGCGCCCGTTCGGGCCGCTCGGCGTGACGCTGGAAAGTTCCGCGCCCAGTTCGCGGGCGTAGGCGCGTACCGCAGGGGAAGCATGGACGTTGCTGCCCAGAGCCAATGCCGCGCCGGAGGTCGCTGCCTGTGCCGCTTGGGAGATTGGGGCGGCTTGCGCGGGCGCGGGAACGGGCGCTGGTTTTTCGGGGGTGGGCTTTGCCGCTTGAGGTTCCGCCGGAGCGGAGGTTCCGCTTTCCACGCGAATCAGCAGATGACCTTCAGATACCCTGTCGCCCGGTTTGACCAGCACGTCTTTCACGATGCCTGCGGCAGTGGCAGGCACGTCCATCGTCGCCTTGTCCGATTCCAGCGTGACCAGCGCGTCGTCTACCGCCACGGCGTCTCCGGGCTTGACGTAAATGTCGATGACAGGCACATCGGAAAAATCGCCGATGTCGGGTACTTTGATTTCTGTCAGTGCGTTCATGTTTTTCCTTCAGCAGTCTGGCGCGCGATGGTTTGGCGCGGGCAGAGGTTATTCCGTTGGGCAAGCGGCCTGCTCCGGCGTTCCGTGTTGGGCTTTGTCTGGCGCTGCCTTTTTGGCGAGGGTGCTTTTATTGGCGGGTTTCACCCAATGCCCGCCATTTTCTTTGGAAACAGCGAGCAAGTCATAAGTTTTGAGCATGTTCAGCAGGCTGGTATGCCCATAGCTTTTGGGAGAAAAAGCCGGGTCGGCGCGTTTGAGATATTGTCCCAGTTCGGCAAGAGAGACCTTTCCTTCCGATGTCTCGTTGCCCAGTTGGGAGACGGCGCGGACAACAAAAAGAGGGCGGCCCTTGGCGGGAGAACCCTGTTTTTCGGAAGAGGGCGGCGCGTCAGATTTCTTTTCGTCTTTGAGCGGCGGCTCTTGTTCCCATATGGAGAACTGGTCGCAGGCGTTGCGCAGCGCGTCCGGCGTTTTTTCTTCCCCAACGATACAGACCGTCGCGCCGCGCTCGCGCAGTTTCCGGCACAGGCAGGTGAAGTCCGAATCGCTGGTGACGATGCAGAAGGTATCGATGCGCTCATCAAAAAGGGCTTCCAGCGCGTCCAGCGCGAGCGCCATATCGGACGTGTTTTTGCCGCTGGCGTACTGGTATTGCAAGCATGGCGCAAAAGCCAGCCGAACCAAGGCTTCCTGCCACTTATTGGCGAGCGTGCTGTGGTTGCCGTAGCCCCGGCGCAGCACGATACGGCCAAATTGCGCGGCTTTGCGCTGGGCGTATTCCAGAATGTCGGGGGAAACATTGTCGCAATCCACCAGAATGGCGACGTTGTTTTCGAAATGGTCTGAATGGTCTGTTTTCATGGCGCGTCAAACCGTCAGCGGATTGGGTTTGTTGATGTCCAGCCCGTATTTTTTGAGGGCTTGGGCAACGGTCTCACGCGGCAGCGTGCCTTCGTCGGCAAGGGCGTTCAGGGCGGCAACCGTGATCCAGCGGCGGTCGACTTCAAAGAAATGGCGCAGCGCCTCGCGTGTGTCCGAGCGCCCGAAGCCGTCCGTGCCTAGCGTGACGAAACGCTGGCGGACGAAGGGGCGTATCTGTTCGGCGTAGAGCCGCACGTAGTCGGTGGCGGCGATGACGGGGCCTGCGGTTGCGCTCAGACATTTTTCGACATGTGAAATTTTGGGCGCTTCCAGTGGATGCAGCATGTTCCATCGCGCCGCGTCCTGCCCTTCGCGCGCGAGGACATTAAAGCCGGGGCAGCCCCAGAGGTCGGCTTCCACGCCCCAGTCCTCCCGAAGCAATTCGGCGGCGGCGACGGCTTCGCGGAAGATGCTGCCGGAGCCGAGCAACTGCACCCTCGGGCCGTCTGCGGACGCGCCGCGCTGAAAAAGGTACATGCCTTTGATGATGTCCGCTTCCGCGCCCGCTGGCATTTCGGGATGCGCGTAATTCTCGTTCATGACGGTGAGGTAATAGAACACGTCCTCCTGTTCATGGTGCATCCGGCGCAGCCCGTCCTGCACGATGACCGCGACTTCATACTGGAAAGTTGGGTCGTAGCTCACGCAGTTGGGAACGAGGCCCGAGAGGATGAGGCTATGGCCGTCCTCGTGCTGCAAGCCTTCGCCGTTCAGGGTGGTGCGCCCCGCCGTGCCGCCAATCAGGAAGCCCCGCGAACGCTGGTCGCCCGCCGCCCAGACGAGGTCCATCGTGCGCTGCAAGCCAAACATGGAATAGCAGATATAGAACGGAATCATCTGCACGCCGTGCACGGAATACGCCGTGGCGGCGGCAATCCAGTCCGCCATCGCGCCCGCTTCGTTGATGCCTTCCTGAAGAATCTGCCCGGTTTTGGATTCCCTGTAGAACATCAACTGGTCATGGTCTTCCGGCACGTATTTCTGGCCTTCCTGATTCCAGATGCCGTACTGGCGGAACATGCCTTCCATGCCGAAGGTGCGCGACTCGTCCGGCACGATGGGAACGACATGCTGGCCGATGGTTTTGTCCCGCAGCAGCATGTTCATGATGCGCACCAAGGCCATCGTGGTGGATAGCTCCCGACCTTCGCCGGACGCCTTGAGCAGCGAATCGAACGCGGAAAGCGCCGGAATCGGCAGGGGCGCGGCTTTGGCGCGGCGCTGCGGCAGGTAGCCGCCCAGTTCGGCGCGGCATTTCTGCATGTACTGGTATTCAGCGGAATCTTTCGCGAACGCCAGATAGGGCAGCTTATCGAGTTCCGCGTCGGAAACCGGCAAATGGAAACGGTCGCGGAACCGGGCAATGGAATCCCGATCCATTTTCTTTTGCTGGTGCGAGATGTTCATGGCCTCGCCCGCCGCGCCCATGCCGAAGCCTTTGATGGTTTTCGCCAGAATGACGGTCGGCTGGTTTTTATGGCGGATGGCGGCGCTGTAGGCGGCAAAGACTTTGAAAATGTCATGCCCGCCCCGGTTCAGTTGCCAGATGTCCTCGTCCGTCCAGTCCGCGACAAGCTCTTTCAGTTCCGGCGTGTTGAAAAAATTTTCGCGCACGTAAGCGCCGTTTTTCGCCTTGAACGTCTGATATTCGCCGTCGCAGGCTTCCATCATGCGTTTTTTGAGCACGCCTTTCTGGTCGCGCCGCAAAAGCGCGTCCCAGTGCGTTCCCCATATCACCTTGATGACGTTCCAGTCCGCGCCCCGGAACAGCGCCTCCAATTCCTGAATGATTTTGCCGTTGCCGCGCACCGGGCCGTCGAGCCGCTGCAAGTTGCAGTTGATGACGAAAATCAGGTTGTCGAGCCTTTCCCGGCCCGCCATGTCGATAGCGCCGAGGGCTTCCACCTCGTCGGTCTCGCCGTCGCCGAGGAACGCCCAAACCTTGCGCCGCGCCGCGTCCTTGGCGTCAATCAGCTCGCGGCTGGCGAGATATTTCATGAACCGCGCCTGATAAATCGCCTGAATCGGCCCCAGCCCCATTGAAACAGTGGGAAATTGCCAGAAATCCGGCATCAGCCAAGGGTGCGGATAGGAAGAAATGCCTTTTCCGCCCGTTTCCTGCCGGAAATTGTCCAGTTGCTCCTCGGTGAAGCGCCCAAGAAGAAACGCCCGTGCGTAAATGCCCGGTATGGAATGCCCTTGAAAAAAGATGAGGTCGCCGCCCGACTGGGCGCTCGGCGCTTTCCAGAAATGCGCGAACCCCACGTCGTACAGCGCGGCGGCGGAGGCAAACGAGGCGATATGCCCCCCGACGTTGGTATGCCGATTGGCGCGCACCACCATCGCCATTGCGTTCCAGCGGATGTGGGAATGGATGCGGATTTCCATGTCCGCGTCGCCGGGATAGCGCGGCTGCTGCTCGGGCGGAATGGTGTTGATGTATTCGGTTGTGGCGCTGTAGGGAATTTCCGCCCCGGTCTCGCGGGCGGTGGCAATCATGGACTCGATGAGATAGTGCGCGCGCGCCGCGCCCTGCCGCTCGATGACCGCCGTGAGCGCATCCACCCATTCCTGCGTCTCAACCGGGTCTTGGTCCGCCAGATGCGGAATAACGGGCAATTGCGCCATGTCCTTGTCTCCTTTGTGTTTTTTTGAGCCTCGCCGCCGCGTCCCCGCCGCTGGGCGGTTTCTGCGCCGGATGGCTGAACGATGAATGCTAAGAGGTCTGCCGAGGCGATGCAAATGCGGCGTTCGTGCGGGGCGTGGTTGACCTACAAGTAGGGGTTACCTCAAAAAACGGAAAATAAAGCACGTTAAGCCTGTGTTGGGACACGCCCATAGCTAATCAACATGGCTTGTCGTCGAAAGATTCTTTCGGCGTGAACTTGGCTCGCATAGATGCTACAAAGGTTTCGGCCTGTTCTACCATTTCCTTCGCATCGCTTAGTTCAACGGGATTGCCTTCGTAGTCGGCTACATAGCGGAATGTTTCGGCACGTTTCAAGAGACGCCCCATTTCCTGCGGCATAGACCCGTTTTTGACCAGACGGTCACTAAAGGCATTGAGGATGCCCCTGTGCGTTTTGCCCAAATCGACTCCCGAAGCCAGCAACGCGGCGCGAGCGGCATCGAACATGGCGTAGTACGCTCGGTTGGATGCGCCGTCGCCATCTCCGGTATCGAACAGCACTCTTGCCGACACTGCCGCCCGCATGGCTTTCGCCATCAAATCTTGCGCCTTCACAGCCTAATTCCTTCCTTGGCGATGTTGTAGAGCAATGCGGGATTCGAGTAGTTCTCCGGGTGCTCCCATTCATCCAGCCACACGGGCAGAGGCGAGATGTTGATGCCTGTTTCCAGCAGCACGTCGTAAGCCACGTCGGCCATTGCCAGCGTGGTTGCCAGAACCTTTTGATGTTCGCCTTTCAGGAGCACAGCCACATCGGCATCGCTGTCAGGCCGATGCGTCCCCCGCGCCCGGCTGCCATAGACGATTGCGCCCGCCATATCGTAGCGAGCGGCAATCAACGCAAGGAAGCGGCGGACGGCTTCCTCGGTGCTGTCATCAATGCGTCCGCTCGATTCCATGCGTTGCTCCTTATCGAAACTCGTTTAGATGCTATGCAATCGAGAATTGAATCTCAAGAACTATTTTTGAGAATCATGCCTTCTTGATTTTCCGTGCTGCTGTCATTTTCAAAAGACGATTCCACGGGTAGGGGATACAACCGAATGGGAGACATGTACGGATACATCCGCGTATCCAGCGCAGACCAAAACGAAAGCCGCCAGCGGTTGCTCATGCGGGCGCGTTCCATTGCGGCGCGGCGCATCTATGCCGACAAAGTTTCCGGCAAAGACTTCCAGCGCCCGCAGTATCAGGCCATGCTGAAGCTATTGCGTCCCGGCGACCTGCTTTGCGTCACGAGCATCGACCGGCTGGGGCGGAACTATGAGGAAATTCTGGAGCAGTGGCGCATCCTCACGAAAAAGCGGCAAGTGGACATTCTCGTGCTGGATATGCCGCTTCTCGATACCCGGCGCGATAAGGATTTGCTCGGTACGTTCATTGCCGATTTGGTGCTGCAAGTGCTGTCTTTCGTTGCCCAAAACGAACGGGAAAATATCCGTACCCGGCAGCGCGAGGGCATCATTGCCGCCAAGCTAAGAGGGGGGCGTTTTGGGCGTGAGCCAAAGCCGCTGCCCTCCGGTTTTGCGGAGGCATGCAGGCTTTGGCGCAAAGGGGAAATCTCCGCTTCCGAGGCCGCAAGGCGCTGCGGCATGGCGCGTTCAACTTTTCGTTACCGTGCGGCGGGCGGCACGAGCATCGCCAAGACGGCGGCGCTGGTCGGGTGCTCGGAAACGCAGGTCAAGAAGGTGTGGGCGAAGGCAAAAAAGATGCCAACATCTTAAACTGGTTTGCCACAGGAGAGGAAGCGTGAAAAAATGCTCGCGGGGCGCATACGAAAACGCCCCATGCGACGGGGCGTTTTCGCCAATCTCGCTCCTCAAAGGAATGAAATGAGCGCCTCCCCCCGCAAGGGGTGATGCCGGAAGCATGGGATGCCCCCTCACGAGGCGACGGCATCAAAGTGCCCAACTTGGAAATACCATAAAGGTTTTCACGGGCAAGCTGGAGGGAGCACAAAATGAAGCCTACGCCAGTCGGGATCGACATCGCAAAAAACGTCTTTCAAGTGCACTACGCGGATGAACAGACAGGTGAGATCGTAAGCAAGCAGATCAAGCGGGCGAAGTTTCTGGAATTCTTCGCTAACCGTGCAGAATGCCTAATCGGCATGGAAGCGTGCGGCGGCGCACACCATTGGGCGCGGGAACTCATCAAATTAGGCCATCAGGTCAGGCTGATGGCGGGCCAATACGTCAAGGCGTTCAACATTCGCAACAAAAACGACGCGGCGGATGCGCGAGCGATCTGGCTTGCAGTTCAGCAACCCAGCAAGCCAGTAGCCGTGAAGACGGAGATGCAGCAAGCCATGCTCTCACTGCATCGGATGCGTTCGCAGTTGGTGAAATTCAGGACGATGCAGATAAACGGTCTGCGGGGGTTACTGGCTGAATATGGCGAAGTCGCAGGCCAAGGGCGAACCAGCCTTAGCAAAACGCTACCAGAGTTGCTTGGCAGATTATCGGAACGCCTGCCAGCAGCCTTGATCGAGAGCCTGCGCGAACAATGGGCTGAAATCGCCCTGCTTGACGAACGCATCGCGAAGATCGAGCGACGGATGCAGGAATGGAAGAAAGCAGACCCGGCAGTCAAGGCCATCAGCGAGATACCCGGCGTCGGGCTGCTCACTGCGACGGCGGCGGTAGCCGTGATGGGGGACGCGAAGGCGTTCCGCTCGGGACGGGAGTTCGCTGCCTGGGCGGGGGTTGTGCCCCGGCAGACCGGCACAGGCGGCAAAATCCATTTGCACGGAATCAGCAAGCGGGGCGACACGTACCTGCGCACATTGCTGATCCACGGGGCTAGATGTGTGCTCGCGAATGCCAAGAACCCTGGGCAATGGGTTGAAAAGATGAAACAGAGGCGACCAGCTAACGTTGTTGCTGTGGCGTTGGCCAACAAGATGGCGCGCACGATCTGGGCTGTGCTGGCACAGGGGCGGGCTTATCGGAAAGACTATGTGAGTGTGAGGCCTGCATGAACGCGAACACACACCCAGTCAGCGTAGGATCAAAGGCCATCTTCGCTTGTCGGCTGCGGGGCAAGCCCTTCGGGCGCTGCGCGACCTTGACGCAATGAGAATTGAGCCAAACTGAACAAAGAAACGGAAAGGTTGCGCGCAGGCAAACGATGTGATGACAAAGACAGGTCAGACCGGGACTCACTAAACCTGAACAATCACCTGAACTCCGAGTTCGTCAAAGGAATAAGGCGTGAGTCAGCGGATTTCATCGGGGCCAGCAGCGGCAAAACACGCTGCATCAAGGCCGGATATAGAGCTGCAATCCATCCTGTCAGTCAGAACAAGAAAAACTTGCGCAAACGGGAGGCGCTCATATAG
>JAITVD010000030.1 GCA_031285965.1 Azoarcus sp.
CGGTTTGGCAGGCAATAGGGCAATGCGAAGCATTGCCCCCTGCCCAAACTGTGGGTGGAGTAAAACCGCACAAAGGCCGCAGGCCGACTGCGGTTTTGCGGAACCCTGGAGCGCCCGAACGGGCGCGGAACGCATACAGTCCTGTTATACGACGCAGGGGCGTACTCCATTATTTTATTAACCCCTTTGTATCAAATCCCATTTCTTTTAATGCTTCTATTGTTTCTCTTTGATGTTCAGGTGTTCCGCTTAAAATAACTCTCTTTTCAAGAATGTAAGTATTTGGCCATCCTTCATAATAATTCCCTAAAAAGGACGGAATAATTTCATGCCGATTAAATATATTCTCTATCAGTCCAGTCTTTACAAATTGAATAAATTTTTCTTTATCACACTCATACGGATTACCTTTATGAAATATACGATGCTGCTCAAGAAATAATACTGCATTAAAATTTCCATAATTTGCAAGGTCAGGAGATTTCCAGCGTTCTATATCAGTTTTATCAGGCGAAGGCAAAACCTTTTCCCATATTCCACGTTTTATCGGAAAACTATTACAAGAAAAATATAAACGATATGGCGTTTTTAAAAATGTATCTTCACAAAGTTTTCCTTCAAATGGATTAAAAACACCATAACTATCATGTTCCAAAAGTCTAACATAATATACGGTTTCATTTTCTCCATTTATTTTATATATTGCCCCCAATTCATATCTTGCCATAATATTCCTCTGTTTATTATTTTATAAAGATAAAAATATTATGTCAATATTTTTCAAAAACATTTTCAATTATTTTAGCCCCTATGTCGTATAACTTGTGTATACCCCTACCAAAAGTTCCGGTATACCCCCCAAAACTGGATGTATACCCGCACCTTTGGTAGGTTTTATTTTTTCCCCCGGCTGCCTCACAGGGTGTCGAACGGCGAGACGACATTTTGGATGCTCCTTGTGCTGACGTGCGTGTAGATAACAGAAACTCCCGACGCTTACTTTATCCAAAAACTTTCGCCAGATGCGCCGTATATTCTTTGATTGTGCGCGGAACGTCTGGAACCTTGATAACGTTGTTGGCGATGAACGTTGGCAGGGCGCTCATGCCGAGGAACTGGTTTGCTTTGTGGAACGGAAGGTAGACACCGTCTACGCCCGCGCCGTGGAAGAACTGCTCCTTATCGGTAAAGGCTTCGAGCGGAGCGTTCCATGTGAGGGAAAGCATGTATTTCTTGCCCTGAATCAAGCCGCCGGAACCGTATTTTTTGGAAGCGTCGGAGCGGGTGCGCCCATCGCTGGCATAGAGCTTGCCGTGACCCGCCGTGAATACGTCATCCATATATTTTTTGACCGTCCACGGTGCACCCATCCACCAGCCCGGCATCTGCCAAATCAGCACGTCGGCCCAGAGGAATTTTTCCACCTCGCCCTGAATGTCATAGGCGCTGTCTGGACGAACAATCTGCACGCTATGCCCCGCGTTGAGCAGGAAGTTTTCCGCGAGTTCGGTCAGGGTGTCGTTCAACTGGCCGTTGGAGTGGGCAAATTTCTTTGCTCCATTGATAATCAGGATGTTGCTCATTGTGTGGCTCCTATTGATGTCAAACCATCTCCGCCGGGCAGACGCAAAAAAGTGTCCCGGTAATGGCGCAGTTCTTCGATTGATTCCATGATGTCGGCCAGCGCGGTGTGCGCGCCCGCTTTTTTCACGCCCTTATAGACTTCGGGGTTCCAGCGTTTGGCAAGTTCCTTGAGCGTGGAAACGTCGAGGTTCCGATAATGGAACCATGCTTCAAATTGGGGCATATAGCGCAGGAGGAAACGGCGATCCTGGCTGACGGTGTTGCCGCACATCGGCGAAGCGCCTTTGGGAACCCATTGCCCGAGGAAAGAGACCATCACCGCCTCGGCCTCCGCCTCGGAAACCGTGGAGGCGCGTACACGCTCGGTAAGGCCGCTGCGCCCGTGGGTGCTTTTGTTCCAGTCATCCATCGCGTCGAGCGCGGCGTCCGGCTGGTGCACGGCAATGACAGGCGCTTCGGCGACGATGTCGAGGGCGCTGTCGGTGATGACGAGGCCAATCTCGATGATGCGATTCTCTTCCGGGTCAAGTCCGGTCATTTCCAGATCTAGCCAGACGAGATAATCCGCACTGAGCGCCATTGCCTTGAACCTTGAAAAAGGACGGCGCAGAAGAAAATCTCCCGCGCCGTCAATTGCTTACGTTCTTACTGCTCCTCTTCCGGCGCGTCAGTCTGCGCGGGAAACGGCGATTCCGGCGCGAGCGGCAGCCGTTTCAACGGAATCCATCGCCGAAGCCTGAACCTGCTGGACGGCAGCAACGCGCGCCGCCTCAACCGCAGCGGATTCCATCTCCGCTTGCCCGCTGCTCGGCAGCAAAGGCACGATCAGCAGCGCGACGATGTTGATAATCTTGATGAGCGGATTCACAGCGGGACCCGCCGTATCTTTGTAGGGGTCGCCGACGGTATCCCCGGTCACGGCGGCTTTGTGAGCGTCGGAACCTTTGCCGCCGAAATTGCCGTCTTCGATGTACTTCTTGGCGTTATCCCACGCGCCTCCGCCAGTAGTCATCGAAATCGCCACGAAAATTCCGGTGATGATGGTTCCCATCAACAGCCCGCCGAGCGCCTTCGGGCCGAGCAGCAGGCCGACGGCAACCGGAACCAGCACCGGCAGCAGCGACGGAATAATCATTTCCTTGATCGCTGCCTTGGTCAGCATGTCGACCGCCTTGCCATATTCGGGCTTGGCCTTGCCTTCCATGATGCCGACGATTTCCTTGAACTGGCGGCGTACTTCGAGCACCACGGAACTGGCAGCGCGGCCAACGGCTTCCATCGCCATCGCGCCGAAAAGGTAGGGAATCAGCCCGCCGATGAAGAGGCCGATGATGACTTCGTGGTCGGAAAGGTCGAATTTGATGACTTGCCCCACGGATTCCAGCGCGTGCGTGTAGTCGGCAAAGAGCACCAGCGCCGCTAAGCCAGCGGAACCGATTGCGTAGCCTTTGGTCACGGCTTTCGTCGTGTTGCCGACGGCATCCAGCGGGTCGGTCACGGCGCGAACGGAATCGGGCAATTCACTCATTTCGGCGATGCCGCCCGCGTTGTCGGTAATCGGCCCGTAGGCATCGAGCGCGACGATGATGCCAGTCATCGACAGCATGGCGGTGGCCGCGATGGCAATGCCAAACAGCCCAGCCAAGGCATAGGCGGCGTAGATTGACGCGCACACGGCCAGCACCGGCCAGGCGGTTGATTTCATCGACACGCCAAGGCCCGCGATGATGTTCGTGCCATGCCCCGTGGTCGAGGCTTGAGCAACGTGCCGAACTGGCTTGTATTCAGTGCCGGTGTAGTACTCGGTAATCCAGACCAGAACGCCCGTCAGCGCAAGGCCAATGACGGCGGAGCCAAAAATGTTGATGGAAGCGATGGTTCCGCCCGCCACCGTGACGCTATCGCCCAGCATCCAATCCGTTACCGGATAGAAGGCGACAAGCGCCAGCGCCCCGGCTACCGCAAGACCACGGTAGAGCGCGGACATGATTTTGCCGCCTTCGGAGGATTTGACGAAAAAGACGCCGATGATTGAGGCAATGATTGAAATCGCGCCCAATGCCAGCGGATAGACGACCAGATTGTCGGACGCGCCATCCACGCCTTTCAGCAAAAGCGCCGCAAGCACCATCGTCGCAACGACCGTGACCGCGTAGGTTTCAAACAGGTCAGCCGCCATGCCCGCGCAGTCGCCGACGTTGTCGCCGACGTTGTCGGCGATGACCGCCGGATTGCGCGGGTCGTCTTCGGGAATCCCGGCTTCGACCTTGCCCACGAGGTCAGCGCCAACGTCCGCGCCCTTGGTGAAGATGCCGCCGCCCAAACGGGCGAAAATCGAAATCAGCGAACCGCCGAAAGCCAGACCGACCAACGGCTGCACGACCTGGTGCAGTTCAATGCCCGCGCCCATCGTTTTCAGCACCGCGTAGTAACCGGCAACGCCAAGCAGCCCCAAGCCAACGACCAGCATTCCGGTAATCGCGCCGCCCTTGAAGGCAACGTCGAGCGCCGGGGCAATGCCGTTTCGCGCCGCTTCGGCGGTGCGCACATTGGCGCGTACCGACACGTTCATCCCAACATAGCCCGCCACGCCTGACAGCACCGCGCCAACTAAAAAGCCGATGGCGGTCGGCCAGCCGATGGGAGAGAACCCAATCACGAAAAAGAGCGCGACGCCGACGATGCCAATCGTCGTGTACTGCCGATTGAGATAGGCTTTAGCGCCCGCTTGGATGGCGGCGGCAATTTCGAGCATCCGCTCGTTGCCGCTTGGTTTGGCGAGAATCGACGTAATGGTGAATACGCCGTAAAGAATGGCGACAACGGCACACGCCAGCGCCAGAATCAGTCCTGATGACATAGTGGCTTCCACAAAAAAATGATGACCGAACGCATCGGCCAAGAAAAACTTCGCTATTTTCCAGTGCTTTGAGGCAAATGTCGAGTGTTCAGCCCGTAAAATTATTGCGGCGCATCAAATCCGGCATCTTCCACCGCCCGCCGCATCGCCTGTTCGTCGATGGCGGCGGGGTCGTATCGCACGACGGCGCATGACTGCTCCAGCGAGACATCCGCGCCCGCTACGCCCGGCAGGGCTTCGAGCGTTTTGGCGACGTTGCGGGCGCAGCCGTTGCAGGTCATGCCTTCTATTTTGAGGGTGGCTTCACGCATCTGTTTTCTCCTTTTTGTAAGGTTGCCAGCGCCTCAGCAGCAAAGAATTGCCGAGGACAGAGACGGAACTCAGCGCCATTGCCGCGCCCGCGACAACGGGATTCAGCATCCCAAGGGCGGCCAGCGGAATGCCCAGCGCGTTGTAGATGAAAGCAAAGAAAAGATTCTGGCGGATTTTCGACAAGGCGGCTCGCGACAACAGCACGGCATCGGCCACGCCATGCAGGCTACCGCGCACGAGCGTGATGTCGGCAGCTTCGATGGCCGCGCCCGCGCCCATGCCAATGGCAAAAGACACATCCGCCCCCGCCAGCGCCGGAGCATCGTTCACGCCATCTCCGCCCATGCCGACATAACTGTTGCGCGAATCAGACAATTCTTGCCTCAATCCAGCCACCGCAGCGGCCTTGTCCGCAGGCAACACGCCCGCTTGCCAATCCTCGATGCCCGCTTCCGAGGCAATCACCGCAGCGGCGGCAGAATGGTCGCCCGTCAGCATGACGACCCGCACCCCTGCTTGCCGAAGCCTTTCCAGCGCAGCGGGCGTGTCTTCCCGCAAGCGGTCAGCCACGGCAATCAGACCCGCATAAGCGCCATCAACGGCCAGCGCCGCCAGCGTTTTGCCCTGCGCCGCCAGCGTATCGGCTTCGCTTCGGGGAACGTCGATGCCGTTCGCGGCAAGAAAATCTAACGTGCCTATCAATATTGCCTTATCCCCAATACAACCTTCGATGCCCTGACCTTCCGCGACACGTACATTGCTTGCGGGCGCACACGGCTCTTTGGCATCGCCCTTCTGCGCGGCACTGACGATTGTCCGCGCAATGGGATGGGAACTGCCTTGTTCAACCGCCCCCGCCCATTGCAGCACTTTGGCGGGCGACCACGGCGGCGCGGCCAGCACGTCCGTCACCGCAAGCTCGCCCCGCGTCAATGTTCCGGTCTTGTCCAAGGCAAGCGTTTTCATGCGTCCGGCGCATTCCAGCGACTCGGCGTTCTTGATGAGCAAGCCCGCGCGCGCGCCCTGCCCAACAGCCACCATGATGGCCGTCGGTGTCGCCAACCCAAGCGCACATGGACAGGCAATGACCAGCACCGCCACGGCATTGACAAGCGCCGACTGGAAATCGCCCAGCAGCCACCACGCCACGAAGGTCATTAGGGCAATTGCCGCCACCACAGGCACAAAGACAGCGGAAATACGATCCGCCAGCCGTTGCACTGGCGCTCTGGAACCTTGCGCTTGCCCGACCAGCCGGACGATTCCGGCAAAAAGCGTGTCAGCCCCAACGCCCGTGGCACGGCAACGCAGCATGGCTTGCCCGTTGATTGTGGCGGCAAAGACCTTGTCGCCCGGCTGTTTATCGACAGGCAGGCTTTCTCCGGTCAGGAGGGCTTCATCGAGCGCCGAGCGACCTTCGAGGACGATACCGTCGACTGGCACGGCATCCCCCGCGCGAAGCACAAAAACGTCGTCCGGCTGCAACGCGCCCACATCGACCTCGACAAGCTGCCCGTCACGCTCAATCCACGCCCGCTGGGGCTGTAGGCGCAGCAAGGCGTCAAGGGCTTCAGAAGTTCGGGCTTTCGCGCGCGCTTCAAGCAGCTTGCCCGCCATGACGAGGGTGATGACCATTGCCGAGGCTTCAAAGTAGACATGCAGGTCGTGCCTGCCCGCCAGCGTAACCAGCGTGCTATAGAGCCAAGCCATTGACGTGCCAAGCGCCACCAGCACATCCATGTTGGCTCCGCCGCCGCGCAGCGCGTTCCACGCGCCGCGATAAAACCGCGCCCCAATCCAGAATTGCACAAGCGTTGCCAGCAAACATTGCAGCCAGCGGGGTACAAATTCGTGCGCGTCGCCGCCCCCGCTTCCCGGCCATAAGCCAAACATGGGCAACATCTGGGTGGCCAGCGGCAACGTGAGCGCGGCGGCAAACCAGAAGAGCCGGAAGCTCGCTTGCCATTCGTCGCGCCTGCGCGACTGTTCCTGCTCACGGCTAAGCGATGGCGCGGCAACCGCGCCAAATCCGGCTTTTTTCACCGCCGCGCAAGCGGCTTCCTGCGTCAGCGTACCGGGGGCAAAACGCAAAACAGCGCGTTCAGAAGCGAGATTGACCACCGCTTCCACGCCCAGCAAGCGATTGAGCACTTTTTCGAGACGCGCCGAACAGGCGGCACAGGTCATGCCAGTAATGGCGAGTTCCAGTATTTCCTGAACGGGATGTTCCTGCTGCGGCATGTTTTCGGCTCTTCTTTTCAGGAAATCACGTGCAGACCAGCCCGCTCCAGAGCTTGCCGCCCAACGCGGGCGCACGAACCAGCCCGAACACGCCGAAGCCCAGCACGAGCAGTCCGGCAACCAGCCGCACCGTGGCGTGGCGCATGAAATCGCGGTAACGCCCAAGCACCACGCCTGCCAGCAGCAGATTGGGCAAGGTTCCCAGCCCGAACGCCAGCATCAGGCTCGCGCCATTCCAAGCGGAGCCAGTCATGAGCGCAAGCGCCAGCACGCCATAGACCATCCCGCACGGCAGAAATCCCCATAAAAGCCCGAGCGGCAGGGCTTGAGCCGCCGTCCGCACTGGCAGGAAACGGCGGGTCATGGGCTGAATCAGCCGCCATAGCGCCTGCCCCCCGCGCTCCAGCGGCGCGAGAAAGCGGGTGATGCCCACCATATATAGCCCCAGCGCGACGAGCATCAGGTTGGCGAACACGTACAGCGCCATCTGCATCGGCAGCACGCCAGCGTAGATCATCCCCAAGGAACCCAGCGCACCCAGCAGACCGCCCGCAACAGAATAGGAAACGACACGCCCAAGGCTGTAGGCGAGATGCAGAGGCCATTGCCAGCTTCGACCAGGCGCAGCGCGGACAAGTGGCTGTTCGACCTGCATGGAAAGTGCGCCAACGATGCCGCCGCACATCGAAACGCAATGCACGCCGCCCGCCAGACCGAACAGAAAAACAGCAAGATGACCCGCTTCAGGCATGGAAAATGATCAAGCGCCACAAAAAATACGCGCCGCTAAGGGCGCAGACGCGCATTCTAGCCCAGAAAACTTTGCCGCGTCAGATTACGCGGGAGTAGCGTTTGCGTTCCCTGTCCGCACGGAGGTAGCGGTCGAACACCATCGCAATCGCCCGTACCAGCAAGCGCCCCGGCGGCAGGACGGCAATCCTTTCTTCTTCCACCCTGACCAGCCCGGCGGCCTCCATATCCTTGAGTTCCGACAGTTCTTCCGCGAAATACGCCTTGAAGTCGATGCCACGCTCAATCTGGATTGGCTCGATAGAAAGCGAGAAATGGCACATTAGCGCCTGAATGATCGAGCGCCGCAGCAGATCATCGGCGGTCAGTTCGATGCCGCGCAGCACGGGCAGTTCGTTGCGGTCGAGCGCCTCGTAATAGGTTTCGAGCGTCTTGTGGTTTTGCGCGTAAATGGAGCCAACCCGAGCGATGGAGGACACCCCGAAAGCCAGCATGTCGCACTCCGCCTGGGTCGAATAGCCTTGGAAATTGCGATGCAGCCGCCCCTGCCGCTGCGCAACGGCCAGTTCATCATCCGGCTTGGCGAAATGGTCCATGCCAATGTAGACGTAACCAGCATCCGTCAAGCAGCGGATTGCCAGTTGCAATATCTGGAGCTTGACATCGGCGGTCGGCAATTCGGCCTCCACAATGCGCCGCTGCGGCATGAAGAGCGTGGGCAGGTGCGCGTAGCTGTAGAGCGAAATCCGGTCGGGCGAGAGTTCCAGCACTTTTTCGAGGGTGCGGCCAAAGCCTGTGATGTCCTGTTTGGGCAAGCCATAAATCAAATCCATGCTGATTGAACGGAAACCCATCGACCGCGCCGCATCCATCACCAGCCGGGTTTCGTCGAAACTCTGCACGCGGTTGGTGGCGACCTGCACCACCTCGGCAAAATCCTGCACTCCGACGCTCATGCGGTTAAAGCCCAGATTCGCCAGCAACTCGACCGTCT